>JAZQIH010000216.1:0-28547 GCA_045541015.1 Anaerovoracaceae bacterium | reverse complement strand
TCCGCGCACCCGTGTTGTTATTCTTTGTGTTTCAGGAGCTCTTCGCAGAGGGCGGGGCTGGCCTGGTCGGCGCGGATGGGGCGGCCGGAGCTGTTTATAAAGCAGTGGGTGCTCTGCGCAACGCAGACTGTGGTGCCGTCGGCCTTGGTCATCTCGTAGCCGAATGTCAGGCGTATGCCGTCAAAATCCTTAACAAAGGTGCGGATAGTTATCTCGTCCGCAAAGGTGCAGGGGCGCACGTACTTGCATTCCAGCTTGGTTACCGGAGACGCCAGGCCTTCCTTTTCCAGGCGCTGGTACGGCCAGCCTATCTTCTCCAGAAAATCTATGCGGGCTTCCTCCATCCAGTGGATGTAGTTGGCGTGGTGGGTGATACCCATCTTGTCTGTCTCGTAGTACTGTACCGTGCGTTTGTATTCCATGATCTGCGCCTCCTTGTGTTTTAAGGATGGAGAAAGCTAGTTTTGAGGTCCTGTAGACAGAATGCTTTACAGCTAGAACTGTTGTGCAGAAAAACGTCCCGTCCGGAGGTGTTCCGGGCGGGGCGTTTGAGTACTGTGATAAGTTCGCCAGGGAGAGCCGTCCTTTGAGGCTGGCCTAGTGGCCGGATTTGACGCTCTTGAGGTAGGCTTCCCAGCCGCCTATGCCAGACTGGCGGTACTTTTCGAACTCAGCCGGGTCTTCGTGAGCCTTCTTGGCAAGGTCTGTGTAGAGGCCGTACTGTTTTTCCTCGCAAAGTTCGGTGTAGCTGCTGTCGGTGTGGGAGTTCCTGGGCAGAGGAATGTCCTGCTCGCCGGCCAGGATGTCCTGGACCTTCCTGATGTCTACATCGTGGAGCGTGGTGCCGTCGGTAAGAGCAACGTGGGCTGCAACGCCGGCTGCCTGGCCTGTGCCTATGCACTGCGGAATAAGGTTGAGCCAGTCGATGGCAACAGCGTCCGCGGAGAGGTGCCTGCCCGGGCAGAGCATGCCTTCAACGCGCTTAGGCAGGATAGCCCTGTAAGGGATCTCCACCGGACCGCAGTCGTTGATCTCGCAGACTGTGGAGTGCCATGCAATAACGTCGTCGAACTTGGGCGCAAAGGCAAAGTCGTAAGGAGTCATAACGTACTCGCCCTGGAGCCTGTAGCTGCAGCGGACGCCTGTCTGCGGCGCAATGTCGTAGAGGAAAGCGTTGCGGAAAGCAACCGGGCAGCATTCCTTCATGTAGTCGATTATCTCGCGGATGGTTACGCGGGTGTTCATCTCGCACTCGGTAAGATCCTTGATATTTGCGCAGTTGCGGTCTCTGTGGAAGTTAGTGATTATGTGCGTGCCGTAGGGGCCGTGTACGGAGCCGCCAACGCCGAAGCACCTGTAGTTCTTTGCTATCTTGGAGCAGCCCTCGCGCATTGCGGCTGCAGCCTGCGGGTTGACCCTCTTCCATTCATTGAACGCCCAGGAGTCAACTCCGCCTATCCTCCAGGCAAGAGTCATCGTGCGGCCTCTGGTAAGAGGATCGGAAGAAATATCGTAGTCCGTGCCGGACTGGCGGAAAAGATCGCCGTCGCCGGTAGCATCTATGACCACCTTGGCCATTACAGCCTTGCGGCCTTCCTTGCTCTCGAACAGCACGCCCTTGCAGACGCCGTTCTCCATTATCGGGGAGGTTCCCCAGGAGTGGTAGAGCACGCGGATCTGGTCCTTGTACTCCATAAGCATCTTGTCCATTTCTATCTTAAGATGCTCGCCGTCGAAATACATGCTGCGGACGAGGCGCTTGGGGGCAGATTTGCTGGTGCAGTCCATGTAGTTCTGCCAGCGGTTGATCTTAGCGGGGTCTGTATCCCCGATCTCGTCCAGGGTGGGGCCCACTACCAGGGTCTTGTCGTAGTCCTGAAGCCTTGTGAACCACTCCTCCTGTATACCCCTTACGAAAGACTTGTTGTACCACGAAAGGTCCGGTACCATAAGCACCAGGCCGCCTGTAACATCTCCGCCGGAGTAGCCGTAGCGCTCCATAAGAATTATGTTTTTAGCGCCGGCTCTTGCTGCGGAGATAGCTGCACTGTGGCCTGCGCATCCGCTGCCGACCACAAGGATATCACATTCTGCATAGATCTCTACCTGCTTGGCAGGTTCGTTGTAGAAAGCCATAGTTACCTCCTTGAAAATGAAATGATAACGGACATTCTGGCAACTTAAGTATAAAGGCAAAAGTACCCCTGCGAACGACTCAATAAATTGACGCGGGTGTGAAAAAAAGTCGCGCCGGTATAGGGTGGCGCGACTTAAGTCTCTTATGTATTTTTGTGATTTTACAGAACGCTCTGTTCCAGGCAGTATTTTATGAACAGGTCTGTGCTCTCCTTGGCCCTGCATTTTTCGTTCCAGACAAGGACGTTAAGGTATGGGGCAGGGGGATCCAGAGGCACGCCTATGACCTCCGCGCCGTCGTCTATCATGCCCTTTGGCTGCAGGGATATGGCAAGGCCGCTTGCAACCAGCGCCTTAAGCGTAAGGGACTGGGACGTGCGGGTGAGTATGTTTATCTCTTTGCCGGCGCGCGCAAACCTGCTGGAAAGCTCGGCCTCGCGCTGAATGGGGCGCTTCATGAAAACGAACTTTTCCTTTTCTATATCCTCTATGGATGCGGACGCGGCCGAGGCCAGGCGGTGGTCCTTGCTTACGCAAAGCACCAGCTCTGTCTGCTCCAGGACCGTGCTGCGTAGATCTTCGGACATCTTGAGCCTGCCTTTGCTGTCCGGAAACTTCTCGGAATACGTGGTTATGCAGGCATCCATCTGACCGGTCTCCAGCATGTTCTGGACCTTGGAATTGCCGCCCTCCACAGGCAGCAGGGTAATGCCCGGGTACTTTGCGGAAAAGCCCCTGTAGAGCCTTGGGAACACGGTTATAGTCGTTGCCGGGGTAACGCCCAGGGTAACGGTCCCGGCTTTTTCTTCCAGGACCTGTCGCACAGTGCTCTTGGTCTCCTCGTAGATGGAGAGTATCTCCAGAGCCTTGTCCCTTAAGGCTTTTCCGGCCGTGGTAACTGCAAGGCCGGAGGGCGTCCTTTCGAAAAGAGCTCCTCCAAGTTCTGACTCCAGCTCCCTAAGGGACTTGGACAGCGCAGAGCGGGTAACGAAAAGATCCTCGGCAGCCGCAGTGTAGCTTCCGGTCTCGTAGATCTTAAGAAAATACGTAAGCTGAAGTATGGTCATTGCGCTTTTCTCCCGGCTGGGCCCAGCCAAAACGGCTAATTAAGGTGCGAAGATATGAACCTTATGAACTTCTCCAGGGCCTTGTTTTTGCGGCTTTTTGCGCAGAGTATGTAGTAGGACAGGTTTATGCCGCTGTCTTCCACCAGCGCGTATTTAAGGCCGCCCATGCGGCGCCACTCTTTAGGGGTGTGGGAAGGCACTATGCCTTCTCCGTCTATGGCTTTCTGGTAGCGGACGTCCAGTATGTTGTGCGGTATTGCCACAGCGTTCAGCTTGCAGCCGTGGTTCTCGAAGGATTCGCGCAGCCTGTCCACGCCGGCAGGGGACACTCCGTCCACCTTGTCGGCGGAGGTCTCTATATTAAGTAGGAAGGGCCTTCCGTCCAGGTCCTTGATAGTGACAGTATCCTTTTGCGCAAGCGGGTCGTTAGCCGAAAACCCCACAGAAAGCGGCACAGAGCCCAGGAACTGAAGGCTTTCGTCGTCCTGCAGCTGCATGGCGTGCTTGTCCAGCTTGGCCGCCGGAAATACGACTGCGTCTATGTGCCTTGTCCTGAAAGACGCTATAAGGCTGGCCAGATCGTCAGTCTTCATTGTAAGCGCAATGTTGGGGCAGACCTCGTAGAAATCGTTTTTTATAAGAGTTGCGGCAAGGGGCGGCATCATGTAGCTCCTGGCGCCTATGGAGAGCTTTTCGTTGAAGCTTCCGGAAAGCTCGTCTGCGGTTTCGTAAAGTTCCGTGTAGGCATCGACTATCTTTGCCATGGACTTGATTATGCTCTCGCCGGCGGGGGTGAGCGTTACTTCCCTGGACCTGCCGAAAGGAGGCCTGTCGAAGATCTTTACCCCAAGCTGCTCCTCCGCGTACTCCACGCGCCTTGATACACACGACTGCGAGCAGGGCACCGAAAGTGCAGCTGCGCTGAAGCTTTTCAGCCTTGCAACATCCAGAACCGTTTTGATGATATCTATATCCATGACCCACCTCCCAGGCTTTGTTATTTAATTATACATTATTAACTGCAGCTTGTGTTGCCATTATGCGGATTATTATCCCGTAATTCGGATACATCAATCCGTCTTAGTGGATACTACAATTTTTATTTCGCATTTGAGTGCAATTTGTCAAAGTATTATCATTTAACTGAGGTGATTATCACCTTGGACATCTGGCATTATTTGTTCATTGTTATTGAAAGTGAGGTTTAAAATGTCTGACAGTCTGGAAAAGAAGAAGAGCGGATTAACAGCATATCCGTTCCTGACAGCGATCTCGCTGTTCCTGATCTTCGGATTCGGCCTGGTAGTTAAACCCTGGTCCACAGTTACCGATCTCGGTGTGGACATTCTGGGTATCTACTTCGGCGTGCTTCTGATGCTGGTCTGCACAAAAGAAGCGATATGGCCGCCTCTGATGGGACTTATCGCGCTGGTCATCCACGGATATGGTAAATCCACAGCGGTGCTGCAGGCCTGGATGGGCAACTCCACAGTTGTAATGATCATCTTCGTCTGGGCGATCTGCGGTGCTCTGAGAGACACCAAAGCACCGTTCGTTCTGGCCAACAAGCTGATGAGCCTTAAGATAAACAAAGGACATCCGATGATCTTCCTGTTCATGCTCTTCCTTGTAACAACTATCCTCTCCATGCTCACCACCGGAACAGCTTCCATACTGATGATGTATCAGGTAGCTGAAGGTGTTATAGAAGCAGCTGGCTACAAGAAAGACTCCCAGGAGTACAAGTTCATACTGCTTGGAATCTATGTATCCAACATTGGTTCCTACATGCTCCCGTTCAAGGGCGTACACATCAATACGCTGGCTATCGCAACAGGTATCATGGCTACCTACGGTATCGAGTTCAACCAGGCTCAGTACCTCTTCTCCACCTGCGCGACAGTTATCATATTCCTTGTCCTCTACATCCTCTCCATGAAGTACATCTTCAAGTGCAACCTCAAGCCTCTTGGTGAGATCGACAGCAACAAGCTGGATGTCGGCGGCGAAGGAACAAAGTTCAACTTCCGTCAGAAGGTATTCCTCGGTGCTTTCGTAGTAGGCGTCGTTCTCCTTCTGCTCATCTCCTTCCTGCCTAAGGGCGGTGCTTTCCAGGCCTTCATGAGCAATCTGGGCAACACCTGGGTATGGATCATAATCTTTGCAGTGCTCTGCGTACCTCATAAGAAAGACGGCAAGTCCTTTATGGACGGCGGCAGATACCTGCGCGACAACATTATGTGGGGCACGGTCCTGATGATCGCATGCATCAACATCTGCGGCCAGGCTATAAGCTCCGATACTTACGGAATCAAGCAGTGGCTCCTTGAGGCTCTGACCCCGGTGCTGGGCAACATGGGCTTCGTTGCGATGGTGCTGGTTGCTACAGTATTCTGCTGCACGCTCACTCAGTTCCTCAATGGCGCTCCGATAGCGTACATACTCAATACGATACTTATTCCGTTCGCTTGCCAGAACCAGCTGGCAGGACAGGGCAATGCAACTGCTATCTGCTCCACCATTACATTCTGCTGCTTCTTCGCATTCATTACTCCGGCAGCCAGCTCCCTTGCTCCGCTGATCACCGGACACGAAGCAATGACAAGCAAGTTCCTTTGGACAAAGGGCTGGTTCTACACTGCTCTGTGGGCTCTCATAGCCTTCGCTTGCTTCACACTCTTCGGTTTCATAATGTAAATTGCCGTAACGTTCCTTTCTTCGGTCAGGTGCACCCTTAATTGGGTGCACCTGTAGTTAAGGCTGTTAAAAAGGTGATAATCAGATGACACTTGAAGGTAAAAAAGAATACACGCCTCCGCAGGAGGGTTCAAGGCTTTTCAACAAGTACTTCTGTATCATCCTCCTGATGGGAGCTGCAGTAAATTTCGCGAATTATATTGTCGGATCCGCGTTCTCCCTGTGGGTGGTGGATGCGGGCGGCTCAAATACCACCTACGGAACCATACACAGTCTGTACTCGCTGGTGATAATGTTCGCAAGGCCTGTGGCCGGCTGGATAATAGACAACGGCAACAGGAAGCAGGCGTTCATAGTGGCTTCGGTCATCTATGTTTCCACCATGCTCCTGATGCTGTATTCGCCGGTGTTCGGGCTGTTCGTGGGAGCCAGGCTTGCCATGGGCGTGGGCAACGGGCTGTCAGTGCAGATCACCAATACGGTGGCGTTCGACTACATGCCAAAGGACAAGATGGACAAGGGCATTGGCTACGTAACTCTTTGCTCCAGCCTTATGTCTGCGTTTACGGCAACCATAAGCGTGTCAACCTACAAGTCTTCCGGGCCTTCGGCTCTGGTGATGATGTCCGTGGCGGCAACGGCTGTTGCTGTGGCGCTGTCCTTCCTGCTGGTGTACCGCATGCCGGAGAGAAAGGCTGCAAAGTTCAGCTTAAGGGATGTGTTCGACCTTACCAAGCTCTTTGAAGTGCGCTCCATTAAGCCGGCCCTTGTATCCGCGCTTTCAACGTACTTTGGCTTTGGCCTTCGCAGCTACGTGATACTCTACGGAAGATCTCTGGGGTTCTCAAATCCCGGATGGTTCACGACTGCAAGCGCGCTGGGGCTGATAGCGGTAAGGTTCATGCTGGACAAACTGCCGCAAAAAGAGGGCATAAGAGACAAAAAAGTCTATCTGGCGTTCGGCACTTACGTTATCTACCTGATAACCTTGTCTTTGTGCAAGAGTTTCGTGGTGTACATAATTGCCGCGCTTATGTGGTCAGTCATATTCGGCATACTCACTCCGGCGCTGCAGAGCATAGCTATAAAAGCGGCTCCGGCAGAGCGCAGAGGGGCTGCATCCAGCACCTTCCACTGCGCGTCCGACGTGGGTATCATACTGGGAAGCTTTCTTGGCGGACGACTTGCGGACAGCTTCGGCTACAGCAAGATGTTCCTGTTCGGACTGATCCCGGTAATAATCGTATTCGTTTACTACTTGATCGCGCTGCGGGAGAAAAAATAGATCATGCTTACAAGAAGACAAAACCTCCTGGAGACCATACACGGCGGCTCTCCGGACCGCTATGTAAACCAGTTTGAGGCTTTCAAGATGGTGCAGGGTTCGCCCATGAACAAGCTGAACCCCCGCCTTAAAAAAGGAGATATGCTCGTAAGGAACGCCTGGGGAGTGTACAGGTCTTTCCCGGAGAACGTTCCAGGCGCTTTCCCGGTGCACGATCAGGAGCATATAGTTATAAAGGATGTGGCAAACTGGAGGGACTACGTTACTCCGCCGCCGCTTAATTTCAGCGCGGAGGACTGGGCGCCTTTCGAAAAGGCTGCCGCAGAGGTGGATACCAACGAGTATTTCAGGACTTGCATGGTGGCGCCCGGAATATTCGAACAGTGCCACTACCTTATGGAGATGCAGAACACTCTGCTGAACTTCTACGTGGAGCCGGAGGCTATGCACGAGGTCATAGAGATGATCACGGACTGGGAGCTGGAGTGGGCAAAGCAGCTGTGCGAGCACGTCCACCCGGAGGCCATACTTCACCACGACGACTGGGGCAGCAGGACTTCGTCCTTCCTTTCCCCGGAGATGTTCCGAGAGTTCTTCCTTGAGCCCTACAAGAAGGTCTACGGCTACTACCACGACCACGGCGTGCAGCTGATCATCCACCATTCGGATTCCTACGGCGCCAACCTTATCCCCTCCATGATAGAGATGGGTATAGACATATGGCAGGGCTGCATGAGGGCCAACAACATACCCAAGATGATAGCCGATTACGGCGGAAAGATAAGCTTTATGTGCGGCATAGACAACCAGGACATAGACGATCCTGACTGGAACGAGGAGCGCGTAAAGTTCGTTGTAAAGCAGGCTATAGATGAGGGCTCCAGGCACTACTTCATCCCATGCATGGCAGGAGGCGGCCCCGGTGCTACTTTCCCGGGTCTGTATCAGGCTGTTTCGGCCGAGATAGACAGGATAAACAGTACACTTTGATATAATTAACAGTGTTCTTTGATCTTTAAAAAAGGAGGAGTATCATGAAGAATTATCATGTGGATGTGCTCGTCTGCGGAGGCGGACCTGCCGGTGTGGCAGCTGCTGTGCATGCTGCAAGGCGGGGCGCCAGGACTATGATCATAGAGCAGATGGGTACGTTCGGCGGCCTTATGACCAACGACTACGTAACGGGTATAGCCGGCTACATGTGCGGCTTTGTTCAGGAGTATGTGGACAGGCTCTACGAAAAGGGCTGGTGCAACAAGTATATCCACGATGCTGTGGACCCCGAAAAGGGCAAGTTCATGCTGGAACAGATGCTGCTGGAGGCCAATGTACAGATCATGTACTTTACCACTCTTGTTGACGCAAGGTGCGAGGACGGCCACGTTATAAGCGCTATCTGCCACAACAAGGGCGGGCTGTTCGAGGTTGAGGCGGATCTGTTCATAGATGCCACAGGAGACGGCGATCTTGGTGCTTACGCAGGTGCCATCTGCGACAGCGGCTCCAACCAGTTCGGTTTCTACAACGCTCCGTCTTCTATAGCTTTCAGGCTTGCTAATGTAAACCTTGTAAAGTATAAAGAGGCAAGCGCGGCCTGGGCTAAGACAGAAGCTTCCAAGGGCAAATCGTCCTATTCCTACGACCTGTTTACGCAGGCGATAGCCAATAAGGACATGCCGGATTACGTGTTCCCGGGCTTCCTGGCTTACAAGGTGCCGGGCACCAAGGACGAGGATGCTGATGTTACCGTGGATGTCTGCCACTCCTACAATTGCAGGAACCTGGATCCGGAGGATGTAAGCCGCCAGGCTATAGAGCAGCACCGCGAGATGCTGATGCTGGAAGGCGTGTTCCGCAAGTACTTCCCGGGCTACGAGAACTGCCGTCTGACCGGTATAGGATCTCTGCCTGGCATGAGAGAGACCCGCAGGGTAATAGGCGATTACATCCTCAGCGATATGGATGTTCTGGTTGGCAACAAGTTCGAGGACGGTATAACTATCGTTACGGATATACTCTGCCAGCACCATCCGACCAGCCGCAAGAAGGGCTTCTACGCTCACACTCACGTGGACAAGCCTATAGAGGGCGTCTACTGCGTGCCTGCCGGCGCCTGCAACGACTGGGATATGCACCCGTTTATGGAGGGCCGCGGCTACGAGGTCCGCAACAACCAGGAGACCTACTGCGAGATCCCGTACAGGTGCCTTGTTCCAAAGGGGCTGGACAACCTGCTGACGGCTGGACGCTGCATCTCCACCACCTGGCATGCACAGATAGCGTCCAGGCTCATAGCTCCAAGCTTCAACCTAGGCCACGCCGCCGGTGTTGCCGCAGGTATGTGCCTTGATATGGGCGTGATGCCGCACGATCTCGACGGCAAGCTTGTCCGCAAGGAGCTGGTAGAGGCAGAATCCTACCCGATGCCGCTGGATCCGGGTATTACCCGCAGAAAACCAAAGGAACTGGTGCTCCACGGCGAGCAGCTCAGAGCTCACTACTAGACCATAAAAACAAAGCTCCCGGCCGCAAAAGCCGGGAGTTTTAACATAGGGCTTGGTATAGCATGCGATACTATGCTATAATAACACGGTTATGGACAGAGTTATTATAGCTATTTTATTTATATTCGGATCGCTGCTGATGCTGCGCGCATGGCCGAAGTCGGGATTTGCGCGCTGGCTCATAGCCGTTGCTTTTGTTACGGCTGTGGTATTTCTTGCGATAGTTTCAAGGCAGCCGTCAGAGACCGCAAGGCTCAACATGGAGCCTTTCTTTGCGCTGAAACGCGCCATAGTAGTCAATACCGGCGGAAGCTTCCCCTGGATAACGGTAAAGAGCAAGATACTGCTTATGGATATCATACTGAACGTGCTGCTTTTTGTGCCGTTCGGGTTTATTATCCCTTGTCTTTCAAAGAAGCTGGCGCATTGGTGGGCAGCCATTCCTCTGGGCCTGCTGTTCAGCCTCTGCATAGAGTTCACCCAGTATTCCGCAAAGCTCGGCACCGCGGATGTTGACGATCTTATCAACAACACCATCGGCACCATTATCGGATGGATACTCTACCTTATAGTGCTTAAAAAGCTACGTTGGAGCAAGGCCAAAAAACACAGGAAGAGCTCAAAGTAATATTGACATTAAATGTAATTTTCTGTATTATTTTTACTGTTAATGATTTAGTTTAAAATCCATCTTTTAATATTAAGGAGAACGAAAATGAGAGTTATAATCCAGGACGATTACAACAAGATGTGCAAGTGGGCTGCAAACTACATAGCAGGCAAGATCAAGGCACACAAGGAAGACAGACCCTTCGTGCTCGGACTTCCCACAGGCTCCTCCCCGATAGGAGTTTACAAGGAGCTCGCAAGGATGAACCAGGCAGGAGAGCTTTCTTTTGCTAACGTGGTAACATTCAACATGGACGAATACCTTGGACTGCCCCACGAACACGACCAGAGCTACTGGTACTTTATGCACGATAATTTCTTCGATCACCTCGTAGACATGAAGCCGGAGAACATCAACATCCTCAACGGAATGACAGACGATCCGGAAGGCGAGTGCGCACGTTATGAGGCTAAGATCGCAAGCTACGGCGGAATAGATCTGTTCATGGGCGGCATAGGCGTGGATGGCCACATTGCCTTCAACGAGCCTTACACCTCCCTTGCTTCCAGGACCGGCGTCCGCAACCTCACCACCGACACACGCATAGTCAACAGCCGTTTCTTCGGCGGAGATCCGGAAAAGGTTCCTGCTCAGGCTCTGTCCGTTGGCGTTGGCACAGTTACTGATTCCAAGGAAGTTCTGATCCTTATCAGCGGCCACAACAAGGCAAGAGCTCTTGCTGCTACCGTTGAGGGCGGCGTAAGCCACAAGTGGACCTGCAGCGCTCTGCAGATGCACAACGGAGCAATAATCGCCTGCGACGAAGAAGCCTGCGGCGAGCTTACCGTTGACACCTACAAGTACTTCCTGGACATCGAAAGGAAAGAAAGGCTGTAAAGCATTTCTTTGGGCATGCGCTGCGTGGCGTTTTGCTGATCATAAAAGCCTCTGCTTTTGGCGGAGGCTTTTTTGTGCCCGAAACTGCGGTATGATTGACCATTCCGTTATTAATTTGTATAATAGTTACAATAAATCTCAAGGGAGTATATATGGATAATATTTCTGAAACTATCAGTTTTCCTTTCCTGCTAAGGCCATCTTTTAAGGATTATATCTGGGGCGGGGAAAGGCTCAGAACTGTATTCGGCAAGAAGACAGAGATCAGCCCTCTGGCTGAGAGCTGGGAGTGCTCCACGCACCCGGACGGACCGTCTTACGCGGCATCCGGAGCGTTTAATGGGCAGGCTCTTGCTGAGATATTAAAGGCACACCCGGAGTTTCTGGGGGGCAGGGCGCTGGCTCTTACCGGCGGAAGGCCCGAGCTTCCTATACTGGTTAAGCTTATAGACGCAAAGCGGGATCTTTCCGTGCAGGTCCATCCGGACGATGCCTACGCTCTTTCCAAAGAGGGGCAGCCCGGAAAGACCGAGATGTGGTACGTTCTGGACGCAGAGCCCGGCAGCAGCCTTGTGTGCGGCCTTTCTGAAAAAGCCGGAAAAGAAGAGTTCAAAAAGGCGGCGCTGGACGGCTCCGTAATGCAGATACTCCGTAAAGTTCCTGTAAAAAAGGGCGATGTGTTCTTTATAAGTCCGGGCACTGTGCACGCGATAGGTGCAGGCGTTCTTGTGGCTGAGATACAGCAGAGCAGCAACCTTACCTACAGGCTCTACGACTACGGAAGACTTGGCGCTGACGGAAAGCCACGCCAGCTGCACCTGGACAAGGCCATGGATGTTGCGGATCTTACGCCGCACCCTGTAGATAACAGCATGTCCTGCAAGTACTTTACCGTTAGGGAACTGGACCTCGCCAAATGCGGCTCCTGGGTCCTTATGAAGGCAGACGCGCAGAGCTTCCACGCACTGCTCTGCACGGAAGGCAGCGCAGAGATATCAGTTCCCGGCGGCAAGGATGCCGCAAAGCTTGCTGTCTCCAAAGGGGACTGCGTGTTTGTTCCCGCAGACGGAGACGATCTGGAGCTAAAGGGAAACGCCTTCCTTTTGGATATATGCTGCTGAGTTGACAAGGGCTGGCTTTGCCGGCCCTTATATGATTGAATTTACAGCGTATCTAATGTATAATATATTGATTATGTTATAGTTTGCCTGCTGTAGAACGGAGCGCAACTTTGAACGAATTAGTCAGCGTGGTAATGCCATGCTATAACGATTCAAAATACTTAAAAGAAGCAGTGGATTCGGTGCTCGGCCAGAGCTACCCAAATGTGGAGCTCATCATCATAGACGATGGGTCGGACGATGCAGCCACTCTTGCGGATCTGAAGGAACTTGCAGAAAAGGACAACGTACGTGTGCTGTTTGCTGATCACGGCGGGCCTTCGGCTGCAAGGAATTTTGGCATTGCGCAGGCAAACGGAACGTACATATTGCCCGTGGATTCGGACGACAGGATAGCTCCGGATTACATTGCAAAGGCAGTGCCTGTGCTGCAGTCGGACGATAACGTAGGCATAGTATACTGCCGCGCGGAGCTTTTCGGAGAGCGCAGCGGTCCCTGGGATCTTGGAGATTTTTCAATGGCCCAGATGCTTGTAAGGAACCAGATATTCGTTTCTGCGCTGTTCAGAAAGGCAGACTGGCAGGCAGTAGGCGGCTTTGCGGAACAGTACAAGTCCGGAATAGAGGACTACGATTTCTGGCTTTCCATACTGGGGCTCGGCCGCAGCGTAGTGCGCCTGGACGAAGTCCTGTTTTTCTACCGCATAAAGCCGGTATCAAGGACCACAAAGCTTACAGACGACCAGAGCCAGGCAGAGCAAATGACCAACGAGATATACTCAAGGCACAAAGCTCTGTACGAAAAGCATTCTGCTGAATACATAGAAGCGCTCAGGCAGGAGATATCCCGCCTTGAAGCCGAAAATAACGCTCTTAGAAAGAGCCTGAGCTTTATCAGCAAGCTCAACAAGAACCCCCTTATCCACAAGCTTAGTGTCTGGATAAAGGGCAAAATGTAGAGGACAGATATGAGATTATTTGCTTTTTACCTGCCGCAGTTCCATCAGATACCTGAAAACGACGAGTGGTGGGGAAAGGGTTTTACAGAGTGGACTAACGTTAAGAAGGCGCAGCCCCTTTTCAAAGGGCATGTGCAGCCGCTGCATCCGCTGAACGGCAACTACTACGATCTTCTGGACAGGAAGACCGTAGAGTGGCAGACGGAGCTCATGCACAAATACCATGTGGACGGGCTCATCTACTACCACTACTATTTCAGCGGCAAAATGCTGCTGGAAAAGCCAGCGGAAAACCTTCTTAAAAACACAGATATAGACCAGCCTTTCTTCTTCTGCTGGGCCAATCACGACTGGAACAGGTCCTGGCGGGGCTCCAGGGAGCTGCTGCAGAAGCAGACCTACGGAGGAAAAGAGGACTGGGAGGCTCACTTCAAGTACCTGCTGCCGTTCTTTAAGGACAGCAGATACGAAAAGAAGGACGGCTGCCCGCTGCTTATGATATTCGACTCCGGTTTTGCGGAAAAAGACGAGATGTTTGCGTATCTGGACCAGCGCGCAAAGCAGGAGGGCTTCGGCGGCCTTTGCGTGATCGAGACCTTCAACGGACCTGACTTTCCTAACGGATTCGACAGCTTCAGAGCGCAGAAGTCTGCGCAGACCCAGTACCTGTTCCTAAGGGAACCGACTATCTCCAGAGGCATCTACTGGACCACGCTCAAGAACCTGCCGCTCAGGATAATAACGCATATCAAGGCGCGCAAGGATCCTTCGGTGTTCCACGTGCTTAAGGGCAGCGATCTTGTTACGCAGGAAATAAAGAAGGAGCCGGTCGCGGAGGACGTTATCCACGGCGTGCACTTCGGCTTCGATAATACATCCAGGCACGGAAGGCGCGGATTTGTAATAACTCCGCCTTCCAGGCAAAGCTTCGAAAAGCTTATGGACCACCTCAAATGGGAGCGCTACGTGTTCCTCAACGCCTGGAACGAGTGGGCAGAGGCCATGACTGTAGAACCCACGGAAGAATACGGCTATTCTTTCCTCGAATGGATAAAAGACTGGCGGGAGAAAAACAATGTTTGACAGCGTAAAAAGCTTCCTCTGGCGTAGAAAACGCATACGCCAGTGGCGCGAAATGAATCCTAACAACACAACAGTTCCAGTCAACGGTTTCTCTTTTGACGCTGTGGAAGTAGGCAACTACACCTACGGGGATCTTACGGTCATCAACTTCAACAAGGGCGAAAAGCTAAGGATAGGGCATTTTTGCTCCATAGCATCCGGGGTAGTGTTCGTGCTAAACGGAGATCACCCGACAGACATGGTATCCAGCTTCCCGTTCAAGATAAAGTGCCTTGGGCAGGATGTTGCGGAGGCCAGCTTCAAAGGGGATATAAACATCGGAGACGATGTCTGGATAGGCCAGAACGCCGTTATACTGTCCGGTGTAACAGTCGGACAGGGTGCAGTTATAGCCGCCGGCAGCGTAGTCTCCAAGGACGTGCCGTCTTACGGCATAGTCGGCGGAGTTCCCGCAAAGCTCATAAAGTACCGTTTCTCCGAGCCGGTCATAAGCGAGCTCATGAAGATAGACTACAGCCGCCTTACCAAAGAAAAAGTAGAGAGCTGCCTGTCAGAACTTTACACCAAAGTTACAGAAGAAAACGCAAAGGAGATAGTCGAAGCGATCAACAGGTAGACCGTTTCCGGGTGATCCTTACAATATGTCACAAAAAAGCATAAAAAAGAATACAATTTACAATGCGATAAAAACGATATCCGCTATTATTTTCCCGCTGATCACATTCCCGTATGCGTCCAGAGTACTGCTTCCGGACAATATGGGAAAGATCAATTTCGGAATGTCTATAATATCGTATTTTTCGCTCATAGCATCGCTGGGCATAACAACTTACGCAGTAAGAGAATGTTCAGCAGTCAGAGACGATAAAGAAAAGCTTGGGCAGACTGCAAGCCAGATATTCAGCATCAATGTTGTTACAACAGCTGTGGCTTATATAGCGCTTGCGCTTACTCTGATCTTTTACAGAAAACTGGACAACTACAGGGTACTTATAATCGTCCTCAGCATTACGATAGTGTCTGCCACACTGGGCGCGGATTGGCTTAACTCCGCAATGGAGGATTTCGAGTTTATTACTATACGGACGGTGGGCTTCCAGGTGCTGAGCCTCGTTCTGATGTTCGTATTCGTCCACAAGCCGGAAGATTACATGAAATACGCGATAATAAGCGTTATCGCGGCCGCGGGTGCAAGCATCAGCAATATCTGGTACCGCAGAAGGTACTGCAAGGTGGTGTTTATACGAGATCTGTTCCACAGTATCGAATGGAAGCGCCACATGACCCCTATCATCTATCTTTTCGTAATGATACTGGCGCAGACCATCTTCAGCTCTGTGGATTCCACCATGCTCGGTCTTATGCACGGGGACTACGAAGTTGGCATTTACGGAACAGCCCACAAGATCCTGAACATAGTTAACCAGCTGATCAGCTCGCTTCTGTGGGTCATCATGCCAAGGATGTCCTATTACTTTGCCGAGGGCGATTACGAGAATATAAACAGGCTGTTAAGACAGGTCCTGCAGTTCAATATTACTTTAGGTCTGCCGAGCCTTGTAGGTATGACAGTCCTTGCCAATGATATAATAGGCGTAGTAGCTGGTGCTGAATACGCGGAAGCTGCACCTGTGCTCCAGATACTCATGATCAGCTTTGCATTCTCTCTGGTTGGCGGAAGCTTCCTTGGGAATGCCGTGCTTCTGCCGTCAAAGCAGGAAAAATACTACATGATAGTTTGCTGCATTGCAGCAGTGGTAAATATCATTACAAATTATATAACCATACCGTATTGGGGCCCGAAGGCTGCTGCCGGAACTACCGCGCTGTGCTCTTTGGTGATCATGGTGCTGCTGTTGCTCAAGGTGGACAAACGCATACATATAGACCGCATAATAAGCCTTGCCGCAGCTCCGGTGATAGGCTGCGTTCTTATAGTTGCAGTCTGCCTGCTTTGCCGCGGGCTTGAAAACCTGTTTGTCAGAACTTTCGTGAGCGTTGGCGTAAGTGTTGTAGTTTACTTTATAGTTCAGATAGCTATGCGCAACGAACTGGTCGTGTCATTGCTTGAAGGACTGAAAAACAGGTTCATAAAACACGGTAATTAAAAGAGGTCTTTGTATTGGAAAATAAAGCAGAAGAAGTAAATAAGCTTTTAGATAGATTCAAGGCTGTTATGCGCCGTTCTCTTGAGAAGGGCAATATAGAAAAAGCCATGGCCGCAGTTTCTGCTGCCTGCGAGATGCTATATTACTATAACCAGGTATATATAGATGACGATCTTGAGGCTGGCGTTTATGAAACAGGCAGGAAGCTGAAGGCTATGTTCGGAAAAGAGCTTGAGTCTTACCATGCAGATGATAAGACGGTAATGTTCTACGACGGATTCGGTATGGATACCCGCGGCGTTGCCAAAATGTATCTCAATGCTCTTAAAAAGAACGGCTATAAGATCATCTATGTAACGAATGTCTGGTCTAAGGGGCAGATGCCGGATACTGACGAGCTCCTGAGCAATGCGGATCATGAGACAGTCTATATAGATTATTACAGAAACTACACAGGCTGGGCTACGGATCTGATGCGTACTATCATCAGGACCAGGCCCAAAGCAATGTTTTACTACACGTTGCCATTCGATGCAGCCGGCGCCGCTGCTTTTGCTGCAATGGAAGGCAAGGCGTCCCGCTTCCTTATAGACCTTACGGACCATGCTTTCTGGCTTGGCAAGGTAAGCAACGATTTCTTCTGCGGAAGCAGGGAGATGTCTGCTTCAAATCAGGTATACGAACGCGGCATAGATCCGTCCAAGCTGATAAAGCTGGGCGTCAATCTTATAATCGATGATGGCGGAACAGATCATTCCGGTCTTCCGTTCGATGTCGAGAACACAAGATACATATTCAGCGGCGGTTCTTTGTATAAAACGCTTGGCGATGAAAACAATTACTTTTACAGGATAGCAGACCATATCCTTGCATCTCATCCTGACATCCGTTTCCTGTATGCAGGCGAAGGGGACAGGACAGAAATGGATAAGATATTGGAAAAGTATCCCGGAAGAGCTTTCCTTATAGCCGAGCGCAAGGACTTTTATTACCTTATACGCAACTGCACGCTTTATCTGAATACCTACCCGATGTTCGGCGGCATGATGATGAAATACTCTGCTAATGCAGGGCGCCTGCCGATCACATTAAGGCACGAGAACGATTCGGACGGCCTTCTTATAGATCAGCCGTCAAGAAAGATAGAGTACGACTCTTTCGAGGAGCTTATCGCGGATGTGGACAGGCTGCTTTCTGATGACAAGTACCTTAAAGAAAGGGAGGCGCTGCTGGAGGGCAGCGTTATAAGTGAAGCGCGGTTTGTAAATAATGTGCGCACCACTATCGAAGAGCATCATACTGACTACTGTCATTCCGGAGAACGTATAGACACCTCAAGGTTCAAGGAGGAGTTTTATACAAGGTTCAGCATCAGACAGGCTAAGGAAAATATATCAAGGATGACTAATAGATCTATCTTTGTGGATTTTCCGTGGATGCCTTGCATAAAGATCAAAAACAGGTTATTCGGGAGGTTCCATAAATGATAGATTTCAATATCCCGCCTTATGTAGGCAAGGAATTTGAATACATGCAGGAGGCCGTTAAAAACAAAAAGATCTGCGGAGACGGCCCGTTTACAAAGAAATGCAACGAGTGGCTGGAACGCAGGTTTGGCGCAAAGAAAGCCATGCTTACCACCAGCGGATCCACTGCATTGGATATGGCAGCCCTGATGTGCGGTATAAGACCCGGAGACGAGGTAATACTGCCTTCGTTCACGTTCTCCTCTACAGCAAACTCTTTCGTGCTTGCAGGCGCAAAGCTTGTATTCGTAGACGTCCGCCCGGACACTATGAATATAGACGAAACAAAGATAGAAGCTGCTATAACCGAACGGACAAGGGCTATAGTTCCTGTCCATTATGCAGGTGTTGCCTGCGAGATGGACACTATCATGGCTATAGCTAAAAAGTATGGACTTATGGTAGTTGAAGATGCCGCGCAGGGCGTAATGAGCAGCTATAAGGGAAGACCGCTCGGCACTATAGGAGATTTCGGATGCTATTCTTTCCATGAGACCAAGAACTATTCCATGGGAGAAGGCGGCGCCATACTCGTGAATAACGAGGCATATATAGAAAGAGCTGAGATACTCCGCGAAAAAGGCACTAATAGGAGCCAGTTCTTCCGCGGACAGGTAGCTAAATACAACTGGGTGGATTTCGGAGACAGCTACCTTCAGTCGGATCTGAATGCAGCTTATCTTTGGGCTCAGCTGGAACAGGCGGATGCAATAAACAATGACAGGCTCAGCACCTGGAACGCGTACTGGAACGCGTTCAGACCCTATGCTGAAAAAGGATATATAACTCTGCCTACCATACCTGAAGGCTGCGTCCACAACGCGCATATGTTCTACATCAAGTTTGCAGACCTTGATACCAGGCAGGATTTCATAAAGTTTATGAAGGAAAACCAGGTCCAGTGCACGTTCCACTATGTTCCTCTCCACTCTGCTCCGGCAGGGCTGAAGTTCGGACGTTTCTGCGGTCAGGATGTGTATACTACCTCAGAGAGCGATAAGCTTGTGAGACTTCCGATGTATTACAACATGAGCGAACAGGACCGCAATACAGTTATAGCAAAAGTCATCGAATATATAGAAAAACATTTAGTTTAAGGGGCTCGCAATGAGTAAAGATATTGCGATAATAGGAGCCAGTTACCTTCAACTGCCGCTGATACTTAAGGCAAAGGAAATGGGTTATACAACACATGTCTTTGCCTGGGCTGCAGATGATGTGGGAGAAAAAGAAGCGGATCATTTTTATCCTATCAGCATAGTAGAGAAGGAGCAGATCCTTGAAAAGTGCAGATCCATAGGTATATGCGGCATTTGCAGCATAGCGTCGGATCTTGCCGTTATAACAGTAAACTATGTAGCCGCTGCGCTGGGGCTTAACGGCAACAGCATGCAGAGCACGTACAAGAGCACCAATAAGCATCTTATGAGGCAGGCTTTTGAGGCTAACGGAGACCCCAGCCCTAAAAGCATACTGATAGACGGAAGTACGGATATTTCGGGAATAGACATAAGCTTTCCGGCTATAGTAAAGCCCACAGACAGAAGCGGCAGCAGGGGCATCTTTAAGATCTATTCAAAAGAAGAGATACCTGCTGCAGTAGATGCGGCCATCTCCCAAAGCCTTGAAAAGAAAGCTCTTATAGAGGAATTTGCCGAGGGTGATGAGTACAGCGTGGAGTATATTTCATACCATGGAAAACACAGTTTTCTTGCGGTAACAAAGAAGTATACCACAGGTGCTCCTCATTTTATCGAGACCGGACATCTTGAGCCGGCTCCTCTGCAGGCAGGCATAGTTGAGAAAGTAAAAGCCGTTGTCGAACATGCTTTGGATTCGCTGGAAATAAAAAACGGCGCTTCGCATTCAGAGGTCAAAATAGACGAACAAGGAAACATAAGAATAATAGAGATCGGTGCCCGTATGGGCGGAGACTGCATAGGCAGCGATCTTGTCAGATATTCTACAGGCTACGATTTTGTAAGGATGGTCGTTCAGATCGCCTGCGGCATGGCTCCGGACTTCAGCAAAGTCTGCGAACCTGCACCGGTAGAGAGCATCTTTATATTCACGCAGGAAGATCTGGATGAGTACAACGCGCTCTGCGCAGAGAACCCTGACCAGATACTTCAGCTTGTAGACCTGCATCCGGAACGTATTGGTCATATAACAGACAGTTCCAACAGAGCTGGCTGTTATATCAGAAAGGCGCGTAAGCGGGGGTGAGCAATATGAAAAAAGTTATCGTTTTCGGTGCTACCGGTTATATTGGCGCCTATCTTGTTGACTATCTTTCGGAAAACCTTCCTAAAGACAGTGAGCTGATAGCTGTCGGAAGACGCAACCTTTCTTTCTTTGAAGACAGAGGGATAAAAACTGTTTGTGTAGACGTATGCAAGGCTGAGGATTTTAACAGGCTGCCCACAGATGATGTGTATGCTATAGTTAATCTTACAGGCCTGCTGCCGGCGTATTTTAAAGAGTTTGATCCTTTTGCCTATGTGGAGACCAATATCAACGGCAGCCTTCGCATAATGGAATACGCCCGCAAAAACAAGGCAGACCGCGTGCTTTATACTCAAACCTGGGCCGAACAGGCAGGGTATTGGGGAAAGTCAGAAGTGCTGTCTCCATCGATGCCGCGAAAGCTCCTTTACACAGGGGACCACGCGTTTTACTCGATCACGAAATGTATGGTAGTGGATACGATGGAGCATTATAAGCAGGAATACGGTATAAAGAACTTTGTATTCAGGCTGCCAAACGTTTACATGTATGCACCGCTCAAGACTTATTACGTAGACGGCGTAGAGAAAAAAGTTGCGTACAGATACATGATAGACCAGGCTGCAAAAGGCAACGATCTGGAGCTTTGGGGAGATCCCAATGCGTTTAAGGATATACTTTATATCAAGGATCTTTGCCGCATGATGTATCTTGCTCTGTTTGCGAAAGTGGATGGCGGCACGTACAATGCGGGGACTGGTATTAAGACAACGCTCCGCGAGCAGATACAGGGAATGATAGATGTGTTCTCTCCGCATCCTGAAAGCACAAAGATAATAGAGGTCCCGACCGGATCTTCATTTACCAGCTTTGTTATGGATATAGAGAATGCCAGAAAAGATCTTGGATACGAGCCGGAGTACACTTATATAAAGTATCTTGAAGATTATAAAAAGGAACAGGAACTGAAGAGATTTGATGTGTTGTTTGCCGGGAAGCAAAATCCTTAGGCAGGCATACGCGAAAGAAAGAGGCGTAAAACTAATGAACATACTCGTTACAGGCGGAGCCGGATACATTGGCTCGCATACACTTGTGGAGCTGCTGGCGGCAGGCCACAGCGCTGTGGTGGTGGACAACCTCAGCAATTCCAGCGCGGAGGCGCTTGCCAGGGTGGAAAAGCTCAGCGGAAAAAAGGTGCCGTTCTACCAGGTGGATATAAGGGACAGGGAAGGGCTGGAGAAGGTCTTTTCCGAAAACAAGATAGACTGCTGCATACATTTTGCAGGTCTTAAGGCTGTTGGCGAATCCGTCGTTAAGCCCTGGGAGTACTACGACAACAACATCGGCGGCACCCTGGTCCTTACGGATGTTATGAGAAAGCACGGCTGCAAGAACATAATCTTCAGCAGCTCGTCCACGGTCTACGGAGATCCGGAAGTTATTCCGGTAACTGAAAAGACGCCCAAGGGAGTCTGCACCAACCCCTACGGCAAGACCAAGTCCATGCTGGAGGACATTCTTTCGGACCTTAACGAGGCAGACGTAAAGCTTGGGGACCCCAAGCCCTGGTACGTGGTGCTGCTGCGCTACTTCAATCCGATAGGCGCGCACCCAAGCGGCCTTATGGGAGAGGACCCCAGCGGCATTCCAAATAATCTGATGCCCTACATTACTCAGGTGGCCGTGGGCAAGCGCGATAAGCTCCACGTTTTCGGTAACGACTACAATACTCCGGACGGCACAGGCGTGCGCGATTACATCCACGTTGTGGACCTTGCAAGGGGCCACGTAAAGGCGCTGGCTGCAATAGAAAAGAACTGCGGCGTGGAGGTATTCAACCTCGGCACCGGCAACGGCTACAGCGTTCTGGAGATAGTAAAAGCCTTCGAAAAAGCCAGCGGCGTAAAGATCCCCTACGTAATAGATCCAAGGCGCCCCGGAGACATTGCCGCCAACTATGCCAACGCGGAAAAGGCGGAGAGGGAACTTGGCTGGAAGGCGGAGTTCGGCATAGAAGAGATGTGCCGCGACAGCTGGAACTGGCAGAAAAACAATCCTAACGGATACAGGAAATGAGGTAATAATATGATCAGTTGCTCTGACAGACTGGAATACGTACATTCTGATATAAGAGGCCCGCTTTACGAGGAAGCCCTGCGCATGGAAGCTGCCGGTACCAACGTGCTTAAGCTCAACACAGGAAACCCGGGGCGTTTCGGGTTCAAGCTGCCCAATTCCGTAAGGCAGGCACTGGCACTGCACATAGATGAGGCCGTTCCTTACTGCGATGTAAGGGGCATGGCTGCTGCGCGCAACGTTATCTGCACCTACCACATAGGCCGCGGATTGCAGGGCATAATGCCGGACGATGTATTCATCTGCAACGGCGTTTCCGAGGCTGCATCCATGCTTATGGACGCCCTTATCGGAACAGGGGACGAGGTCCTTCTGCCTTCTCCCTGCTATTCGCTTTGGAGCAACAACACCTACCTTTCCGGCGGAAAGGCTGTGTTCTACCGCTGCGATCCGGCAAACAACTGGAACCCGGATATAGACGATATCAAAGCCAAGATCACGAACAGGACCAAGGCTATACTCGTCATCAACCCCAACAACCCGACCGGAGCGGTCTACAGCCACGAGACCCTTGTTGAGATAGCGGACATAGCCAGAAAAAACAAGCTGGTACTGCTGTCCGACGAGATCTACGACAGGCTGGTAATGGACGGGCTCAGACACGAATCTCTGGGCGCTATAGCTCCGGACGTTCCGTGCGTTACCTTCAACGGCCTTTCCAAGAGCCATATAATCTGCGGCTTCCGCTGCGGATGGATGGTATTCTCCGGCCCTAAGGGAGAGCTGGACGAGGTCAAAAACGGTGTTATGAAGCTTGCTTCCATGAGGCTTTGCGGAAACGCTCTTACCCAGCTGGTAATACCGGCAGCCCTTGTGGATTCTGAAAGCACCAGGGAAATGTGCATCCCCGGCGGCAGGCTCTACGAGCAGCGCGAGGCTACATGCGCAGGGCTGGACAAGATAGAAGGTGTGTCCTATGTAAGGAGCAGGGCGGCGTTCTATCTCTTCCCGGGTCTGGACAAGGAGCAGTTCGATTTTGAGGACGCTCAGGACTTTGCCATGAAGTTCCTGCACGAAAGCCACGTTCTGGTGATCCCGGGCAACGGCTTCGACTGGACCGAGGACCTGCGCTTCCGCATAGTAATGCTCCCAGAACCCGAGGTGCTTACCAAGGCCATGGACGACCTCAAATACTTCCTCAGCCACCACAGAAGATAGAACCCATACAAGCGGCCGCATCGCGGCCGCTTTTGTTATAGAAAAAGCTGATAAAGTCATAGCAATTGCAAAATTGCATGACGCCCGAAAATGGTTTATTGTAGTAGTGAAAAGGTGTATTTTAGCTTAATAAAAGAGGTGGATGATGCTTAAAGTAAAACAGCTTCCGGAATGCCCGGCAGATCTTAAGGTCGATAAGACTGAACTAAGGCGCTGCCTTATAGATGGCCTTTTTGAGGAAAAGGTTGCGGAAGGCAGCAAGGTCCGCATTTTCTACACCTACATAAAAGAGGGGCTTTTATATAACAGTCCCTGCATTATCGTGGCGGTACCGGACGTCCAGGACCCTCTGGAATATATCGAAAGCAGCATCTGGCTGAGATTTGCCGAAGAACACGATGTGTTTATCAGCTTTGCGGTGCCGGAAGGCGGATGCTGGGCTTTGGACGGCACAGATGCAGACTATATGAACAAGGTCTTTGTGCAGGTGCAGAGCCGCCAGGCTTACATAGTTATGCAGGACAATATCTACGCCATTGGTGTTGGCCGCGGAGCGGTAATAGCGCAGCAGGCTGTAATGAAGATGAGCAGCGAATGGTCCGGCCTCGCAAGCTTCGGAGAGATGCTTCCGGATGCTCTGCTGAACAACAGAGCCACTTTAGGCAGCGTAGATACAGGCGATTCGGAGCTTTTCATAAACGCTGTAAAGACCCAGGTGCCGGTATGGATGGCCTGGAGGGAAAACAGCGGAGCCAATGCTGCTGTCTGCGATTACTGGAAGGTCCAGAACGATTCCGATGCGGAAAAGTTCTCTTCTGAGCTTGCCGACGAGATCTGGATCCCGCGCAACATCTGCAGAAAGAGCCAGATCAATGAAGAAAAGATAGCCCAGGTAAGGGTCTCCAACGGCTTTGAGGGAGAGCCTTCGGCAGAGTTTGCCGGCCAGGTATGGCAGTTCTTAAACAAAGCCTGCAGGCACAGAGGCTTTGGCAGCAAAGCTCTCAGAAACCGCATAGATATGAACGAATATGGCTTTGAGCTGCACAAGATGGAGTTCGGCGGCATGACCCGCAAGTGGTACGAATACGTGCCGCAGGGGGTCAGGAGCAGCAAAGGCCCCGTTCCGCTGGTAGTGAGCATGCACGGGCGCGGAGGCTCTGCGGACACATTCCCAAGCCTTTCCGGCATGAGCCGGGTAGCCGAAGAGCGCAGTTTTATCGCCGTGTTTCCGGAGGCCGGAATACATCAGCAAGTGCAGGGCGGAATCAAGAACGTGCTGCTCTGGGACGGCTTTTATGAAGGCGAGCGCATAGACGATGTCGGCTTCATACTGGCCATGATAAAGGACATTTCGCAGAGATACAGCATAGACGCAGGCCGCATCTACACCTGCGGACAGTCCAGCGGCGGAATGATGACATCCAAGCTTGCCAGAGAAGCTTCAAAGGTGTTTGCGGCAGCGGCGCCCTGGTCCGGACTGGTGGATCTGGTAGGATTCGTGCTTCCGGAAAGCATAGACCCGCCTATCCCTTACTTCTTCCTGTACGGCGAGAACGACTGGCTGTGCAGCCGCGGCGGAGCAGGGGATGCTGCGCCCAAGCTTGCACCGGATATGGATGCGTTCGTGCGGCATCTTATAAAGCTGTACGGACTGGACAAGGAACCGGCCAGCTACAGCTGCGGAGAGATAACATACTACATTTACCGCAACAAAAAGCGCGTGCCAATGCTTACCATAGGGCGCGTGGCCAACATGCCTCACGCAAATTACCCTGGAGAAAGCTGGATCTCCTACGACGAGTTCTTTGCGAAGTTTTCCAGGGCTGAAGACGGTACCCTGCTCTATATGGGCCAGCCCGCATATTGAAGATATAGCTGAATTTTGATGAAAGGATCTGTAAACATGAAGATCAATGCACTTCTTATCGATGAAACAGACAATGTCGTTACCACCGTTGCGGACATCAAGCGCGGTGAAGACGTTGTCTACCAGAGGGGCGGCGAGTTTTTAAGCCTTAAGGCAGAAGAGGACATTCCGTTCTGCCACAAGGTTGCTCTTAAGGACTTTGCCAGGGACGAAGACGTTATCAAATATGGAGAGTCCCTGGGCCATACAGATAAGGAGATAAAGAAAGGCCACTGGGTAAACCACGAGAACATCCACAGCGTGCCCAGGGATTACGACAGCGAGCTTGTAGCAGACGACGGCACCGGAGAGGTCCCGCAGATCGTAAAGACCGACAGCGGCCTTAAGTTCTGGGGCTACAGAAGGGCAGAAGGCAGGCCCGGTATAAGGAACCACGTTCTTATACTACCAAGCTGCGCCTGCGGCTCCGAAAGCTCCAGGATAGTTGCCAGCCAGGTGCGCGGCGCTGTTAATATCGTTTTCAATACAGGCTGCTCCGATGTTGCGGCAAACACCGCAATGAGCCAGAAGGTCCTGACCGGATTCGCCTGTAATCCCAACGTTTACGGCGTGGTTATAATAGGCCTTGGCTGCGAGACTGTAGGCCACAGGCAGCTCAGGGAAAAGATTCAGAAGATGACCTCCAAGCCTGTTGTGTCCTTTGGCATACAGGAGGAGGGCGGCACTCTCAAGACCATAGAAAAGGCTGTGCGCGCGGCAAGGGAGCTTGCTGCGGCAGCCGGAGAGCAGCAGAAAGAGCTCTTCGATATCTCCGAGCTTCTTATGGGTATAGAGTGCGGCGGATCGGATGCGACTTCCGGAATAGCCTCAAACCCGGCAGTTGGAGAGCTTTCGGACCTTCTTGTGGACCTTGGCGCCACCACCATGATGAGCGAGTCCATAGAGTGGATAGGCGGGGAGCACGTGCTTGCAAAGAGAGCCGCTACTCCGGCCATCCACAACCAGATAATAGAGGTCTGCAGGGCTTACGAGGAGCACCTTAAGGCTGCAGGTCAGGACTGCAGAGCGGGCCAGCCCACACCGGGCAACAAGGCAGGCGGACTGTCCACCCTGGACGAAAAGAGCCTGGGCTGCATAAGAAAGGGCGGTACAAGGCCTGTAACGGAAGTTCTGGAGCAGGCGGTAAGGCCTTCAAAGCGCGGCGCTGTGGTCATGGATACCGCAGGCTACGATATTTCCTCGGTCACCAGCATGGTAGCTGCAGGCTGCCAGATGGTCATCTTTACCACCGGACGCGGCACGCCAACAGGCAACGCAATTGCGCCAGTGTTCAAGGTGACCGCCAACGAGCGCACCTACAGCTGGATGGAGGACAATATGGACTTCGATCTTTCCCCGATAGTCCGCGGCGAAAAGACCTACAAGCAGATGGGCGCGGAGCTTCTGGAGTGCGTTAACGCAGTCTGCAACGGCCGCCTCACAAAAGCAGAAGCTTACGGCTTCTCCGATATTGCCGTAGACCACGTCTGCCGATATGTATAGAAATGGATCACTTGACGGATTCAAGTCTGATGGTGTTTGTGTTTCCGGACTTCATGCCCCTGGGGCCGCCGGTTATGACTACGTTGCTGCCGGGCTTCAGACCGAACTTTTCTTTTGCGCACAGCAGCGCGTTGTCGAACATGTCGTCTATGGATTCGAAGCCCTTGCTCAGGACCGGTGTAACGCCCCAGTTGAGGTTAAGCTTGCGGCAGGCCTTAGCCGATGTCGTGATGCCTACGATATCCACCGGGCAGCGGAAGCGGCTCACCATGCGCACCGTGGAGCCGGACAGCGAGTTTATTGCGATCGCGCTGGCGCCGGTGTCTATTGCCATGGCGCAAGTCGCGTGGGATACAGCGTCTATATTGCTTCTGATCTTGAATTCGGTGTCCCTGAAACGCTTTGCGTAGTCTATGTCCCGCTCTGTGCGTTCCGCTATCTGGGCCATGTAGCGCACAGCGTCCACAGGGTGCTTGCCCATGGCGGTCTCGCCGGAGAGCATCACGGCAGAAGATCCGTCGTACACTGCGTTGGCCACGTCGGAGATCTCCGCGCGGGTGGGGCGGGGGCTCTTGATCATGGACTCCAGCATCTCGGTTGCGGTAATAACGCGCTTTCCAAGCAGTCTGCAGCGTGCTATAAGGTACTTTTGCACGGCCGGGACCTCCACGAACGGGATCTCCACACCAAGGTCTCCCCTGGCTACCATTATGCCGTCTGCTACTTCGCAGATCTCGTCTATGTTGTCCACGCCGGTCTGGTTCTCTATCTTTGCAATTATATCTATGCTTTCGCCGCCGTTGGCGTTCAGGAAATCCCTCATCTCCAGAACGTCCTTTTTAGAGGACACGAAGGACGCCGCAACGAAGTCTATATCGTTGCGTATGCCGAGCAGCAGGTCCTTTTTGTCCTGCTCGCTGAGGAAATCCCCGGTCATTACGTGGCCCGGGAAGTTCATGCTCTTGCGGTCCGCTATCTCTCCGCCGGAGACCACTTTGCAGATTATGTTGCTGCCTTCGATACTCTGCACCTCGAATACCAGTATGCCGTTGCTTACGAGTATGGTATCGCCGGGCTTCAGCTCCTGCGCAAGCTTCTTGTAGTTTACCGAGACTTTTGTGTTATCGCCCACGATATCGTCTGTTGTGAAGGTGAAGGTCTGGCCGTCCTGGATCTGCGCTTTTTCGCCTTCGAAGGTGCCTATCCTGTATTCAGGGCCCTTGGTGTCCAGCATGATGGCGATCGGCAGGCCCATCTCTTCTCTTACTTTCTTGATGGTGTCCATCTTCTTCTGCTGGACATCGTGAGTGTCGTGAGAAAAGTTGATCCTGGCCACGTTCATGCCGGCTTTGCAGAGCTTTGCAAGCGTTGCCTCGTCCTGGCTGGCAGGACCTATGGTGCAAATTATCTTGGTCTTCCTCATTGTGTTCTCCTTGCGTTGTGCCTGCGAAGGGTCTTAAGCTTCTCTTTTATCTTTACCCGTTGATTTTAACAGATTAGCAGGTTTTTCACCAATATAAAAAAACGATCTTTTCATTCCACTTTGTAATATCAGCATATGGGAAACGAGGGATGGTTCGGCATCAGGGGGACGGTTCTTCCGATGCCTGGACAGGCATCGG
>JAZQIH010000215.1:0-7951 GCA_045541015.1 Anaerovoracaceae bacterium | reverse complement strand
GCACTGGGTAATGAGCTCCTTCATCTGGGACCTTGCGTTCTCCCTGCCACCGCTCATGTGCTTGGAAATGTAAGGGATCTCGGCCCAGACTATAATTCCGTTCTCATCGCAGAGGTCGTAGAACGCCTGGGAGTGCTGGTAGTGAGCCAGCCTTAAAGTGTTGGCGCCAAGCTCCTTTACCGTCTGCATGTCTTCTGCAAGATCGGCTGCGCTGATGGCATTTCCTTTGGCTTTGCGGTCCTGATGCATGCTCACTCCGCGCAGCGGGTAGCTGCGACCGTTCAGGAAGAAGCCTTCTTCCGGATCTATGCAAAAGCTGCGGCAGCCAAAGCGGGTGCACACGCAGTCGGCAGTCTTTCCTCCTGATATAAGCTCTGCCTTGAGGGTGTAAAGGTAAGGATCCTTCACGCCGTCCCAGAGGTGCACATCTTCCAGCTTAAGCTGCGCTTTAGCGTATCCGCCCTCGGAGGCAGCCGTGCAGAACACCTCGCCCTTTTCTGTCATTACCGAGAATCTTACGGACTCTCCTCCGCGCTGCCAGCTCTCGGCCGTAACCACCGCGCTCTTTGCTGCAAGATCCACGACCGGAGTTACCTTTATCCCAAGCGATCCGCAGCTGTCCAGATCGAAGTGCTCCTGCGGAACTATAAGAAGCTTAACATCCCTGTATATGCCGCCGTAGAAGGTAAAGTCCGCCATCTGCGGGTACACCTTATCGCTTACGCTGTTGTCCACGCTTACGGAAATCACATTTTCTTCCGCAAGAAGCTCTGTTATATCCGCACGGAAAGTTGAATATCCGCCCTCATGGTGAGCCGCCGCTGTTCCGTTGATCACTACATCCGCAGTCATAGCCGCTCCGCCGAACTCTATATAGCAGCGCTCGCCCTCGGAAAGCTCCGGGCGCCTGAATGACTTTTCGTAGACCGCAGTGCCCCTCCAGTAGTCGTTTCCGCCGTCCTGGCCGTCTTCTGCGTTCCAGGTGTGCGGAAGGTCCACACCCATAGGTTCTGCCCCTGGCTTTTTAAAGCACCAGTTATCGTTAAACGGTATGATCTTTCTCATCTCTTACCTCCAGCACTGTGTTCTGTCTTATTATCCAAAGCACCCTTGCGGCGCAGCTTCTGAGGTCTTCTATATCCACTGCCCCGCTTTCGACCCCTTTTGCAAGTGCCTCCACTTGGTCCGGGCGGCCCGGCATTACAAGGTCGCATTCGGCAGCGGCAGCCTTCTGGACGTCTCCGCTTGCAGCAACAGTACAGTCCTCGCGGGATGCCTTCATGGAATCCCAGTCGGACATTACCATTCCGTCAAAGCCCCATTCGTTCCTGAGCACCTTTACCAGAAGATCGTAGTTGTTGGTGCAGTACACACCGTTGATCTTGTTGTAAGCTGCCATAACAGTCATCGGCGCGGACTCTTTTACTGCTATCTCGAACCCGCGCAGATACAGCTCCCTTAAAGTGCGCTCTGTCATATTGGATGAGGACATGTTGCGCTCAAGCTCGCAGTTGTTGGCTGCAAAGTGCTTAATGCTCATGCCCTTGCCAGGGTGGCTCTGAACGCCGCGTACTATGGCAGCTGCCATCTTTCCAGAGACCAGCGGGTCTTCTGAGTAGTACTCAAAGGTGCGTCCGCAGAGCGGGTTTCTGTGTATATTCATGCCGGGAGCCAGCCAGACGGTAACGCCGTACGCATCCATTTCTGCGCCGACAGCGTCTCCTACTTCCTCCATCAGCGCAGTGTCGAAGCTTTGTGCAAGCAGCTGGCTGCATGGCCAGGCTGTAGCATACTGGTAATGCACCGTGCCTTCCGAAGGATCTGCCATCTGGCTCTTAAGGGCCATGCCGGCAAATCCGAAGAAATACCTCTTGTAAGCATTCAGGTTCTCCTGGACCCTTGCGGCCTTTGTTATCCCGCCTTCAAGCTCCACTACCTGGCTCGTAAGGTTCAGGCCCGCAGGACCGTCTGAAAGTATAACATTAGGTATTCCAAGGCTTTCGTAAAGGTCAGGGCTTGTTGTTCCGGAGGCGCCCATGGCCTCTACCTGAAGGTTTTTGTTCGATGTTCCGCCGCCGACTACCAGCCTTATAAGCTGGCTGGCATCCATTTTGTCTGTAAGGCTGTCTTTTGAGACCGGCTTGTTATAGCTGTGCACTGCTGCACCCGGGACTACATCATCTATAGCTATGGTCCTGATCCCTTCATACACGCAGGCGCTGCGCTGCGGCGGCGTTATCTCTTCTATATGGTGCTGCGGAGTGCATACGCTCTGGCACTGCTCAAGTACGCGCTCTTCGGAAAGCTTCAGCACCGCGCAGGGATCATCACCGATACATACTAAGTAAGAGCCTTCCCTGAGCACCCAGGCTGCTTTTTCCTCGTCGTAGCAGGAAAGATCTCGCCAGGTGATGTAAAGCTCCGCGTTTTCCGTCTCTCCTGGGGCAAGCTCGGAGGTCTTTGCAAAAGCAATAAGCCTCTTTGCCTCTGCGCCGTCCTTGCCGAACGGAACCGATGCGTATACCAGTACAGTCTCCCTGCCCGCGCAGGCGCCGGTATTCTCGGTCCCTACCTTAAGCTTTATGCCTTCCGCTCCGCAGGATATATCTTCCGCCTTAGTTTTAAAGCTTGTGTAAGACAGGCCGTATCCGAAGCGGTAGCGGGGCTTTACTCCGAAAGTATCGAAATAGCGGTAGCCTACATAGATGCCCTCGTTATACTCCTGATTGAACTTATCCCCGCCAAGGTAGGAATAGGTGGTGTTCGAAGGTATGTCCTCAAAGCTGTAAGCCCAGCTGGTGGCAAGCTTTCCGGAAAAGTTCTTCTTTCCCGAAAGCACATCAGCAAGAGCGTTTCCGCCCTCTTCTCCGCCCTGGACAAAGTACACCAGCGCGGAAACGTGAAGCTCTTCCATAAAGGACAGATCTATAACGCCGCCGCAGTTTACCACAACGACAAAGTTTTTATAGTGCTCAGACACGAACCTGAGGTTCTGGCGCTCGGTCTCGTCCAGGCGGTAATCCCCTTCTGTATCTTTGCGGTCGTTGCCTTCGCCGGCCTGCCTTGCAAGCACGTATATCGCAGTATCGCAGGCAGATAACATAACATCTTCTTCTGTTACCGGAACTCCAGACGGGTGGCTGAAAGGCGTCACCATGCCGAGTATGCGGTAAAACTCCCTTATGCCCTTTACCTTTTCTTCCTGCTCCTGACGGTAAGCCTCGTACGTGTCTGCATAGAACCTGTCGAAGCGGTCCAGCCAGGAAGTGCTTGCTATCTCATATCCGGCGTTTTTAAGGCCGGTGTCTATATTTACGCTGTAACGCTCCCTTACAGCACCGGATCCTGTGCCGCCCTTTACTGTCATGCGGGCACCGGAACCGTAAAGCGCTATTCTTTTATCCTTAAGCGGCAGCGTTCCGTCGTTTTCCAGCAGTACAAATCCCTCTGCCGCGGCCTTTCTTGCAAGGCTGCGGTTTTTCAGTTCAAGCGCGGACTCTTTTGCGTCAGTTCCAGCTTTCAGTATCTTTAATGCCATCTGCTATACCTCCGGATCCCACTCGTCCGTCCAGCGAATAACAGGCCTTTCGCCATCCCATTCTACAGGAAGCCAGACGTATTCCGCAACGGATGTATCTGCTTTATCCAGCTTGTTTGCTGCGTACATCTCCTGCCTTTCGGCATCGGTGGACTTGTAGGTCTCAGGATCCCAGGTGCCGGCAACTACCCTTGTAAAAATGTCTGCAAGGCGCGCATCCACCGGTGTATCCGGAAGCCACCTGTCCGCCATGGCTATAAAGCGGTCCGTACCTGCTATCTTGAATATCTTTGATATCTGGCTGTTTAAGGACGCGCAGCTGGCATCGCCCACGTGCGGATCTCCGAGGCTTTCGAACAGGCCGTCCCAGCTTTGCGAGACCGCGCTGTCGCTGCGGTTTGGAACGTATCCTGTCATGCCGCTCGTGAGCATGTATTTTTTGCCCATGTGTTCAAACAGCGCCGGGGCCTCCCTTGTAAAAGGAGGCTTAAGATCCGGGTAGTTCCTGCATACCTCTTCTTCAGCGCTCAGATAGTCGTCAGCAAGTTTCATGCAGAGCATGCAGCTGTGGTCCGCGTCGAAGTATATGTATCCATCGCCTGTTGCAGGATCCGATACCATATCGAAATCCCCGGCCTTGTGGCCTCCTGGGTTGTAGATATTCTCTACCTGTTCGTAAGGCCCTGTGAGCCTGTCTGCCTGCCAAATACTGAAGGCAGCCTCCGCTCCGGAAAGCTTTATCCAGCACACATACTTTCCTGTCTTTTCACATTTGAGTATGTGGGGCCTGTCCACCCTTTTAGTAGGAAACAGCGCCGAATTCGGATCGTCCAGCACCGGCGGTATAAGATATCCCAAATCTGTCCAGTTCTTAAGATCCGCAGAAGAATAGATCTTTATGCCCCAGGTCCAGATGCCGTTCTTTCCGTCTGTGTATTCCTTGTTTTCGCCGTACCAGTAATACGATCCGTTCTCGTAATACACAGCGCCGCCGTGTGCCTGTATGCGTCTGCCGAAGGTATCCAGCCAGGGCTTGCCCGGACGTATCTTGTCCTGAAAGTGGCAGGCCTTAGGTGCTGGCCTCTTCTTTTCTTCCTCGTCTATGTTTTTGAAAAACTCTATGAGCTTTCTTTCGGAAGGGCTTATGGCGTTCTCGGGCGTATTCAGCTCATTAAGGGCTGCGCCTATAGCTGCTATAAGTTCTTCGGCTTTCGGGTGCTTTGTGTAGCGTACGAGCTGCTCAACAGAAAGCTGCCCTGCCTGAGGGCTTGCCCCGGCCATCTTCCTGAGCCCCGGAAGATACTTATCTAAAACAGAAACAGCCTGCTCGTTTTCAAGCAAGTCCGTTAGTCTTGTACTGGCATTGTATATCATAAGTTCATGCTCCTTGTATATGCTTTTATCTACCACGGCAGGAGGCGGCTTTAAAGCTGCCCCCTGCCTGATATGAACTTATAACCTAAAGTTTATTTCTTTGACTTAGCTGCTTTTTTAGCTTCCTTTGCAGCCTTTTTAGCTTCTTTTGCTGCCTGAGCATCAAGATACTTCTTGTTTTCGGTCTCGAAATCAAGTCCGCTCTTTTCGCACTTAGCCTTAAGATCAGCTATGCGGGCTTCTTCCGCCTCTGCCTTCTGGATCTCTATCTCTCTGCGCTCCAGCTCGGCTGGCGGAATGTACTCAAGTCCGTGAGCTGCGTACTCCACAACCTTTCTTTCCTGAAGCTCAGCGGATACTGCCGGCATCTTCTTTTCAAGGTCGAAGAGGAACTTGAACACTACGAATACCATGATACCCATAAGGATATATGTTCCCTGATAGCTGAAGTTTATCCAGCCAGTAGCTGCGGCAGACTGGTCTGCGTAGATCTTTACGCCGTCAGCGCCAACGCCTATCTCTGTAGGCTGAGCATACTTTGTTATCATAAGTCCCAGGTTGAACAGACCCTGAGCTATTCCTACCGCAAACATCATAGCAGCGGAAACGAAGCCTCCGGTAAGGCCGTCGCAGCGTACGCCGGACTTCCACTCAACATGGTCTATAACGTCGCCCATGAAGGACATGATCATGTAGGAGAACGCTATGTTGCCTATAGCAGCCAGAGCAGTACCTATCATGATGTACATGCGGCTTCCAGCCATAGCATATGCGAATGCTGATCCGATTATGGTCAGTATAGCGCCCATCCATATGGTGCGTGTGCGTCCATACTTCTTAGCAAGCGGCAGCATAATAAGTATTCCGGGGCCCATCGGGGAAAGCGCTATCATCTGGAAAGTAGCCTGAATAGCAGCGCGGGCTCCGTACATATTGCCCTGCACTACCCAGCCGCAGTAGTAGATAAGGGACATGTTCCTCATATTGCTGAAAATATTGAAGAGAAGGACAGTCACGACAAATATTATCCAGTATTTATCCTTAAGGCATACCTTTGCCTGGTCAAGAAGCTTTGCTTCGGGCTTTATAAGAACGTGCTTCTTTTCAAACTCTTCAGCAGCGGAAGTCTTTACGCCTCTCTGGTCGCGGCGCTCTTCTGTGACGCGCTCGCGGGTAAAGAAATACTGAACGAATGTGAGAGGTATGGAGATGCAGGCCATAAGGCTCATGGTGAGCAGGTATCCTTGCGCGTCGTTTCCGTTCATAAGAACGCAGACGCCGGAAAGGATCATCGGGAAAAGTATGGATACAAGACCTGTGCCTACATTTCTTGTTATCTCAGCAGCCATTGAAAGATTCTTGCGCTGCGATACGTTTCTGGTGGAAAGAGCGGGTGTAAGCTCTTTTGCCATGTTCCACATCGTGAACGATACGCAGTAATAAAGCACATAGGAGAATCCTACCCATGCAGCTTGAGTTCTAGGCCCGGAAAACGGCATCCAAAACAGCAGGAAAACGCTTATAACTACAAGAGGTATGGACAGTATGAGCCACGGACGGACCTTGCCCTGGCGGCATACGGTGCTGTCTATGATCTTTGACATTATGATGTTCGTCACAGCGTCGAACATCTTGGACAGAAGCGGGAACAGTACCATGAATCCGGCCATCCACGCCGCTCTTTCCGCGGTAAATCCGAGAATGTCTGTCATGTACTGGTTATAGTAGCTGTTTACAATAGACTGCACAAGCAGCATTCCGTAAGGGCCAAGCACGTAGCCGAGCCACATTTCCTTGCCTGTAACATTAGCCGTGGTTATCTTTGAATCCCAGCGGCTGCTGGTGAACATTCCGGCCAGCAATCCTTTCTTTTTGGTTATTTCGTTACCCATGATTTCCTCCAAATAACGCAACGATATTTAAGACATTTTGATTATAGCAACGATAAAATGGTTATAAAAACAACGGATTTGCTTTTTATATCATGATTTTGACTTGATTGAAAAATGCAGCTAAATTATTGTTTTAATAGTCAAATTATGATATTTTTATATTAAGTGAGGTGCGATATGGATTTCCAGGAAAAGATCGAATTCTTCAGAGATCTCGTAAAATGCAGCTATAATGTGTATTTCTGGCTGTACAACGAAAACGGAGAGCTTCTAAAGACCGACTGTCCCAACAACGGGCTCAAAAGCTTTTTCGAAAGGTCAAGCTGCCTGTCGTACGCGCTTGAAAGCGATTACACGTCCCCTGTTTGCTTATCTACGATAATGGGAGTACTTTGGGGTGCGGCATTCAGCCAGACAGAAAATGGCCGCTTTCTCTATATTATCGGACCTGTCCTCAACACCGAAGTATCCAGAAACGATATCTCTGACGCAATGGACAGAATGATACACAGGATAGAAGAGCGCAAGAGCTTCGAGGATATGATACTGTCCCTGCCCATTATCCCGCTTACTATGTTTCAGCACTACATGCTGATGCTCCATTACTGCATAAGCGGGAAACGGCTCAGCACAGGAGATATACACTATCAGAAAAAGAACTCTGCGGGCACTGCCACAGGAAAGAAAGGCATCAGAGACCGCCACCAGACCTATCAGGCTGAAAGGCGCCTGCTTTATCATGTCCGCGAAGGAGATCTCAACTATAAGGAGGCCCAGACAAAAGCGTCTTCTGTAAGCAGCGGAGTAAACATCAAAACAAAAGACCCGTTCAACCAGGTGCTGATATCTACGACTACATTTGCATCACTTTGCACAAGAGCAGCTATAGAAGGCGGCATGCCGCCGGATACGGCCTATACCGTCGGCGACACCTACATACAGGCAATGATAGGTTGCAAGACCATATCAGAGCTTGGATCGCTCAACCATGCTATGTACGAGGACTTTATAAACAGAGTCCACAAGCTGAAAAAAGACAAGAACCTGTCCGCACCCGTGCTGGAATGCTGCGAGTATATAAAAAATCATCCTGAAGAGGAGCTTTCGATAGATATACTCGCCGATCTGACGGGTTATTCCGATTACT
>JAZQIH010000214.1:0-10477 GCA_045541015.1 Anaerovoracaceae bacterium | reverse complement strand
TTTCAACGACAGATTCGAAGATGACCTCTGCTTCTTTCATCTCTGCATAGGTACGGACTACTTTAAGGTAGCTTCGGCAGATGTCGATCTGATCATCATCGACAATACCGTGCTCTTTCAGCAGCCCGAAGTGTCCTGCATAAGTATTCATGAAGCGCTCTTCGGATGCATCGCTGCGGCAGAAGATGTAGGTCGGATAGCCGTTTCCTGTAATAAGTGCTGCCATTGCGGAAGCGATCATTCCAGTTCCTACGATGCCTACTGCTTTAACTCTTTCCACTTTATGTCTCCTTTCTTTTGTAACGCTTACAGCTGCCGGTTATTCCCGGAAACTGCAGTGATAAAAGATTGTTTTAATTATATCAAACAAGGGTTTTGTTACAATAATGTTGCAAAAAAATGAACTGTACATATAATAAGATATATGATATATAAGCGACAGAACGATCGCGGTTTGTTGATAGTTTGAACTAATAATGCGCATACATATTCATCATGTATAAGTATTGCATTAAAAATATAATGATTATACAGCTCTATACATCAAATATGCATTTGATAGTGATTAATTTACTACTTGTGATTTAAATATGAATCATATAAATTGAGAGAACAAACAAGAGGATTGCGTGTCAAGTTGAAACAGCTGTTGATTATATAATTATCAATTTGATTCAATATTAAAAATATCGGTATAATGTACTGTTTTTATCGGCGCAATGGTGGACTGCAATTGTTTTTATGTTATAATAATAAATAACTTTTTGTAAAATTAGTAAAAGCCATGAAAAAACTCTTTATTTATTCAAATAATACAGGGCAATCCGAACTTGCAAAACAGAATGCTGCTGGTCTGCTGAGGTCCGAAGGTTTTGACGTGGATAGTCCTTTCGCAGAAGATACAGATATGATAATTGTGTTCGGCGGAGACGGAGCTTTTCTTCAGGCTCAGGAAGCTTGCGGATATCCTCAGGTGCCGGCACTTGGCATAAACACAGGCCACCTTGGGTTCTTCCAGGAGCTTGGACCGGAAGACACCGATCTGCTGCTCTCTTATTGTAAGGAAGGCGGGTTTGCGCTTCAGCCTTACAGACTCCTTCGGGTAGACGTGGAAACAGAGGAAGGCGTGCTTACCGATTACGCTCTGAACGACGTTCTTGTAAAGGACAGCGGCGCCGGAGTAATAAAGCTGGACCTTTCCATAGGAGACAGCATGGTTGAAAAGTTCTACGGAGACGGCATAATCGTGGCTTCTTCCGCAGGCAGCACAGGCTACAACTACTCGCTTAAGGGATGCATAGTAGACCCAAGGCTTGAGGCCCTGCAGCTTACTCCCTGCGCTCCGATAAACAACCAGGTCTACAGGACCTTTTCCAGCAGCCTGCTGTTCCCGCCGTCGCTGGATATAAAAGTCCGCCCGGTAAAGATAGACGAGGGGAGAACTTCTGTCTTTGCGGACGGCAGGGAAATACACCGCGGAGCTTTCGGGCAGGTGACCATAGCGCTCAGCGACCGCCGCATTAACGTGGTGCGAAATAAAGATTACGATTTCTGGAGCAAAGTCCAGACAAAATTCTTATAGAGGAGATCAAAATGTACAAGATAGTTAAAAAGAGAGATCTCAACAGCAGCGTCTGCCTTATGGAGATCGAAGCTCCAAGGGTCGCAAGAAAGGCGCTGCCGGGTCAGTTCATAATCTTCAGGATAGACGAGGCCGGAGAGCGCGTGCCTCTTACCATAGCTGGTTACGACAGGGAAAAGGGCACCGTAACTATCATATTCCAAAAGGTGGGCGCCACTACAAAGAGGCTTGGCACTCTTAACGAAGGCGAATTCATTCAGGACTTTGTAGGTCCATTGGGCAACCCCAGCGTTCTTGAAGGTAAGGCAGGAAAGCGCATAGCTGTAATAGGCGGAGGTCTTGGAATCGCAATAGCTTACCCGCAGGCAAAGGCTCTGCACGAGGCAGGCGCGATCGTAGATGTAATAGTCGGCTTCAGAAACACCGGGCTGTTCATACTCATGGACGAGCTTCAGGATGCATGCACCAACCTTATCGTAATGACGGACGACGGCAGCAACGGCAGGAAGGGCTTTGTAACAACAGCACTTCAGGAGCAGATAGAGTCCGGCGTAAAGTACGACGAAGTAATAGCCATAGGACCGCTCCCAATGATGAAGGCAGTCTGCAACATGACCAAGCCCCTTGAGATACCCACCATTGTTTCCATGAACCCCATCATGATAGACGGCACAGGCATGTGCGGCGGCTGCAGGCTTACTGTAGGCGGCGTTACAAAGTTTGCTTGCGTGGACGGACCGGACTTCGACGGCCACCTTGTGGACTTCGACGAGGCCATTGCAAGGAGCCGCATGTTCAAGGGCGAAGAATCCGAAAGCACGCACCGCTTCGAAGAGTGCAATCTTCTTAAGGAGGCAGAAAAGAATGCCTAATATGCAGATGACAAAGACCCCTGCAGTGGAGCAGGATCCTATAGTAAGGAGCGGAAACTTCAACGAAGTAAGCTCCGGCTACACCACCTTTGAGATGGCAAAGGGAGAGGCAGAGCGCTGCCTTCAGTGCAAGAACATGCCCTGCGTTTCCGGCTGCCCTGTAAACGTGCGCATCCCGGAGTTCATAAAGGCCCTTAAGGAAGGGGACCTTGCAAAGTCTCACGAGATACTCAAGTCCACAAGCAATCTGCCCGCAATCTGCGGCAGAGTATGCCCCCAGGAGACACAGTGCGAGCAGAAATGCGTCCGCGGCATAAAGGGAGAGCCTGTAGGCATAGGACGCCTGGAGCGTTTCGTTGCGGACTGGGGCATGGCTAACGCAGACAAGCTTCCTGCTGTAAAGCCCGCAGAGCCTAACGGCAAGAAGGTTGCAGTTGTTGGAAGCGGCCCGACAGGACTTACCTGCGCAGGAGACCTTGCAAAGCTTGGATACAAGGTTACCATTTTTGAGGCGCTGCACACACCTGGCGGCGTTCTGGTGTACGGAATCCCTGAGTTCCGTCTCCCCAAATCCCTTGTAAGAGCTGAGATAGCAACAGTTGAGGCCCTTGGCGTAGAGATAGTTACAAACAGCGTTATAGGCAGGATGGAGACCGTGGACGAGCTCCTGGAGGAGTTCGATGCTGTATTCATCGGAAGCGGCGCAGGACTTCCTAACTTCCAGAGGATACCCGGAGAGAACCTAAACGGCGTGTACTCCGCAAACGAGTTCCTTACCCGTATAAACCTCATGAAGGCCTACAAGTTCCCCGAATCCGACACTCCCGTAAGAGTAGGAAAGAGAGCAGCAGTTGTCGGCGGCGGAAACGTTGCTATGGACGCTGCAAGATGCGCTAAGCGCCTTGGTGCGGATGTTACTGTAGTTTACAGAAGGTCCGAAAAGGAGATGCCGGCCAGGGTAGAGGAGATAGAGCACGCAAAGGAAGAGGGTATAAAGTTCCACCTGCTCTGCAATCCTCTTGAGGTACTCGGAGACGAAAACGGCTTTGTAAAAGGCCTTAAGTGCATAGAAATGGAGCTCGGAGAGCCGGATGCTTCCGGACGCAGAAGACCTGTTCCCAAGGCAGGCTCCGAGTTCGAGATCCCCGTGGACACCTTTATCGTAGCGATAGGCAACAGCCCCAACCCGCTCATCAAGAACACTACCGAGGGTCTGGACACCCAGAAGTGGGGCGGCATAATAGCAGACGAGGAGACCGGCAAGACGTCCAAGGCTCACGTGTACGCAGGCGGAGATGCTGTTACCGGTGCCGCAACTGTTATACTTGCCATGGGCGCAGGTAAAAAGGCTGCCGCCGCTATCCACGAGGAACTTAGCAAATAATATGTTGGACCGCTTTCTTGTAGTTCTCTTTCAGGTAATAACGCTCTTTGTGATGATGGGCGTGGGTTTTGTCATGGGCAGGACCAAGCTCATAACACAAAAGGGCACAACAGAAATGTCCTCGATACTTATAAATGTATCGGCACCCTGCATCATCCTTACGACCTTCCAGATGGACTGGGACGTTCCGTACCTTATTACACTTGGTACAGGCTCCCTGGCTATGCTTGGCTGCTATATACTCTTTGCTTTTATAGTAAAGCTCTTCTTCAGAAAGCAGGAGGAAGACAAGCGCATAGCCCTTCAGTTCGGGTCCATGTACGGAAATGTAGGATTCATGGGCATTCCCCTAATAACAGCTGTCCTTGGCAACAGCAACGCGGTGTTTGCAGTGCTTGGAGTAGCGGTGTTCGACTTTATGGTCTTTACCCACGGCGCGTTCATGATGGGCGGCAAAAAGGCAGTTTCGATCAAGACCATAGTTACCAATATGGTAATTATAGCTATAGTGGTAGGCATTACCTGTATGCTGCTTCGGATAAGGTTCCCGCAGCCGCTGTATAACGCTCTCAATTTCCTGGGCAATCTCAATACGCCGCTGTCCATGTTGGTGATCGGCGCTCAGCTTTCCAGAGCGGACCTCGGCAAGATATTCAGCCAGCCGATATTCTACGTGGCATCGGCAGTAAAGCAGATACTGGTTCCAGTTATAACTGCGCTGGTGCTTCTGCCTTTCGGGCTCGACAAGACCTTCTACATTGCGATAGTCATTTTGTTCGCAACGCCCGCAGCCGGTTTTACGAGCATCTTCGCGGAGCGCTACGGACGCAACGTAGGGTACGCGGCCCAGTTCGTGAGCCTTTCGACCTTGCTTTCAGTGTTGACTTTGCCGCTGGCTGCGGTAATGGCGGAATACCTTATAAGCCTAGTTTAAAATGATTCAAAGATCAGTGCGTAAAAATGTACTGATCTTTTAGTTTTGTTTCTTTACTTTAGCACGCTAATGTGGTAGCATAACAAACAATAAAAACTATGCTTTAGTACGCTAAAGGAGCAAAGCAAATGAAAGGCATCCATTCAGCCGAGACTGACAAACTGTTCGAGACACTTCTGAAGCTCAAGACCGTAGACGAGTGCTACGATTTCTTTGAAGATCTCTGCACCATCAAGGAGATAAAGGACATGTCGCAGCGCCTTCAGATAGCCTGCCTTCTGAACAAAGGCCTCAGCTATCAGAAAGTGGCTGAGATGACCAATGTCAGTTCCGCCACCATAAGCAGGGTAAAGCGCTGCCTGGATTACGGCAGCGGCGGTTACTCCAAAGCCATTGCATCCATGGAGGAGTAGATCATGGATACTGTTGAAAAAACAAACGAGGCTCTTAAGCAGCTTTACGAGAGCTTCGCTTATAAACAATACAAGATGAGCAAGTTCGAGGAGTACGACCTCTACGCCAGAAACAAGGACCTGCTGGCTTCCGAAGGGATGATCACTTTTACGGACACCAACGGCAAGCTTATGGCCCTTAAGCCGGACGTTACGCTTTCTATTGTAAGGAGCGCAAAAGAGCAGGCCGGCACCGTTTCCAAGGTCTTCTACAGCGAGAACGTCTACCGCATCTCGGAAAGCTCAAAGACCTACAAGGAAATAATGCAGACAGGCCTTGAGTGCCTTGGGGATCTTGACGATTATTCAGTTCTGGAAGTGGTGCTCCTTGCGGCAAAGAGTCTTCTTAAGATATCTGATAAAGCCATTCTGAGCATATCTCTGCCTTCGCTTATAAGCAGCGCAGTGGAGAGCCTGGGCCTGGGGCAGGAGGATTCCAAAAAGGCGCTGGCGCTTATAGAAAGCAAGAACATCCACGAGCTTGCCGCTCTTACAGAAGGCTGCGATAAAAAGGCTGCAGCGGATCTGTGCGTACTTGCAAAGCTTTCCGGAAAAGCTGCAGATGTGCTGGCTCAGCTGAAAGAGCTTGGCATAGGAGAGGCTGACACCCGCATACTTTCTCTTATAAGCGAAAGCTTTGATAAAACAGGGTTCGGAGACATACTCAGGTTCGATCTTTCCGCTGAGTGCGGAACCGCTTACTACAGCGGTATAGTGCTCAAAGGATATATAGAAGGCATACCGTCGCCTGTGCTCTCAGGAGGCCGCTACGACGCTCTTGCAAGGCGCATGGGGAAAAAGTACGGCGCAATAGGTTTTGCCCTCTATATGGACCTGTTAGAGGCCTTCTCGAAGGTGCCAGAGCCTACAGCAGCGGAAAGCGTGCTGCTTTACACCGATGCCGGCTCTGCCGTAGACGTTCTTCTTAAGGCAAACGAGCTTTCCCAGCAGGGCAAAAGGGTAAGAGCCGTAAGAGCAGTAAAAGGAGGGGTAAGCAATGTCTGAAGTCCTTAAAGTTGCGCTTCCTAAAGGAAGGCTTGGGGAAAAGGTCTACTCCATGTTTGCTGCATGCGGTTACGAGTGCCCGGAGCTGATGTCCGGAAGCCGCAAGCTCATATTCACTAACGAAGAGAAAAAGGTCAGCTATTTCTGGGTAAAGCCTTCGGACGTGTCCGTTTACGTAGAGCGAGGCGCAGCAGACATTGGCGTTTGCGGCAAAGACATACTCCTTGAGTACGAGCCGGACGTCTACGAGCTTGCAGATCTTAAGACAGGCATCTGCCGCATGGCAGTAGCAGCTCCGGAAAGCTTTATAGACGATCTTTCCAGAACGCTGAAGGTCGCTACCAAGTTTGGCCATATTGCCTCCGAGTACTACTCGGACCTTGGCAGGGACATAGATATAATCCATCTGAACGGTTCAATAGAGCTGGCTCCGCTTCTGGGGCTGTCCGACGTTATCGTGGATATAGTCGAGACAGGCACTACACTCAGGGAAAACGGCCTTAAGGAAAGAGAGACCATAGCGCCTGTAAGCGCAAGGCTCATCTCCAACAAAGCCAGCTACATGTTCAAAAAAGACATGATAGACGAGCTTGCAGCAAAGCTTGGAAAGGAAGCATCCGGAAGATGATAAAGATATACAAATACGGAGAAGTTGCTCCGGAAGAGATATTCGCAAGGGCAGTTCCGCAGGTAAATGTGGAAGCTGTTGTTGCAGATATAATTGCAGACGTAAGAAAGCGCGGAGACAAAGCGCTCTTCGAATACACGGAAAAGTTCGATAAGGCAAAGCTGCAGACCCTTGCAGTTAGCAAGGAAGAGATAGAAGAGGGCGCCGCGGCAGTTGGAGCAGAGTTCCTGGACGTGCTTAACAGGGCTGCTGAAAACATAAGGAACTTCCACAAAAGGCAGGTCAGAAACAGCTTTGTTATAAGCGAAAAGCCCGGCGTGGTGATGGGCCAGAAGATAATACCTGTTGCAAAAGCAGGGCTCTACGTTCCTGGCGGCACAGCGGCTTATCCGTCGACCGTGCTTATGGACTCCATTCCGGCCAAGCTTGCCGGCGTGGAAGAGCTTGTAATGGTAACACCTCCCGGCCCAGACGGAAAGCTTCCTGCAGCCATACTCGCAGCAGCTAAGGTTGCCGGCGTAGACAAGATCTTTAAGGTAGGCGGAGCTCAGGCGATCGCAGCTCTTGCTTACGGAACGGAGAGCATTCCGCGCGTGGATAAGATAGTAGGACCGGGCAACGCCTTTGTTGCAGAAGCAAAGAAGCAAGTCTACGGCCAGGTATCCATAGACATGATAGCTGGCCCCAGCGAGATACTCGTGGTTGCGGATGGAAAGTCCGATGCATCTTACGTAGCGGCAGACCTTCTTTCGCAGGCTGAGCACGATAAGCTGGCCTCGGCAGTACTTGTAACAGACAGCATGGAGCTTGCGGAAAACGTCGCCGAGGAGATAGAAAAGCAGCTTCCGGCTCTAATTAGAGAAGAGATAGCAAGGGCTTCAATAGAAAACAACGGCAAGATCATAGTTGCGGACGACCTCTGGAAGGCCATAGAAATAGCAAACGAGATAGCACCCGAGCACCTGGAGCTGTGCATGGACAGCCCGTTCGACTACCTGGACGCTGTTAAGAACGCAGGTTCCATATTCATGGGGAGAAGCTGCCCGGAGGCTCTTGGAGATTACTTTGCAGGACCCAACCACACGCTTCCGACAAGCGGAACAGCAAGGTTCGCAAGCCCGCTCTCCGTGGATGACTTTATTAAAAAGACTCAATTCACTTACTACACAGAAGCCGCTTTTTCCAGGGACGCGCCTTACGTTGCAAGGTTTGCAAAGGAAGAAGGGCTCACGGCGCACGCAAGGAGCGCGCTTATAAGGACAGAAAAGTAAAGGAGCTTTATGAGCAGATTTTTCAGCAAAAACTACAGCAGCCTGGTGCCTTACGTGCCAGGGGAGCAGCCTAAGGATCTTTCCAGCTTCGTAAAGCTGAACACTAACGAAAGTCCTTTTCCGCCTTCGGACAAGGCTCTGGCTTACGCGGCAGAGAATACCAGGCCTTTCAACCTGTATTCGGATCCTGAATGCACGGAGCTTGTAAGGCAGCTGGCCAAATCTTACGGCGTGGAGACGGATAACGTGCTCTGCGGCAACGGATCGGACGAGATCCTGTACTTTGCCTTTGCGGCTTTTTGCAGCGACGATCAGCCCGCAATGTTTGCGGACATTACCTACGGTTTCTACCCGGTGTTTGCGCAGATAGCAAGGGTCCCGTACAAGATCATACCGCTTAAGGACGACCTTAGCATGGATCTGGATGCTTTCTGGCAGAATGGGGCTGCATTTATTGCCAACCCCAATGCGCCGACTGGCATTGCCCTTAGCGCAGGCCAGATCGAAAGCTTCGTAAGCGACTATCCGGACCGCATAGTGGTGGTGGATGAGGCCTACGTGGACTTCGGAGCGGAAAGCTGCGTGGAGCTTACAAAGAAGTACGACAACCTGCTCGTTGTCCAGACTTTCTCGAAATCCAGGTCCATGGCTGGTGCAAGGCTGGGCTTTGCTATAGGAAACAAGGATCTTATCGGGGACCTCAAGACTCTTAAGTACTCTCTGAACCCTTACAATATCAACTCCTATACAGCAGCTCTTGGCGTTGGTACTTTGCTGGATCAGGCTTATACCGATAAAAACTGCTCTGTCATTATCGAAAACAGGCAGTACGCGTCGGAAAAGCTCAGGGAGCTTGGTTTCGAAATGACTGATTCCAAGGCCAATTTCATCTTTGCAAAACACAAAAATATGAGCGGAGAGGAAATATACCTCAAGCTTAAGGAAAACAAGGTCCTTGTAAGGCATTTCGGGCTGGAGAGGATAAAAGACTACAACCGCATAACTGTAGGCAGCCGCGCGCAGATGGGCAGTCTGGCTGCGGCTCTGGAAAAGATACTAAATTAGGCGCAGGGGGACATAATGAGAACAGCTGAGATAAACAGAAAGACCGCGGAAACAGACATCAGCCTTAAAATCTGCCTGGACGGCTGCGGAAAGAGCAATATTCAGAGCGGCGTTGGTTTCCTGGACCACATGCTTACACTGTTTGCAAAGCACGGCAGATTCGATCTGGACCTTGTCTGCAAAGGTGATACCTACGTGGACGACCACCACTCCGTAGAGGACATAGGAATATGCCTTGGTGAGGCTTTTTGCAGTGCACTTGGGGATAAGGCGGGCATCAGGCGCTACGCGGATACCATACTCCCAATGGACGAGGCTCTGATACTTTCCGCAGTAGATATATCCGGAAGGGGCTACCTGGCTTATCAGGCGGATATTCTGGCAAACAAGGTTGGAAGCTTCGATACAGAGCTTGCAGAGGAGTTCTGGGAGGCTTTCGCAAGGAACGCCAAGCTTACGCTCCACATAAGGCAGCTTGCGGGTAAGAACGCTCACCACATTATAGAAGGGCAGTTCAAATCCGTGGCTAGAAGCCTCAGGACAGCTGTTTCAATGGACCCGGACCTTAACGGCGAGGTCCCTTCCACCAAGGGCATGCTTTAGGGGGCTTTATGATAGCTGTTATCGATTACGGAGTCGGGAACCTGTTTTCCCTGAAGAGCTCCTTTGCGGCGCTTGGGCTTGAGGCTGTCGTTACATCAGATCCTCAGGTTCTGGATAAGGCAGACCACATAGTGCTGCCAGGCGTAGGAGCTTTCGGAGATGCCGCTGAAAAGCTTAAGACCAGCGGGCTTTGGGACGTTGTAAAGTCCGAAGCTCACTGCGGAAAGCCGCTGCTTGGTATATGCCTTGGAATGCAGCTTCTTCTTGAGAAAAGCTACGAATTCGGCGAATTTGAAGGTCTGGGGCTGATACCGGGAGAAGTAAAGCCCATAGCAGAAAAACTGGCTGAAAAGGACGCTTCCGAGGGCATCAACTTTGACACAGAGCTTAAGATACCGCAGATGGGCTGGAACAGCCTGATAATGACCAACGATTCTCCAATATTTAAGGATACAAAGGACGGCGAGCACATGTACTTTGTGCATTCGTACTACTGCGACGCCCCGGCGGGAAACGTTACTTCGGTCTGCGAATACGGCGCCAGGCTAACCGCGTCCGTGCAGAACGACAATGTCTACGGCTGCCAGTTCCACCCGGAAAAGAGCGGCCCGGCCGGCCTTCGCATACTATCCGCATTCGCATCGTTATAGGGGACGGTTCTCCTTAACCGTTATAGGGGAC
>JAZQIH010000213.1:0-19290 GCA_045541015.1 Anaerovoracaceae bacterium | reverse complement strand
TGATCCTTGAACGGGACCATCCTTGAGACCGGAATGCTTTCTATCGTCGGGACATCCTTTGGGTTCGGAATCTCCCCCGTGTGTGCTACCTCCTTAAACAGACTGTCAAGCACCATTTCAATCTGATCATTTTTGCTGTTCATTGTTTTTTCCTCCATTTCTATCGTTCATAATCTCTGTCTTTGTGCATTCTGCTTACTCGTTCGTTGTGCTCTTTCAGGAGCCTTTCCATGCGCAGTTCACTCTCGTGGACACGCTGCATAGTCTTGTCAAAGGAAAGGGCTCTGCGCTCTATATCCATCATCAGACGCAGCTCTTCCCTCAGCCTGGTGATCTCCTTTGTAAGATCCTCTTTTTCTGTTTTGAGTTCTTCCTTCTTTTCCGGATCGGCTCTTCTCATGCGGTAGGTTATGTGAGTTCGCTCATCGGTAAGATCATCCATCCTGGCCTGTACGGTGCTCATCCTCTCATACAGCTGGTCAACATGCTCTATTCCGGTCTTTCCTAAGAAGCGTGTCATTTCATCGATTCGGTCGGCTTTTCGAAGCTCCTCTCTTAAGAAGGGACTGGTCGGCCTGTAGGTCGTTTTCTTCGGAAGCACTCCGAGCTCGTAGCAGTAGCGGATGAACAGGGCATAGATTCCTGTCGGTTTCCTGTGCGGTACCCATGCCTTTTTAATGTGCTCGGGCATATTCGGCGGGTGGGATATCTTTGCCATGCGGTTTCCGTCGCGAGCGTCATATCCGCAGTAGGCGACGATCTGTGCCGGAGTGAGCCTTTCATCAAGGGTGTCCAGTCGTGTAAAGTGCGCATACTGCGGGAGTTTTATCTTCCAGTGTTTTCCGGTAAAGTCAGTCTCGTAGCCCAGCATGTTCAGGTAAAGCTCTATCATATAGGTGTTCTGGCTGCCGTTAATGGCATCGTAAAGGTCTTCTCTGTATATGCGGTAGCGCGTAGGCTCTCCGTTTTTCTCTGCAAGGTATATGACTCTGTGCGGAGCTCTTTTGGGGTCCTCTATAATGCTGAGCCCGCGCTGTATGCATAGCCGGTCCGAAGTATCCCGCAGACGCTGCAGTTCTTTTTTCGAATAGTTATATTTACCTCCGTCTTTAAATGAGACCGAGTTTATACAGAAATGATTGTGCAGGTGGTCTTTGTCCAGGTGTGTTGTCACAAGTATCTGAAACCGGTCTCCCCACATCTGTTTTGCCAGCGCTACTCCGATCTCATGGCACTCCTTGGGAGTGACCTCTCCGGGCTGGAAGCTTTGGTAGCCATGAAATGCTATGTAGCCATCGGTTTTTCCGTACTGTTTTTTTGTAAGGATCATCTGCTCTATGGCTGTCTCCTTAAGGCAGTTGATGGCGGTGACATACTGACCTTCGCTTGTTGCCTCCGGGCGCTGTACATACCGTGCGGCGTTTACAAGATCGGAAAGTTCAGGGAACTTCTCAATAGTCTTGTCCGGATTCTCCACATAATCCACGAGGTCTTTTAATCGTCCGGATATGTGCCACAATTTAGTTGTCGCCATGGTCATCCTCCTTTTCCGGGAGGGTCATCACTCTTTGAAAAGAGACGACCGCCTGTTCAAGCTCTGATGCCGCATCAGATAATTCTTTATCCGCAGATTTGAGCAGCAGGGCGTGGATGCTGTATAGTACATCAAGAAGAGCCCAGAGCTCATCCGGAGGGCGTCCTTTGGCGGGCTTATTCTTAAGCAGCATGGAGATATACTTTGATTGTGAGATGCCGCATTTGCGGGCCTTTCTCTCAAGAAGCTCTTTCTGCTTTTGAGGAAGGTGGATAGTTGTTTTTATCAGTTCCTGTTTCATAAAAACCTCCTTTCACAGGACGGGGTATTCAGGGGTGTCCCCTGGGAAGTGTGGAACGCCATCGCGTTCCGATGCTCGTTAACATATGCGACAGCGTCTTTGGGATATGGATCTGCGCGTCCAGGGATCGCTGCCGCTTGAAAAATGGTTAAGGCTCGGATAGTGGGGTTTTCTCCTCCTTTCAAATAAAATCTGCTCCCACCTGAGCCAAAGTGTGGGAGCAGTATTCATAGTTTTAAATACAAACCAATTAACAAATGATCCGAAAAAAGTTCAATGAAACAGCCGAAAAAAGTTCAGTAAAACAGCCGAAAATGGTTCAGTAAAACAGCCGAAAATGGTTCAATTGCAATTAATTACAAGTAAACAAAAGCTATACTCCATATTTATTGACTATGTTTAATATTTGCGATTTTGCCGGAATAATACCTGTAGAAAAGTGCGATTTTGAGGAAATAGTTAAGTAAAGAAATTGCGCTGGGAATCCGGCAGTGAAAAATCAAGCATGAAACATCGGTTTCGCAAACACTTAGTTTCCCTGCAGACATGAAGAAAAAAGACTAAGCGAACTTGACTATGACCTGCAAAGGTGTATAATAAATTTGAAATATTAAGTTTCAAATTTGTATTAAGTGCGATGATCTACGACTACATTATCAACAACTACAAAAATGGCGAGCCAATATTCCTGCAGGAGCTTCCGGCTGATTCAAAAGAATATCTCAGGCAGGAGATGAAAACACTCGCTGATGAAGGGAAGGTAGAGCGACTGTATAACGGCGTTTACTATCTGCCATATGTTACTATTCTTGGAACGAAGGGGCGTGTGTCCATAGAGCAGTATCTAAATAAAAAATACCTGAATGCCAATGGAAGACCTTCAGGATATATTACAGGAATGCAGCTTGCAAATCAGTATGGCTTTACTACTCAGAATCCATCCTGTTATGAGGTGTGCAGCAACGAGGCTACCACGAAACAAAGAAAACAGAAAGTGGATGGAAACGAAATAGTGGTTTATAAGCCAGTCGTTCCGATAACCGAAAAGAACAGGAACACCCTTCAGTTCCTTGATCTGATGTCTGTTATCGATAAATACAGTGAGCTCAAGGGAGATGAATTAAAGAAGAAGCTCAGGCAGTATGTTGATACAGTTTCTGTGAATTTTAGTATCGTAAAAAAACTTTTGCCATTGTATCCGGACCGTGTTTACAGGAATCTCTATGAGGGAGGATTGATGAATGAGCTGGTTTGATAGATATATGACCGAATGGAAAGAAATAATTGAGACTGTTGCAAGGGAAGAGCACCGCAGCAGTCAGATGGTAGAGAAGGATACTATTCAGTCTATGTTTCTATACATGCTTTCGAAACAAGACCTGCCATTTGTGTTTAAGGGCGGAACGTCGCTTTCAAAAGCATATGGTCTTATAGACAGGTTTTCTGAAGATATAGATCTTTCGATGGCGATAAAGCCGACAGAGTCTGAAAAACGCAAGTCTAGAGCAGTGATAATGTCAATCGGGCAAGAACTAGGTCTTGCGATACAAAACCCTGATGATATCCAGTCAAGACACAGCTATAACAGATACGTATTCACATTCGATTCATTTTTCAATGAGACGCCGTTAGAACTGATTGTGGAGACAAGCTATTACCAGACTGTATATCCTGTCGAAGAACATGTAGTCTCCAGTATAGTTGGAGAGTTTTGCAAAAAAAACAGTATCATATTGCCGATACCCTTTGAGGCATCTTCCTTTGCAATGAATGTCCAGACGCTGGAAAGAACATTTATAGATAAGGTATTTGCTGTTTGTGACTATAAGATACAGGATATGCAGGATAGAGATTCCCGGCATCTTTATGATATTGCGAAGATTATCCCGCATATTGAGTTTACTGATGATTTGAGGGAACTGGTTGTTAAAGTCAGACAGGATCGTATGAAGTCTAAGAATAATCCTTCAGCGCAGCCCGAATATGACATTTCAAATATGCTTATGGAGATCATTAACAGCAGATTCTATGAATCTGACTATAACACAATCACCAGAAGATTGCTATACGAGGATGTCTCGTATGATGAAGCTATAAAGGGCGGGATCGCTGTCGTTGCTAAATCAAATGTTTTTTAGGCAAATATCCGTATAATAATCCCTTTTATGGATCATCATTCGAAAACAGTATTGAATCTGTAATTATTTATCACTCTTGCTCAAATTTGCGGGAGCAGTATTCGTAATTCTATTCTGTCGTATTTTGTGTTATACTTTTCCGGGAGGAAAATGCATTGACACAAAGGTACGAGATTCACGAGCTTTCAGCTAAAGCAATCATGCGTTCAGCCCGTCTGGGAGAAGACGGGGTGTACCGCTTTTCGCTTGGGGAAGAAGCAACGCAAAAATGCATATCCATCTCCGCTCCAAAGACTCAGGACGACTGCGCTCTGTTCTATCAGATAATGCAGGAGATAAAGCATCCGCTCCCTCCGCAGGGCATGGCAGTAAGAGACCTTGCCGACATCCTCATATACATAGACTTTTCAGGCATATTCGACAGAAGGCCCTCCAAAAAGAAGTATGCAGACTATCAGAAGCTGGCAGAAGATATGTTCCGCCCAGAAGGTGTCGGGCTGGATTTTGGAAGAGGCCTGTTCAGATATATAGCCTTTGAGCGTTCCGCAAGCATGAGCAGGCGGGCAAGGCTTTCCTTCATCCGTGAGGACTATTACGAACCTGTCAAAGAGCGGATAACGCTTGGCATGAAGATCGGAGTCTGCCAGCTCTCAAAGCTTTACGCGTATAACGGGCTGATGCTCACAAGCGGCGTCCGCATGGATGACCTAAAGATTTGGGACCCAAAAAAGGTCATAGTCGTGGATAATCCTGTCCGCACCATGTCTTTAGTCAATGCCATAACCGTCCGCGACGACGGAAGCAGCAACGCGGTAAGGAAATACAGCAGAGACGAGCGACTTATGAACGTCGATATAACAAGGTACGACGGAGAAGGGCTCATTTCTCCAAGTCTTGCCGGGCAGATAGACGCGTATTTTTCCAAAGAGTATATCCACTCATCTTTTCAGATAAGGATGCCATATATTAAAGGCGTGGTCCATGAGGTCGATTTCAGGAACCTGTTCTTTGAGATAGGAGTTTATGAGATCAAAGATATCTGGGGAACGGTCCATCCTGTAGAAGAGATCGAAATGATACTTACCAAAAGCATGTTCAAGGGCTTTGGCTGGATGACTGAAAACGGTCTTAGCTGGGCGGAGTATCTTGCAAGGTGCGAAAAGTATGATCATGCTCTGTATGTTTCAGAAGTCGGAAAGGAAAGCGCCGGAAACACCATAGAGCTTAACTACCAGTTCCTGAACACCGCCGCTATAAGGCAGGAAGAGTTCAGACCTGCGGACCTTCCTTTGGGCTGGGATGCTGCTCCGGAAGAAGATGCGCGGCAGTGGATAACAAAGGCTACAGAGTCGGAGTATTATCACCTTGTTGCGGATGATGAGTACCGAATAAAGTGTTTTACAGAAAGCGCGGAAGGCCAGGAAGATCAGTTAGGAAAGGAAGCTCTCTGGGCAAAGATACTCACAAAAAACCCCCTGTTTATTAACGAGCCTGTTTTTACAAAGCAGCTTGAATCAAAGGCCGAGAAGGTCCTGAAAAACTATGCCATAGGAAGGCTTACCGCAGCCGGAGACAACCGGTATCTGTCGGACGATCTTATGTGGATGATCTCGGATATAGCTGCGGGGGATACTTATGATTATCCTCCGGCGCTTAGTTGGGAGAGGCTTCGAGAGGGCGAGGTATATGCTCCGAAGGCGGAATACGGCAAATGCGAAAGTTATACGCTTCTGAGAAACCCTCATATAGCAAGAAATGAAGAGGCTGTAGCAAGGCCTTTGTCAGAGCCCGGAGTCTTAAGAGAAAAGTATCTTTCGCATCTTTCATATGTTGTGATGGTAAGTTCAGATACACTGATACCGGAAAGGCTCGGCGGAGCGGACTACGACGGCGATATGGTAAAAACCGTTGCCGATCCTCTGGTAAACAAATGCATTGCAAGAAACTACAGATCAGACGTCAGTTTCGATTATGTTTCTATAAAGCTTCCGCTTCTTAAGATCCCCGCTGCAGAACCCCTTTTAAGGGATGCAGAAGACTGGAAAGCAAGGTTCGAGACCGTAAAGAACACCTTCAATTCCCGCATAGGCCAGATATGCAATGCTGCTTTTGACAGGAGCATAGTAGCTTATGACGAAAACTCATCCAAAGAAGAGCGCAGCCGCCTTATGAAAGAGACGGAAGTCCTTGAGATACTTACCGGCCTTGAGATAGATTCGGCCAAAAGCGGAGTAAAACCGGACCTTACGGAATATCTTAGCAGAAAGATAGTAAGCCGCAGCCCATTCCTTAAGTACAAGAACATAACAGAGGAAAAGGACGGACGCGAATGGTATGAACCCACAAGAAAGGAAAAGCTGGATAAGTATTTTGCTTCTGTGGACTGGGACAGCGTTTCATCGAATGTAGAGAAGCTCCCGTACTACGCAAGGATGCTGGAAAAGCATACGAAGAAGATACAGGCGCAGCCTGCTGCGGATGAGGAACTGTTCTCGTTTGCCGGAGAAGATGGCTGGAAGGACCGGCTCGATCCATACACTCTGAAAAGAATGACAGAGATAATAGACGAGTATGATTCAGCCTTAAGGCGCATACGCTTAAGCAGGCTGGACAGAAAGACCATGACAAGGAAGAGCGATATAGAACGCATTCTTTTCATGCGCGGTCAGGAGAATGATTATACCGCCGATGAGCTTTACGGAGTGCTGAAAGACCTCGATTCAAGAAAGATCGCCCGGATCAGGTCCCAGCTTACTGAGAAAAAGTGGCATCTTATGGACATGAAGGAACGGGAGATATTCCTTCTTGATGTCATTCCGTCAGATCTTATGGAAGACTACGAGGGCATTTTTACGGACTTCCGTAAGGGCGGATACAGGATCCTGGGAGATATTATCTGCGATCTTGATGATATGTACCGCATAGAGGACCAGAAAGCCCTGAAATACCGTTCTTCAGAGGGCAGGCCCCTGGAAAAGAGGATAATAGAAGGCTATGCGAAGAACCCGTCTTCTGATTACAGGGATGATGCAAGACGCGCTGTGATATGGGAGATGTCGCACGGAGCTTCCGATCGGGACGGGCTGGACTTTACCGAAGCCCTCAAATGCGTTATATCTCTTGGGCGGAGAGACTTTGCGCTGGAGATCATGCCTTACTACATATTGGACAATATGGTCGTGACAGAGAATATCAAAAAGCGGAGGAAACATGCTGGACGAAAGAGAAGAATTTTCGGCTTACACTGATTTTCCGAAGTATGAGGCAAAGAACAAATATGACAGCACCTATCTTGGACGCTTTACCTTTGACATGCTCGTAAAGTTCGAGGGCCTTTCCAGAGTGCTTACCATCCTTGCAAGAGGATATATGTGGGACAGCGAGGAACCGGACATAGACAGGGCCGGCCGCGCCCTTAAGGCTTGGTGCAGTATCCCTGACAGGAAAGGCGCGGAAGAGAAAAAGCCCGGACAGAGCGAGACCGACTTCAGGGTTCTGGCTTCAGAGTTTCCTAAGCTTGTAACTCCTGGCGGCGCGGGTTGGTTCTACAGGCATGTGCACAATGTGATCCGTTTCTCGGAAAAGAATCCGGATAAGCTGTTGAAGGCTTCCACTGCAAGTTGCGCCGCTCTGAAAAAGGGCTTTGATACTGCATGGCGCAATAAGCTGATGCAGTTTCAGGTGCCGATGTTTTCCCCTGCAACAAAAGGTGCATGGATAATGCGCTTTGATGATATCCTAGCGGACGCTAAGGAAGAAGGCCCGTTAAGACCTGTACCGGATCCGCTTCCGGAGAATGTGTTAAAAAAGCTTGCGGAGCTTACACCGCAGAAGGTGCCTGAAACGGTGCTGCCGCTGCTTGTGCAGTATTACTATGCCAATAAGCCCGAAGACAGTGAGTGGGTAGTTCTTCCCGTATCAAACTTCGACGCGTATTTTGGGACTACGGCATTCAGCAGGAGGTGGCTTCCTGCTCTGCCGGAAGCTGTGATCGAAAGGTCTGTATCCGGGTACGGGGTAAGCAGATATAAGTGCCATCTTTAATCAGTGTTTTGCTCGCTGCTGCTTGCTCTTCAGATGGAATTATCTTTAATGCTTGCTGATTCCGGGAATTCGATAAAGCTTTGCAAGCACTGCGGATTATTCCGTGGCGAAGAGAAGGGGTATGAAATACCGCTCTCAGTAGACTCAGTATCCGTCCATATAATGAATTGTTTATTATACTGATTTCTGTTGTTATTTTTCTACAAATTGCAATCTTGTTATGTATACAGATGTGTAGTATAATTGTTATGTAATAATTTAATAGTTTGACGTTTCAGAGGCGCCGCAACTGCAAAAGCCTAAGCTGGCAGAGCAATATCTGCGAACCAGACAACAGCAAGGTACGCGCGCTGAACAAGGAAATGTGGTGAAAATCCACGCATTGACCGATACCGTGAACGTTTAGGCATTCGTCCGTTGGTGAAAGCCAGTCATTGGGGAAACCTGAGAAGACAGGATGAAATGCCGCTGAAGGCGTAAGTCGGGAGACCTACTGGGGCAGTCATAAGTTTTTTAATTGAAGGTTATTTTCAACGTTAGCCTCGGTTTGGGTGGCCGTAACCTTCAGTTTTGTATTACTTATGGCTGACCGGAAAACTGAGAACAGCAAGAAACAGACAAAGGATAAAAACAAGAATAACGGGTTTTACAACACCGTTATCGCCCAGAGGGCCGCAAGAGAGCTCGAAGCCAGGGAAAAGGCATTCGAGGAAGAACATCAAAACGATAAAGAATACCAGCTTCTTGACTATTTCCACGAGTGCGCCAGACAGCTGGGGCACACTCCGCGTATCAAGGAGATAGAGGGCTGGAAATATCTTGAAAAGCGTTTCGGAACATGGGATATCCTACTGATACGCGCAGGAATGAGGCGCTATTTCGGAAGGGATCCTGAATCCGAATATGCTTTGATAAAAAACGAGCGCGACCGGCAGATGGAGCTTCACAGGGAAAAGAAGCGTCAGAAAAAGATCCGGGCTGCGCAAAGACTGAAGGAACAGGCACAGAAAAAGAAGGCACAGGAAGCGTATCTGGCGGCTCATCCGGAGGCGCGCAAGAGGAAAAAACGCAAAAAGTCGTCTCAGGCTCAGTCAGCTCAGCCTTCTGATAAACAGCTCCAGGCGAATCAGCCCGACGAATGCTCTTTAAACGAGAAAAATTAGTAGCAAATATCTCTGATATTGTGGTATAATATATTGATATAATAAGGTTTAAAATTTAATACGGCATAAAGCACCAGAGGCGCTGTGGCTGCAAAGGCCGCAAGGCAAGGGCACAGTTGCTTAACAAGGGAATGGGGTTTGAGGCCCCGCATGTCCAATACCGTGGGCGTATAGGATACAGCACGACGGTGAAAGCCAGTCATTGGGGAAACCTGAGAAGACAGTGCGTATCTGCCAGGACGCGAGCCGGGAGACCTTCTGAGCTTTATCATAGTATTATCAAGAAAGGGTAATGGTAGTGCTACTGCGAATGCAGTCGTGCTGCCATTTTATTTTTTGTTCGGATGCGAATGACTGGGAGCGGAATGATGAAAGATAAAGCAAAGATCCTGGCAAGTGTGATACTGGTTCTTGCTATGGTAGTGGGCCTTTGTGCCTGCGGCGGAGGAACAGGAGGAAAGGACAGCAGCAAGCTGGATCTGGACTACGAGGGCGGAAACGATACGCAGGAGCAGCAGGAACAGCAGTCGGGGTTTCAGTCCTGGATAAACGAAGCGTTCAGTTTCGGAAAAAAGGAAAACGAACGCAGCTCTGCGAATGATCAGCAGGGCTCCACAGACAGCCAGGCCCAGCAGGGTAGCTCCGGGTCTTCCGGAAGCCAGAGCGGAAAGAACAGCTACGGCAGCAATCCCGCAGGAAACAGCGGCAGTGCCACAGACAGCCAGCAGGGAAGCCAGTCTTCTCAGGGCAGCCAGGGGCAGTCCGGGACGCAGAGCGGAAACTCCGGATCCTCCGGCAATAAGAACCAAAGCGGAAAAAACAGCTCCGGCAGCAGCCAGAGCGGACAGTCGGGAAGCCAGAACGGATCCGGAACGCAGACACAGCAGGGGACACAGACGAGCCAGCAGACCGGCAACCAGAGCGGAAACGGAAATCAGAACAACTCCGGCAATAATCAGAACACAGGCACTTCCTCCAAGAAGACCGTCACCATAACCATTCGCTGTGATACAGCTGTAAACAACGGCATGCACCTTGAGAGCAAGTGGGCCGGCATAGTTCCGGCAAGCGGTGTTATACTTCCGGTCACCACGGTGGAGATCGAGGACGGTCAGACGGTGTTCGACGTGCTTGCATATGTATGCAGCAAGTACAAGATCCATATGTCATACAGGGGTGGCACAGGAAGCGGCTGCTATGTAGACGGCATCAACAACCTCTACGAGTTTGACGGCGGCCGCTGGAGCGGCTGGATGTACTGCGTAAACAAGTGGTATCCCAACTACGGCTGCGGTGTTTACTATGTTAAGGCCGGAGACGTTATAGAGTGGAACTATACCTGCGATCTGGGTCTGGACCTGGAAGGCGGAGATATGCTGGGCGGTCAGGAGTGGAAGGACACTCACGACTGATAAGGCGGGATCATGGACGAAAGACAGATGCGGTATTTCGGAAATCTCCATCCGGCCGTGAGCATGGCTTACTTTGTACTGGTGCTTGTGCTCACGCTTGTTTGCATGCATCCGGTACCGGTAGTCCTGTCGTTTCTGGGAGCCAGCTGGTTTTCCATAAGGCTTCGCGGACTGCGCGCCTACGGGCGCACTATGCGCTTCGTAGGGCCGATGTTCGTGCTCATAGCCCTGGCAAACCCGCTGTTCAACCACAGGGGAGTTACACCGCTGTTCGAGATCAACCATCTGTGGTACACGCTTGAGGCGACGGTATACGGACTTGTGGCGGCTTTCTCGCTGTGTTCTGTGGTCATATGGTTCACCTGCTACCAGGAAGTGATGACATCCGACAAGTTCCTTTACCTGTTCGGAAAGCCCTTCCCGGGCACGTCGCTTCTGATCACCATGACGCTGCGCTTCATACCGCAGCTGCAGCAGAACAGAAGAGACATAAAGCAGGCTCAGGCCATGCTGAACGAACAGGGCAGCCGGCTGTTCCAAAAGCTCGGAACAGCTCTGAGGAACCTCTCCGTGCTGCTTACGATGAGCCTTGAGAATGCCGTTGAGACGGCAGACTCCATGAAGGCCAGAGGATACGGAGAAAGAAGGCGCACTACCTTCCACCTGTTCCGTTTCGACGGAAGGGATGCAAGAACTTTAGGTGCGCTCATAGCCATAGGCGGTGTGTGCATACTTGCCCGCTGCTACGGGCATGGGTATATGGAATATTATCCGCGAATGACACCGCTGGTGCTTGGAGTATCCAGCTATACGATGTTCGTGTTCTGCGCGGTGCTGATGTTCCTGCCGGGAATACTTGAAACTAAGGAGGCCATTAGATGGCGCTCTTGCGTGTCGAAGGCTTAAGCTTTGCCTATCCGAATGCTCCTGTAAGAGCTCTGGATAAGGTAGATCTTCAGATAAATAAGGGCGAATACGTGGTGCTCTGCGGTCCTTCGGGCTGCGGCAAGACCACGCTGCTTCGCCAGGTAAAGCCGGGCCTTCAGCCTGCCGGCGCCAGGGAAGGCAATGTCTTTTACAGGGAGAAGCCCATAGAGGATATACCTGCGCTTAAGGCTGCGGCCGAGATAGGCTTCGTGCAGCAGAATCCAGACAATCAGATAGTTACGGACTACGTCTGGCACGAGCTGGCGTTTGGGCTTGAAAACATGGGCTTTCCTGTGCCGGTAATTAGGCGCAGGGTAGCCGAGATGGCCGCGTTCTTCGGCATGGAGACATGGTTCAGGAGCAAGACCACAGAGCTTTCCGGCGGCCAGAAGCAACTTATGAACCTGGCTTCAGCTCTTGCGATGGGTCCTAAGCTTCTGATCCTGGATGAGCCTACGTCCATGCTGGATCCTCTGGCTGCAAGGAGCCTTCTTCAGGCGGTGCAGCGCATAAACAGAGAGCTCGGTGTTGCGATCCTGCTTACCGAACACAGGCTGGATGAGGTCTTCCCGGTGGCGGATCGGGTGGTAACGATGGACGGGGGCCGTGTGCTTACGGACGGCGCACCTTCAGAACTTGCAAAAGAGCTTTCGGAGAGTCCCGATAAGAGCCGTATCTACTTTGGTCTTCCGGCGGCGGTGCGCATCTTCAGCGAGCTTGGCCGGACCGAAGATCTGCCTCTTACCGTAAGGGACGGAAGACAGAAACTTGAAGCAATGGCCGGCATCGATGATGATGCGGCAGAGATAAAGGCGCTCGCAGCAAAACAGGCTGCAGGAGCGGATAAAGACGACAGAACTTCAGAGCGCTCCAGGGCGGATACCGTCCTTGAGGGAAAAGAACTCTGGTTCAGATATAACGAAAAGTCTGCAGACGTCCTAAGGGGCGCCAGCATAAAACTAGGCAGGGGCGAGCTGTTCTGCCTTTTGGGCGGAAACGGCGCGGGAAAGACCACTCTGCTTAAGATCCTCTGCGGACTGGCAAAGCCCTACAGAGGCAAAACGAAGCTTGAAAAAGGGAAAAAGCTCTGCATGCTCCCGCAGAACGCAAGGACACTGTTCGTTGCGGATACTGCGGAGAAGGAGCTATTGGACAGCTCAGACGGAGACAGGGATCTTGCGCTTAAGATGGCAGAAAGACTCGAACTTACGTCTCTTCTTGCCCGCCACCCGTACGATCTTTCCGGCGGAGAGACCCAGCGCCTGGCGCTCGGCAAGCTGCTTTTAAGGAATGCAGACGTGCTGATCCTGGACGAGCCGACAAAGGGCCTGGACGCTTACGCAAAAGCAGGCCTTGCAAAGATACTCAAAGGGCTTACGGAAGACGGTGTCTCGATACTTGTGGTAACTCACGATGTGGAGTTTGCGGCAACGTATGCCACGCGCTGCGCGCTGATGTTCGACGGCCAGCTGATGTCTGAGGGCGGTCCTCACGATTTCTTTGCAGGAAACCGCTTCTATACGACAGACGCCAACCGCATAGCGTCGGAGGTCTTCCCCAAGGCCATAACCTGCGAGGAGGTGATCGCTCTATGCAGAAAACTGCAGAGCGCCTCTTCGTAAGCCGCCGCACGAAGGCAGCAGCATGGGTAGTACTGATCGCCCTTCCCATAATGATGGTGGCGTTCATCTACTACCACACCCACAGGCCGACCGTGCACGTGGTGGGAGAGCGCACCTTCTGGGACTACATAATACTGAACTCAGACCTTCTTATAGGGCTGCTGTTCCTGATCGTTTCGGCGATTCCGTTCTTCCTGGTCTTCGACAAGAAGAAGCCGCAGGCCAGAGAGATGGTGCCCATAGCGGTAATGGCTGCGATAGCGGTCGTGGGCCGCACGGTGTTCGAGATTGTGCCGCTGCCGAACTTTAAGCCCTGCTCGGCGATAATAATAATCACGGCGGTGTCGTTCGGGCCGGAGGCAGGGTTTCTTACAGGGGCGCTGACAGCTCTTGTAAGCAACTTCATCTTCGGGCAGGGGCCCTGGACCCCGTGGCAGATGTTCACCTGGGGACTCGTGGGCTTTCTGGCGGGCGTCCTGAACAACGCAGGAGTATTCAGAAGAGAAAAGAAAAAAGAGCACTTTAAGGCACCATTCTGGGACCGTATCTGCCCGGAAGGAACAAGCCGGGGAGACCTGCTGTACTTCGTAAGGCAGCTTACGGACCATGCTCCTATAAGGCTTTGCATATATGGTCTTCTTTCGGGCTTCCTGTATGGCTGGATAATGAATCTGTACTTCATAATCGGCTATATAAACCCGATAAACTGGCCGGCAATAGGTGCGGCATACGTATCGAGCTTTTTCTTCGATCTGAGCCACGGAGTTTGTACCTTCCTGGTGCTCTGGGCTCTGGGAGATCCGTGGATACGAAAGCTCGAACGCATCAAAACAAAGTTCGGACTTACCGGCGAGGAACGCAAGTACACCCTGCCGGATGACAGGGGGACGGTTCTCTGTCATGGAGAAACAAATGGATGACAAGACCATCATTCAAACTAAAGACCTGAAAATGTATTACAGCGTAGGCGGCAATACGGTAAAGGCTCTGGACGGAGTAAGTGTAAGCATAGACAAGGGCGAATTCGTCTGCATCTCCGGCCGCAGCGGTTCGGGCAAGTCCACCTTCCTGAATATGCTTGCGGGGCTGGAGCCGCCTACGTCCGGCGAAGTGATCATACTGGGAAGTCACCTGGAAAAGATGAAGGAAGAGGAACGCACGCGCTTCAGGCGGAAGCATATAGGCTTCGTCTTTCAGAGCTACAACAACCTGCCTCAGTACACGGCGCTGGAGAATGTGGCGCTGCCGCTTGCGGTAAGGGGCGTTGACAAGGCCGAGCGCGAAAAGCTGGCCAAAGAGGCTCTTGAAAAGGTAGGACTTTCCGACCACATACATCACAGACCATCGGAGCTTTCCGGAGGCCAGCAGCAGAGGGTGAGCATAGCAAGGGCCATCATAACAAAGCCATATATAGTGCTTGCGGACGAGCCCACAGGAAACCTGGACAGCAATACCGGCAAGGAGATAATGCAGCTTCTGTGCGGACTGTTCCGCGAAAACGGCACAACATTCATAATAAGCACACACGACCAGTCGATGGAATCATATATGGACAGAAGCATCCATTTCGTCGACGGCAAAACATACACAAGTAACGGAGAGGAGACCTCAAAGTGAAGAGCAAAAGGGTAAAGAGAATACTGGCACTTCTGATATGCGCCATGCTGGCGGTATCGATTCTTCCCGCATCTGTTTTTGCAAGCAATGCGGACCCCGCAGATCCACCTGCAGCTTCCGGGCAGGATGCGGCGGAGCAATCGGACGACAAGTCTCCTGCCGATGCAAAGGAATCAACCCCCGCCGACAAGAAGAGCGGAGAAACGGCCGAGCCTGCCAAATCAGGGGAAGCAGCAGAGCCGGACAAGAGTGGAGACGCGACAGCCTCAACAGATGGCGGAACTGAAACCAAGAGTTCCGACGAGTCCTCTTCCGACGGCGACAGCTCCGAGACTGCTCCTCCTGTCGTTGACGAAACTCCAAACACAGACATCGTGGTCATCCCCAGCGATGCCAACGCGCTTATCCTTATGGACGTAGGAGCAGAATCCCCCAAAGGCATTCCCGGCGACATTGTCACCATAGTGCTTCCTATGGCGGTCAACAAGGAGTATCTGCCCAGCGAACGCTACATGCTGCGCAACATAAACATCGCGCCGGCAATACCCACAGATACCAGCGTCGCCAACTGGCCGTTCGACATAATAGACGCTGCAAGTACCAGGCATCTACAGGACATGACGTACAACTCCACGGCGGAGGTGTATTTCGATTTCCGCATCAGCCAGTTCGCCAAAAAGGGCGTATATCCTGTCAACTTTAAAGTAAATGCCACAGTATGGCGAATGGATGACGTAAACGGTACCACTATCACAGAGGACGTGACCTTTAACCTCTGCGTATACGTTACCATCACCAACGACGGCAGCATGTCCGGCGTTACTACGTCTTTTGGCTGCCTGCAGATAGCAGGGACCAACCTTACAGGAACGCAGTCCATCTCTACCGCAAAGCCGAACCAGACCATTACCCTTAAGGTCCCGGTGGCTACACCATCAATGGACCGGTATTTGCGCTGCTTGCACTGGATATGGGCAACTATACCGTTCCTGAGGATGCAAAATGGACGAGAATCAATCTCTTGGATACACTCCTGAATCACAAATACCTGTCGGATGGCTTTGGTATAGATATGGTAGGAGCCATAATGTATGCCATCGCTCCGTATCAGGACGATCCTCTGTATGGGGAAAGGGTAAAACTGAAGCTGAATGAAGGCCTTGATCTGATCTTAGACAACATGTCCGACGCATATTCATTTGACTCAATGGGTGCAACAAACAGCGAATCTGCAGCCTGGGTGATGATGGCGCTCTGCAGCATGGGCATAGACTGGAATGTTGATCCGCGCTTTTCCAACGGGCAAGAACAGAGTGCACTGCAACACTGGATGGACAGCTTCGCAAACGTCGGCGAAGGGTATTTCCATCATACAACCAGTGTGAGAAATAATGCGCTTGCCACCTACGAAGGCTGTTATGCAAGCATGTGGTATCTTGGTTTTCTGGAACATGGAGGGCAAGGGAGTCCATATTACTTCTACTATAACCGTTTCGACTTTGGAGAACCGCTTTCTTCCGATGCAACCATTCTTTCCTTTGAACTTGAAGGAAAGCAGGGCGTCATAGAGGAGGGCGCAGAGAACAGCATAACTGTTACCCTTAGCAAAGGAACACCCCTTACAAACATGAAACCGGAGATAGAACTGGCAGAAGGTGCCAAGCTAATAGCACCCACGCTTCCTGTCACTTTTGTTGAAGGAGTCCCGCAGCCCTTTACTGTATGTGCAGAGGATGGAAAGACATATAAGACCTATTTCGTTACCGTAGTATACGATGATGTGCTTGCATCCGGTGCGGATCTGGATGTTGACAGTTTGGTGCTGCAGAACAGTGTCTTGAATGTCGAGGCTATTCTGTCTAAATCTGTAACTACGGCTTCAGACGGAGTTACTGAGATACTGCTTACGGTAAAACCGGGTGTGAATACATCTAAGATGTATTTAAGTGCGGATGTATCCTATGCGGCAGCCTGCGATCCAGTGCTGGATGGCAGCAGGCAGATGGATTTTTCTGACTGGCTTACGGTAACAGTAACATCCGAAGACGAAACAAATATCAATGTTTACCGTATTAAGGTTGTTGCTAAAGGGCAGGCGGAGATAACATCCTTCGAGATTGAGGCGGGCAGCGTCTGGTATAGCGGAGCAATAGACAATGTTTCCAATACCATAATAGTAAGGGATGTAGACGATTCTACGCTTACGTCTACCGTGCTTGAAACCAAGATAGTCTTTACAGGTCTTACCTGCAGCCCAACATCCGGCGTTGCAACAGACTTTGCTTCTTCTGTCACGTATACCCTTGGCGGAAGTGCAGAGCTTGCAAGCCGAAGCTACACTGTAACTATACTGAACAAGTCCGGGCAGCATATTACTGCAAGTTCCGGTTCCAGTGATCCATCTGGAGGCACGGATAATCCGTCCGGACCTTCCGGTGGCAGCACTGCAAGCGGTGCCAGGATACTTGGTCTTACAGTGCTTGGAAAAGAAGCCGTAATAGACCAGGATACCGGAACAATAGTTGTTACACTTCCAAAGAGTACGGACGTTTGTGCCGTAGCTTTGGATATTACGCTTTCGGAAGGAGCGTCTTCTGATCCTTCTTCCGAGCAGATAGTAAACCTTTCCGCGCCGCTGACCATTACGGTTAGAAACGGTGTGGAAGTAAGGCAATATGTTATAAGCGTCGTCTTGGAGCGCAGTATATCTGAAAAGCTCTGGGACGAAATGCTGGAAGAAAGTGACGTGGTTGACCATCAAATCAGCCACGGACGCGGAATTTATTAAGGAGGAAACAATGAAAGTGAAATATGGGCAAAGGCTTACTTCACTGTTCCTTTGCTTGGTATTGATAGTCGGTTTGTTTGCAGGAATGACTCCTGTTGCATATGCAGAGGCAACGTCCAGCGAACCTCGTCTGGCGGAGCCCAATGGTTTTACACTTAACACAAGTATTACAGCCAACGTGTATGAAGCGATGGATTCCGAGACATATGCATCGCAGGTGATCCCGTTCACAATAACAGTAAAAAACGATCCTGAGCCCGAAGAATATAACGGAGGCAAGAAATTAGGAACGATAGAATTTGATTACGGAGATCTTCTCGTTGTCAAACCCAATAAAGTTCAGCTGAAAGCATCAGATTACACTCTGACGATCGAAGGCGAAGGTGATCAGATAAGCGGTAGGATCACTTTAACCTCAGGTGAATCCCTCAACCAAGGGGTGCTTCAATCAAGGGATGAAGAACCAATAGCATATTACTATGATTTCAAAGTTGCAGGGAATAACCTGGTTGCGCATTATCCAAGCAACTGGACATATGATGCTCAGGCAAAGACCTTTACGATAACTCTGAATGCATATGACACTTCATACAAATCTTATTCCATAGCCAACATATTGGTGCCGACATGGGGAACAACAATGGATAAGACAACATTGGATTTATCCGATGGGTCGGATGAGGTGACATTAACCAATACGGTAGGAACGACCGAGACATATACGATCAATCTTGTAATGCCTTGGAGGCTTAACTTTACCGGGCAGACAGGGTATAAAATTGCCTCTCTTAAAGTGGATGATGTGGCAGTTATAACGGAGCCGATTGATCTTGATACCGCTATATCGTGGCCCACTGATATCATGCCGGGCGCCAGCGTGGAAGTGACCGTTACTCCGACAGGGGAGAATGAAGGCAAGGTCATCCAGTCAGTTGAGTTTGTGGATGATGCAACAAACGCGGCAATTGAAGGCATAAGTTTCAGCGGAAACACCATAAACTTCACGATGCCTGATTGTTCTGCGAGGATCAACTCCATCACGTTTGCAGAACAGGCCAGCAATGAATTAACTGTAACGTTCAACCGCAATATTACCGTAGGTAATAATCTGTCGATAAACTACTATATTCCGACAAGCGAACTGAATGGTTATGATAATCTTAAGATGGTAGTAACCAAGCAGAAATATGCTAAGGGTAGTTCAGATTATACTTGGGAGGAATATGAATTATTAGCTTCTGATGTCACACTTAGAGGCGTTGAATATAAAAAATTTGTATTCAGCAATATTGCGGCAAAAGAGATGGGTGATACAGTTAAGGCGGTTCTTTATGCAGATAAAGATGGTGTTTCTTACAGTAGTTTAGTCAATGAATACAGCATTAAACAATATGCATACAATATGCTGAATAGCGAGGGTACAGATCTGCCTCTTAAGACTGCGCTAGTTGATATGCTTTATTATGGAGCTAAAGCCCAGGTTTATTTCGACTACAATAAAGACAATCTCGTAACCAGTTTCTTTACATCAGAGCAATTATCCTTTGGTACAGAAGAAATGCCAGTATTGGAAAGTCAGTTCCGGTCAATAGCTCTTTCTGGATCGACAGCCAAATTGGAAGGGCAGAGTGTTGTTGCTGGTAATAGTATTGAATTGAAGTATTATATGACGTTTGATACGGGAACACCGGACAATGATGTGAAGCTTGTTCTTGAGTACATCCCTAATGATGGTAAAAACCAA
>JAZQIH010000212.1:0-16856 GCA_045541015.1 Anaerovoracaceae bacterium | reverse complement strand
CCGCTTGGCCTCCGACTTATCAAAGGCAGGTCCGCACTTGTTCTTCCTGTATCCCTTGTTGCCTGCGTTATCCTCGGCTGGGGCGGCGCTCAGGCCATTCCTCTGCTGGGCCCCCTGGTATTTGCTATCGCATACTCCTGCGATCTCAGCCCTCTGGCAACTGCAATTACAGTGCCTATCGCCTATAACATGGGCGCAGATAACCCACTCACAGGACAGGGTGGCATCATAGCAAAGGGACTGATCGCTGATGCAGGATTCGAAAACGCCGGACTTGTATGGGGCGTTTACATGAACGCTTTCCTTAAGCAGCTGCTCCTCTTCCTTGCAATTTACTTCATCTTCAAGTGCTTTAAGGGCAAGGACATAGATGTCAGCACCGAGGCTCCGCAGTTCGACCAGAAGCAGAAGACAACACTTGTAATTATTATCACCTGCGTATGCATAACAGTACTTGCTCAGGTGCTCAAGACGCTTGCTCCTTCTGTAGGACTGTTCAAGACACTCAACAAGATATTCCAGCCACAGATCACCTTCCTTATGGGTATCATTGCTATGATGCTCGCAAAGGTCGGCGATTACAAGAAGGCTTTAAGGAACATACCGCAGAACACCATACTGCTGATAGGCGGCATGAGCATGATCATGGAAGTTGCTACCAAGGCCGGCCTGGTATCCACTGTAGGCGGATACGTAAGCGAGAACCTTCCGCCCTTCCTTATCCCGGCTGCGCTCTGCCTGTTTGCAGGTTTCCTGAGCGCTTTCTCCAGCGGCACATCTGTTGTCTGCCCGCTGCTCTTCCCGCTGGTACCGGCACTTTGCGCAGGCACCGGACTCAACCCGGTAGCCCTGTTCTCCTGCATCTATGTAGGCGCAATGTCCACAGCTATCTCTCCGTTCTCCTCTGCAGGCGCTCAGATGCTTTCCTTCTGCCCGGACGAGAACGCTCAGTCCAAGCTGTCCTTCCAGCTGCTGATCTCCGCAGTTGTAGTGTGCATAGTCTGCTCCGTGCTCAGCTCCCTGGGACTGTTCAACATTATTGCATCCATGTTCAATATTTACTGATAAGATACACTCCTTCACATTACCCGGACAGATCTTCGAAAGCAAAAAGACCGCTTTGCTGCGGTCTTTTGCTTTATTGCAAAGTGTTTACATTTCGCCTTTTCTTATCTTTTCGGCTATTTCCGAAAGCCTTGCAAGCCTGTGGTTGAGGCCGGATTTGGCAACGGCCGGCTGGTGAAGCTCCGCAAGCTCTGCAAGCGGAAGCTCCGGGTTTTCAATTCGAAGCTGAGCCGTGGTGCGCAGCTTTTCCGGAAGCGAGGAAAGCCCCCGCATTTCGTCTATATATTTTATATCTGTTATATGCTTTTGCGCAGCATTTACCGAGCGCTGAAGGTTGGCGTTCTCGCAGTTGCTTATGCGGTTTGCCGTGGCCTTCATGTCCTTTGTTATGCGCACGTTTTCGAACTTGAAAAGCTCTGCCGACGCGCCTATTATCCCAAGGAAGTCCGATATCTGCTCGCTGTCCTTGATGTAGACTATGTAGCGGTTCCTGCGCGGCGCCACCTTGGACTTGAGCCCGAAGCTGTTGACCAGCTTTCTTACGTCCGCGGCCATTATGGAGCTTGCGCAGGATATCTCCAGGTGGTAGGACTTTGAGGGGTCCGACACCATGCCGGCCGCCAGGAAGATGCCCCGCAGGCAGGATTTTTTGCAGCAGCGCTTGCGTATTATCTCCTGATCCAGGCCGTCTGTAATGTAGTTGCTGCCCTCGCGGACACTTACGATACCGGTCTCTCTTAGAATGCCCTCCGCGTTCATCTCCGGGGTTATGCTAAGCTCGTAGGAATGCCCTTTGGAGCGCGGCAGCATGCTGCTGTCTACGGAAAGGGATGTCCTGGCGCCGAAATAGTCCTTGGTTATGCGTATAAAAAGCCTTGCAACTGCAGGGCTTTCAGTGCTTACTCGCACGCCCATGCCGCCTCTTCCGAGCGTGATGCTTCCGGCAAAGCGCAAAAAGCCCGCCACTAAAGCGAGCTGGCAGCACTTCTTGCCTGCCGGCAAAGTTGTTAGCTCTTTTTTAACATCACTGCTGAAAGACATTCAGATCTGCGGCCTTTCCCTAAGAATCCCTGTGCTTTATAACTGCGTGCCTGCCGTTTTCCTCCAGGCGGCGCGCTATCTCCTCTGCCATTACCACGCTCCTGTGGCGGCCTCCGGTGCAACCAACGGCAAGGGTGAGGTTGTACTTGCCCTCCCTGATGTAGCTTGGGATAAGATCCATTACAAGGCCGGTTATCCTGCCCGCGAACTTTTCCGCGTCCGGGCCGGAGAGCACGTATTTCTTTACCTTCTGGTTCCTTCCGGTAAGCCCTTTAAGAGCGGGAACGTAGAAAGGATTTGGCAGGAAGCGCACATCGAACACCCAGTCCGCCTCCTGGGGAACGCCGTTCTTAAAGCCGAAGCTCATAACGTTAAGCGTGAAGCTGTCCAGAGCCTCCACGCCAAGGACTCGCTTTATTGCAGTGTTGAGATCCGCGGTCTTAAGCGCAGAGGTGTCCAGAACTATATCTGCCCTCTTTTTGAATTCCGCAAGCTTTTCCCTTTCGCGCTCTATGCCGGCCTGGATGTCTCCGTCCGGGGCCATCGGGTGAGCCCTTCTGGTCTCCTTGTAGCGCCTTAAAATAACAGGGGTCGTAGCCTCCAGGAACATCATCTTGTAGGGTATGCCTTCTTCGTCCAGCTCCAGAAGACCGTCGTCCAGATCGTCAAAGAACTGGCCGCCGCGTATATCCATTACCAGGGCTACTTTGCTGAAGCTGCCGTTGTCCTTGGTAAGCTGTATGAAGGTCTTCATAAGGCGCGGTGGCATGTTGTCCACGCAGTAGTAGCCTATGTCCTCCAGGCAGTGCACAGCCTGGCTCTTGCCGGCGCCCGAAAGCCCGGTGACTATTATCAGATCCATTACTCTTCACCTCTGTAATTAACTATCCTGCGGGGATCCAGGCCAGCTTCCACGACTCTGGCCCAGGCTTTTTCAACGTTTCCGACCGCTCCGCTGGTGTGGGCATCGCTGCTGAGGATGAAGCTCACATCGTACTTCATGGCAGTTTTTATGCCCTCAACGGTTAGGCAGTTGTGGCGGTGGTTGATCTCCATTATGGTGCCTGTCTGCTGGCAGGCCTTTGCTATAGCGTCTATATCGAAATCCGCTTTGTCCCCCGGGTGGGAAACGATGTCTATCTTGTTGGCCAGTATGCTGTTTACCATAAAATCAGTATTGTAGTTTCTGGCGTGCACGGAACTTGTAATACCGCGTTCGTGCAGCCAGCCGCCCACGACAACGCCTATGGAGCGCAGCGGCTTTTCCCCAAAGTAGGAATAATGGTAGCCGGCTATTATGTAGTCGAACAGCGCCTGCTCTTCCTTTGTTATATCCAGCTCTCCGCTGATATTTGCGATGTTGGCCTCCACGCCGAGCTCTATCTTAAGTTCCGGGAATATGGCCTTGCAGGCTTCTATGTCCCTGCGCATATTCGGGATCTTTTTCATGTCTATGCCGTAGGATATGCTCCCCGGGCCGTGATCCGAGATCCCAAGGCGAACCAGGCCCTCTGCCGCAGCCTGAGCCGCGTTGTCAGCTATGGTGCCTTTGCCGTGCGAATATATTGTATGCGTATGTATATCGAATGTTATTCTATTCTTCAATTATCCTGACCTCCGGGACCAGCTCCACTCCGAAGCGGTCCGCCACCTCCTGCTGCACTATGTGCATCAGATCGGTTATGTCCTTTGTTGTTGCTCCGCCTATATTGATTATAAAACCCGCGTGCAGCTCCGATACCTGGGCTCCGCCCACGGTCCTTCCTTTAAGGCCTGCGTCCTGTATCAGTTTGCCCGCAAAGTAGCCTTCCGGGCGCTTGAAAAAGCTTCCTGCACTTGGGTAAGCAAGCGGCTGCTTGGTCCTGCGGCGCATCGAAAAATCAGCAACTTTGGCGTCTATCTCTTCCTTGTTGCCGCGCTTTAGAGTAAACTCGGCGCCGAGTATTATTGCACCGCGGTCCATAAAGGCGCTGTGGCGGTAGGACAGGCCGTAGTCCTCCAGCTGAGGCATGCTGTCCACCTTGGTTACTATGTCTGCTATGCAGCCGTCGTAGGCTCCGGCGTTCATAAACACCGCGCCGCCCACGCTTCCGGGTATGCCTGTGGCAAACTCCATGCCTGTAAGACCCTTTGCGCAGGCCGCCTTTGCAGCGTTGGCAAGCAGAGCTCCGGCTCCGGCCTTTACCTTGCAGCCTCTTACCTGCACCTTGGAAAGCCCAGGGCCGAACTTGATAACGGTGCCTCTGTAGCCGGCGTCCGCAAACAGCACGTTGCTGCCGTTGCCCAGTATAAAAGGCCTAGGCAGCTTCAGCGCTTCCAAAAGCTCTTCCTTGCTGTCCACCACAACGAGCCTGTCCGCGGGTCCTCCGCAGCGGAAGGTTGTACAGGTGTTTAGCGGAAAGTTTTCTGTTATCTTAAGATCCAATTTGGGCTCCTTTAAAAATGCTGTCGTTTCAAAAGGCCGGGCAGCTGCGCCCGGCCAAAAGCATCAAGCTTCGTAATTATTCTCCCCTGCCTGCTTAGCAAGACCTGTTACTACATCCAGCCTGTTGTAAACACTGCGGGAGAGCATGTCGCGGAAAGGCTCCCGGTCCAGGTCCTCCGCGTATTTTGCTATCATCTTGTTGTATTCTATATCCCCTACCGAAAGCTCCGGAACAGGAAGCCCAAGCTGCAGTATAAGGTACATAAGCGCCAGCCCTGCCACCATGGCGGTGTCCTCTCCGTAAGGATAGAGTCTGTCTATCTCCAGGTGCACGTAGCTTATCTTGTCCATGGGATCTTTGGGAGCCTTTATCTGGGCAGCCGTGCGCAGAAGCTCCGTAAGCTTGGCGTTTATCTCTCTGAAATGCGCAGGTATAAGCTCCCATTCGTAGATGATGGGGTTGTTCTGCCTGTACAGAGTTTCCGCAGGATCCGCAGAAGGCTTATCCAAAAGCATGCCTGCCCAGCGGTTGAGCATGCGCACATCCAGATCCGCCTGCATAGATATGTAACCTTTCATATCCGAGTAGATGCTCTTGCAGTTGTTTACAAGCGCGTAGGCACTTAAGGGCGCGTCCTCTCTGAGCTCCCCTGCAACCATTGCAACTATGCTGTTTTTGGACATCTTCCGGCCGCTTACGCGGAACATGGAATAAAGCCAGCACCAAAGATCGCTCTGCTCTATCCAGGTCCGGAACTGGGGATTGGACGGCATGCAGTCCGCAAGTTCTTTGCTTTTCTGCTGTATCATTTCGTACATGGCGTCCTCTTAAGATGCGTGCTACTTGCCAGTGTTGGTGTTTGCGTCTGTAGAAGGCTGCACGGGCTGTACCGGCTCCAGAACGTGGGTGCTGCTTCCGTAATCGTACATGGAGTAGTCTATATCCACATTGCCGCTGATGCCCGGTATGGAACCGCTGTCAGTTGCCTGCCAGATCTGGTATTCGTACGGGAAGTGCGGCTGGTTGAAGTACTGTGCAAACCACTTTGGGCAGTCTGTGACCATGGAAAGATCTATGCCTGTCATGTAGGTTCCGATGTTTCCATAGATCATGGGCGTGTAGCCGGCGCTCCTTACGACCTCCGAGAAGGCGTTGATTATAGCGGAACGGTCTGCCGGCTTAAGGAAGTAGGTCCTGTCCTCCAGGCCGGATGCAGGCTCAAAGTCCATAACTATAGGCCAGGTTACATTAAAGCCCTTGATCTGGCTGATGACCCACTCTGCTTCCTCTCTGGCCTCAGCCTCGTTTATAGCCTTGGTAACAAAGTAGACGCCTACAGGAATGCCTGCAGAGTTTGCACTCCTGGCGTTGTAATCGAACCTTTCGTCCTTAACTATGCGAGCGGTGCCATCTCCGTAGCCTCTGTAGCCCACTCTCATGAAGGCGAAGTTTACCATGCCGGAAGCCTTTACTTGAGTCCAGTCTATGGTGCCCTGGAACTTGGAGACATCTATGCCGCTCAAAGCGCTTTCGTACTGCGACCAGTCGTAAACATTCAGCGGCAGCGCAGGGTCTGCAGGCTCTGCAACATAGCCCTCTCCGGGAATGCTGTAGATAGCGTGGTTAGGGAACATATTAGCAAGGAACTCCCAGTAGCCCTTGGATTTGGCGTAGGCTGCTGTGATCTCCTTGAACTTTACGGTTATGGTTGGGTTGTTGGGATCTTCCGGCACCACGGGCGTTGGATCCGGCTCCACCGTGTTGGCCTCGTTGTTTGTATTAGAGGTATTGTTTGCCGTGTTTCTGCGGGATGCGCAGGCTCCGAGAGCAAAGCTCAGCACCATGCAAAGTGCCAGAATAAGGCAAACCGACTTGCGTGTAGATCTCATTATTTATCCTTTCTCCGGGCCTTTCGGCGACCCCTTGCAGCACCGGAAATAAAATACATTTTCTAACAGTTGATTTTACCATATCAGCCACTTTCATGCAAGCACGGCATAATACTTGAAGATACTTAAAGATACTTAAAAAAACTGCTTGCTTTTATTGCGCTCTTGTTGTAAACTCTTATGGTCGAATTGAAAAAAGCAAGTTCAAACTTTGACACGGAGGGTTGACCGAGTGGCTAAGGAGCTCGCCTGGAAAGCGAGTAGGGCTGAAAGGCCTCGTGGGTTCGAGTCCCATGCCCTCCGCCAAAAGAAAAAGGAGCACTATGTGCTCCTTTTTCTTTTGTTGCGCAAGGGCATGGGACTCGAACCCATAACGAAGTCTCCCTCCACATTAATTACACATTTTTTTGCCCGGGTTTTCACAAAACGTACCCGGGCTTTTTATATTTATGCAGTACTATTGCACCAATAAAAGCGTAACGATGCAGCACACCCATAAAGGGGGACATAAAATGAATAATACATGCACTTTTCAGAGAAAAGAAAATAAATACCTTATAACCCCCGCCCAGCACGAAGCGTTTTTAAAGCTGGCGGCGGAGCACCTCAAAGCAGACAAGTACGCCAAAAGCACAGTCTGCAACATCTACCTGGACACGCCCACTCACTACCTGATACGCGAGTCCATAGACGTTACAGAAGAAGACAGACCGTACAAGGAAAAACTGCGCATCCGCACCTACGGAGCCGCGGGCCCAGACAGCACGGTCTTCATAGAACTAAAGAAAAAGTTCAAAGGAATAGTCTATAAGCGCAGGGTCGAGACCACTCTCCGAAAGGCAGACGCTTACCTTAAAGAAGGCAGGCTCCCCGAAGAGGGCCAGATAATGAAAGAGATCGACTTTGCGATGAGAAAGTACGGATGGCCGGAGCCGTCCATAATGGTATTCTACGAAAGAACAAGCTGGTTTGACAGGGACGAGCCTTGTATAAGGATAACATTCGACAGCAACACTCGCTACCGTACAGAAGACATGGACTTTGAGCTTGGAAGCACCGGACACCTGCTGTTTAAGGACGACACAAGGATACTGGAGATAAAAGTCCCCTGCGCCTATCCTTTATGGCTCACGGACGCGCTGGACAGCCTTGGAATAAGAAAGCAGAGCTTCTCCAAGGTAGCTACAGCTTACAAACAGATCCTTGGATCTTCCGAAGCCCTGCAGAAAACAGCCTAGCCCCAAACACTACCGGAGGAAAATAAAATGTCTACCATATTTGCATCTATAATCGGAAGCAGCTTTACACTTTCCAGCTTCCTTATATGCCTGGCGGCGGCGTTCGCCTGCGGACTCATAGTCTGCGCGGCAGCGTCGTTCAAGGGCAACACAACAAACAGCTACAGGACCAGCCTCCTGCTGATCCCCATGATAGTCACCACCGTGATCCTTATGGTAAACGGCAACATAGGCACAGGAATTGCAGTTGCAGGAACCTTCTCCCTGGTAAAGTTCCGTTCTATACCGGGAGACGCAAAGCAGATAGCAAGCATATTCCTTGCTGTAGCGGCAGGCCTTGCATGCGCCTGCGGATACGTGGCACTGGCAGTGCTGTTCACCCTGATAGTATCCACCGTGATGTGCGTCGTTGCAGGCATCCCTATGGCAGAAGACAAGAGAATGGGTCTTAGGATAGCGGTTCCCGAATCCGTGGACTACACCTGCGCATTCGACGACCTGTTCGAAAAATACACTAACAAGCACAGCCTTTCCAAGGTAAAGACCACCAACATGGGCAGCCTTTACAGGGCAGACTATACAGTAGAGCTGAAGGATAAGGCTCAGATGAGGGAGTTCATGGACGAGATCAGGGCCAGGAACGGCAACCTTGAGGTAATGATACGCAGCCTTACCGAATCCGGCGATGAATTATAGACGGAGGACAGCGCAATGAAGACCAGAAGAATAAAAGCGGCTCTGCCCCTGCTGCTGGCACTGTGCCTGGTGCTTGTCTTAAGCGCCTGCAGCGCAGCAGACGTTCCGCTGAACGGCGGAGGATCCAGCGACACAGCAACAGAGCTTACGACAGATACAATAAGCGCAGGAGGCACCTACACCCTCAGCGGCAGCTACAGCGGCATGATAACCGTAGACGCAGGAAGCTCCGATGTAACGCTGATCCTTAACGGAGCTACCATAACCAACGAGTCCGGCCCGGCTATCTTTATAAAGTCCGCCGGAAACATGACCATACAGCTTGCGGACGGAACCGTTAACACCTTAAGCGACGGCTCATCCTACAGCCTTAGCATAGACGGCTCCACCCTGGACGCCTGCATATTCAGCAAAGCAGACCTTGAAATTGAAGGAAGCGGCACACTTATAGTAAACGGCAACTCCAAGCACGGAATAGTTTCCAAGGACGACCTTGTTATAAACGGAGGCACGATAGAAGTAACTTCCGTAAAGAGCGCCATGGAAGGCAAAGACTACGTAGAGATCAACGGCGGCACTGTAAAAATAAGCGCCGGGACAGACGGCATCAGCACTTCCAACAGCGAAGACACCGGCAAAGGCAACATAGTAGTAAACGGCGGAACCGTTGAGATAGTCTCCGGAGACGATGCTATCCACGCAGAAGCAGACTTTACCGTAAAAGGCGGCACCATAACCATAAGCAAGAGCCATGAAGGCATAGAGGCTGTAAACGTCCTGGTGAGCGGCGGCACTGTATCCGTGACAGCAGAAGACGACGGCATTAACGCCACCAGCGAAGGATCCATAGTCATAACCGGCGGCACAGTATACGTAGACTCCGCAGGCGACGGCATAGACTCCAACGGATTCATAGAGATCAGCGGCGGAACGCTTCTGATAAACGGCCCAGCGTCCAGTGCAAACTCCTCAATAGACCACGACGGAAGCTTTACAGTTACCGGCGGAACGATACTGGCAATAGGCGCGCCCGGCATGGTGGACGGCATAGATACAGCTAAGAACCAGGCAGTAATATCCGCGTACATAAGCGGAAACGCCGGGGATAAGATAACAGTAACAGATGCGTCCGGAAACGAGCTTGTAAGCATCACCGCAGAAAGAAACTACGGACACATGTATATAAGCAGCGCGTCCATCCAGACAGGCGGCACCTATACAGTAAATATCAACGGATCTGCCGCAGCCAGCATCACTGTGAGCAGCAGCATAACAAACTACAACTAGTTGATGTGTTCCCCGAACAGCATGGCCTTGTGCGGCAGCAGCGCGGTAGCCAGAAGCTCGCCGAGAACGTAGCAGCCGGCAATCTCTCCAAGCATTATGTACACCATAAGCAGCAGGATGGGAAGGTCCACGCCGTAAGCGTACTTGAGCACGAAAGGCACAACAACAGTGTTTGCAAGTATTGCAGGTATGGGCACCAGCCAGCGGTTCTTTCTGAGCATGTAGCTGAAGATGGCGCCTGCAAGAGTTGCAAGGCTTCCGAAGATAACGTCCCAGATAACAGCGCCTCCAAGCAGGTTAGCAATAACGCAGCCTACAAAAAGGCCGGGTATGGCAGCTGTTGTGAACATGGGAAGGATGGTAAGGGCTTCTGCCACTCTCAGCTGGACTTCGCCGAAAGAGATGGGTGCGAATACAAGAGTCAGCACTACATAAAGAGCGGCAATGACAGCTCCCTGAGCAAGCTCCAGGGAAACAGGTCTGGACATTTTCATAAATAAAAAACTCCTTGTTTTTTAGGGATGGTTTTCAAGAGACATCCTTAGTATATTTGCCCGCTTTCGCAAGCTCATGTATAATAACACAAAGCCGCACAGGCATCAAGCAGTTTTATAACAAGACGCAAAAAGAGAGCACTTAAGGGTGCTCTCTTTTATTTGCTTAGACTGTGCAGGACCGTCCCCTATGCTGAAAAGAACACAGAGAACCGTCCCCTATGTTGCTAGTTGATGATCTCCTCAACTGCGTCCTTAACGTCTTCTGCCTTGTCTTCTACGGCGTCCTTGGCATCCTCTACAGCATCGGCAACGTCTTCCTTAACATCCTCTACCTTGTCCTCTACGGCTTCCTTGATGTCCTCTGCCTTGTCTGCCAGGGAAGCTATAATAGCCTTAGCCTTTTCTATAGCAGCCTTGAACTCGTCTATCTTGCCAAGCTGTTCGGGGAAGAGCTCCTTAGCCTTGTCCGGGAACTGCTCGAGCAGGTTCTTACCCATTTCGGTGTAAACGTCCTTGATCTTCCTTTCAGCCTCGGAAATAGCAGCCTTCTGCTTTGTGGTCTCAGCTATGTCCTTTGCCTTGTCGGTAACATTGTCTGCGGTCTCCTTGATAGTTGCACCAAGGTTCTTTGCGGTTTCCTTAAGATTATCGAAAAATCCCATTTTGTTCCTCCTTATGCGGTGAGAAAATTAAAGCCTTGTACAAATTTTATTATACTTTTATTGTGACTTCAGTTCAAGAAAAACAGGACGGATGTAGCCAAAAAACTGCGCATACGCAGCTTTTTTATTCAGTTTTAACGCCAAGAGCGTCCACAAGCTTCAGCGCAGTCTTCAGGACCTTCTCGCCTTTGCCTATGGTAAGGGATATCCTTGGGTCCACGCCGCCGTAGATGGTGAGCCTGGGTCCGTACAGGTCCATGAGCCTGCCGAAGGCCTCCGGGCCAAGCACGTTTCGGCGCTCGAACAGCACTACTATGCGGCTCTGCTGCTGCACCAGCCTTGCAATGCCTGCCCTGCTGGCGCGGTTTCTTATCATGGCAATGTCCAGGAGGTTCTGGGCCTCGGAAGGAAGATCTCCGAAGCGGTCCAGGAGCTCCCCTTCTGCCTCCAGCCTGTCCTCGTCCGAAACTATGGCCGAGATGCGCTTGTACATGCCAAGCCTTGTTAGCTCGTCTGCAACGTAAGATTCCGGCAGGAAGGCCGAAACGCCAAGCTCCACCTGGGTATCCGCGGATATGGGCTTTTCTTCCGGGGTCTGGCCCTTGAGCTCTGCCACGGCCTCTTCTACAAGCTTGCAGTAGAGCTCGTAGCCCACGGACACCATGTGGCCGGACTGTTCCACGCCAAGTATGTTGCCCGCGCCGCGAAGCTCAAGATCCCTCATGGCAACGCGGAATCCGGAGCCGAACTCCGTAAACTCCCTTATGGCGCGCAGCCTCTTGGTGGCTATCTCTGTAAGCACCTTGTCCTTTTTGTAGAACAGGTAGGCGTAAGCCATGCGTGTGGAGCGCCCCACTCTGCCGCGCAGCTGGTAGAGCTGCGAGAGCCCGTAGCGGTCCGAATCCAGGACTATGAGCGTGTTTACATTGGGTATGTCCAGGCCGGATTCTATGATGGTGGTGGCCACCAGGATGTTGTGCTCCCCAGAGGTGAAGTCCATCATTACGTCTTCCAGCTGGCGCTCTCCCATCTGGCCGTGAGCCACGCACACATCGGCCTCCGGGACAAGCTCTTTTATCTTGTCTGCTATGCGGTTGATGCCGCGCACGCGGTTGTATACAACGTAGACCTGGCCTCCGCGCCCGAGCTCGCGCTTAACGGCGTCCGCTATGAGGGCGTCGTCCTGCTCCATGACGTAGGTCTGCACGGGGTAGCGGTCTTCGGGCGGCTCCTCTATTACTGACATGTCGCGCACGCCTATAAGGCTCATGTGCAGGGTCCTTGGGATTGGCGTTGCGGAAAGCGTAAGCACGTCCACATTGGCTTTGAGGGCCTTTATGGCCTCCTTGTGCTCCACGCCGAAGCGCTGCTCCTCGTCTATTACCAAAAGCCCAAGGTCCTTGAATTTTACATCTTTTGAGAGGATGCGGTGGGTGCCCACTATAAGGTCTACCTCGCCGGTGGCGAGCTTTTCTACTATATCGTCCTGTTCCTTGGCGGTGCGGAAGCGGCTGAGCATCTCCACGTTGAAGGGGTATGGCGCAAAACGGTCCTTAAAGGTGTGGTAGTGCTGGTTGGCCAGGATAGTCGTCGGCACCAGAACTGCGGCCTGCTTGCCGGCCTCCAGGCACTTGAAGATAGCCCTTGCAGCCACCTCTGTCTTGCCGTAGCCTACGTCTCCGCAGAGCAGGCGGTCCATAGGACGGGGGCTCTCCATATCCTTTTTGATCTCTTCTGCGCAGCGGAGCTGGTCGTCCGTTTCCTGGTAGGGGAAGGCGTCCTCGAACTCCCGCTGCCACGCGGAATCCGGGCCGAACTCAAAGCCCGGCTCCAGTTGCCTTTGCGCGGAGAGCTTAAGGAAGTCCTCCGCCATGTCCTTGATGGCGGCCTTGGCTTTGGCCTTTGTTATCTGCCAGTCCGGGCCGGAGAGCTTGTTGATCTTGGGCTCTATGCCCTCGGAACCTACGTATTTCTGCAGGTTCTCCATCTGGTCCACGGGAACGTAGAGCACGTCTGCGCCTGCGTACTGTATGCGCAGGTAATCCATGGTGCTTCCGTCCACGGTGAGCTTTTCCACGCCGGTAAAGCGCCCTACTCCGTGGGATTCGTGGACTACGTAGTCCCCTTTCTTTATGTCTGTAAAGGCCTTTATCTCCTGGCCTTTTGCATGCTTTCTGCGCTTCTTTTTGGCGGACGCAAAGATGTCCGCCTCGGAGAGGTAGAGCTCTTTATCTGCGGGGAACTCCGTGCCGGAGATGAGTGAGCCGTCTTTCAGCTCTACTTTGCCGTCCAGCCCTATCCTCTGCAGGAAGTCTTTAAGGTTTACGAGCCTGTCCGGGGTGGAGCAGGCTATGGTTATTCTGTAGCCGTTTTTTGCAAAGCGCCTGAGGTCTGTTTCCAGGACGTCCATGTGGCCTGCGTAGACCGGAGCCTGGCGCGCCTCTATGTGGGTAACGTCGTCCAGCACGGGAGCGAACCTTATGGCCTGCGCAAAGGGCGTGGTCCAGAAGGCTCCCAGAGCCGTTTTAAGCGTGTTTATCTTCTCGAGGTCTAATGGGTCGGGATGGCTCTCAAAGTCGCTGAGAACGCCTGTTTTGCGCTCCAGAACCTGCTTGCGGAGCTCTTCTTGCTCCTTGCTGTAGAAGTCCAGGGCCTCGGCTATGCGCGAGGGGTCGTCCGCCAGCACGAAGGACGGGTCCGTAAGGTAATCGAAGATCAGGCCGGGCTGCTCGTAGAAGTACGCAGAGAAGCCCTCCAGGTACTGGGTGTTGATGCCGTCTTCTATGCAGCTGATGAGGTAGTCCCGCTGCTCGGTGAGGCCTCGGTAGGCTGCTGCGATCTTTTTGAGGCCGCGCTTGTTCTCCTCTTCCCCGCGGACTATGAGCTCCGCCGGGTATATGGTGAGGGTGTCCAGGTTCTCCACGGAGCGCTGCGTGAGCGCGTCGTAGGAGCGTATGGAGTCTATTTCGTCGTCGAAGAATTCTATGCGGACGGGGTTATCCATGCCGGGCGGGAAGATGTCCACGATATCTCCGCGGACGGCAAACTGCCCGAACGCTTCCGCTGCCGGCATCCTTTCGTAGCCCATGCGGGCCAGGCGGGCTATAAGGTCCCCGCGGTCGAAGGTGTCTCCAACACTGAATCCGGCGACGTCCCTTTCGAAGACTTCGCGCGGGGCAAGCTTTCTGAGCACGCCAAGCACAGGCGCCACGACCACCACCGGCTCACCGCTTGCAAGCGCAGAGAGCGCCGCCAGGACCTGCACCAGATCCGAACGACTCCTTGCCTCGTAGCGGAAAGACGCCGGATCCGTTTCCGGCAGCACAAAGATCCTCTGATCCGTGAAAAACCTAAGATCAGAGGCTATCCTCTTTGCCCCGTTGAGGCTCGGACTGATGACCAGAGCCTGCCCGGGACGCTTTGCCAGCAGCCGCCCAATAAGCGGCGCCAGCTGATTGTCCGTAATACCCGTATAATTGGTAACCATTAGGGCACTATAATACCATAAACCCCCGAAAAGGTAAAGAATTGCAAGGAAATACGCGCCAGCAAGCCGCATTTTGCTGCGCCATGCTGTGGGACTAAGGCCAAAACCATCCAGGTTTGCTGCGCTACGCCGCAGGATGCCACTAAACACCTAAAAAAACGCAGTATATTGGATATAAATACATAAATGCCTCACTACCGAGATCCTAGCTCACGCATCAAAAATGCAGGGATATCAAACCCCTGCATTGATTATAGCAAATTGCTGCCATTATTTACCAAAATGTGAAGAAGAACCGTCCCCAGTTTCTATTCGAAGCTGATTACTTGGTCGCAGTAGTCCAGGGCGGCGCTGCGATGAGTGACGATTATTACGGTCTTGCCGGGCAGGGCTTTGATGTTCTCCAGCACGCGGCGCTCGGTGGCGGCGTCCAGGGACGCAGTGGCCTCGTCCAGCAGAATGATCGGCCGCTCGGAAAACAGTGCCCTGGCGATCGCAATGCGCTGCATCTGGCCCTCGGAAAGTCCGCAGCCGCGCTCGCCGAGCATGGTATCCGCGCCGTCCTCAAGCTGGGACACGAACTCGTCCGCGCAGGCAAGCTGCAGCGCCTTCTGCACGCGCGCGTCGTCCGCAGCAGCATCCGGATCAGCAAGGCTCACGACCTCGCGTATGGTGCCGTTCATGAGCTGGTTGCCCTGAGGCACGTAGGCAAAGAGGCTGCGCCACTTGGCATCCAGCGGCAGTTTTTCCGTAGAGCCGTCTTTATAGTATCTGAGCCCGCTCTGGGGCTTGAGTATACACATCAGGAGCTTCAGCGCAGTGGTCTTTCCGCATCCGCTGTGCCCGGTGAAGGCCACCCAGCTGCCCTTTTTCACCTCAAACGAAAGGTCCTTAACAGCCGCTTCGGATCCTGCGCCATCCGCTCTATCTGCATACGAATACGAAACGTTCTCCAGGCCAATGGCGGCCAGGGAATCGTAGAAAGTGCCGGGTTCCGCCACTGCCTCATCTGCCATGTCTTCCTCAAACCGCTCCGCCTCCATCAGGCGCTCGGCGCTGGCTATCATGGAATAGTAGCGGGGCACAAAGCCGCTGATATTCGCAAACGGCATCTGGATCTGGGCTACAAGCTGGGTCACAGCGGTAAGCGTGCCGAAACTCATGGTGCCCTTCAGTATCCCGTAGCCGCACCAGCAGGCCGCAAACAAAGACAGGCCGTTCATGATAACGGCAAATCCAATATTCGGCAGGTTGGAAAAGTGGTTCCTGCGCATGCGCTCCTTCTTGTGCTCCTCCATGCGCTCCGCCGCCTGGCCCTTAACGTAGCCCTCCGCGCCGTAGGAATGTATCACCATCAGGCTGCTTATGCGCTCCTGAAGGAAGACCCTCAGGCGGCCGTCAGCCTCCTGGACCGACTTGTGGTAGCGCTTCAGCACCTTCCTGAACAGCCAGGAGACCACGATCAGCACCAGCCCCAGCGGAATAAGGATAGCCGTGAACCTCGGCTCCAGCGTTGCCATCATGACAAGCGCGCTGATCAGTTTCACCACCATGCTGGCCACGCCGGGCAGTATGTCCACAAGCCCCTGCGACACCACCACGGTGTCGTTTGTCAGGCGGTTGAGCCACTCTGCGGAGTGCACGCCGGACACCTGGCTTAAGTCCCTGCCAAGCAGGGCATCCAGCTGACGCGCCTTAAACGCGTTCTCGAACGATGCCCTGGAAAGCTCCATGAGCCAGCGGTTGACCGCCCTGATAGTGATCTGGAACGCCACCAGCAGCACACCGTAGATCACGTAGCACCAGAACCCATCGGCATCGCCTTTGGCCGCGCTGTCCACAAGTTCCTTCAGAATGACAGCATAAAACACGCCGGAGGCGCTATTCAGCGACTGCACTAGCGTCAGAAACACAAGATATACTCTTTTGCTGCCTATGGTCCGGTTGATCCAGGCTAGTGGTTTCTGCTCCATGGTCCTATGCTTCTATGCTTGATCCTGCGCCTTGCGCAGCTTTCTTTTTATTCTTCCGCCCAGCCCGCGAGCCTTGAAATACAGGACTCTGAGCGGATAAAGCGCCACCCACACTCGGGAATAGAGTTTGAATTTCGGGCTGTCTATGGGCAGCTCCCTGCCGCCGCGGACGATGGCCGTAAGCACGCCTATTATCTGGCTGTCCGCCACGCGCTCTTTGGCCCACAATTTGTCGCCGCAGATGATGTAGCCCTCCGGCAGCACCTTGACGACCCTGTGCAGCACATATTGACCGCCGGCCCTTTTGTATAGTGGTATATCGTACTTTGCGAGGCGGCCATTGGGCTTTTCGATAACGATAAGATCCCGCCCCTGGCGTATCAGGGGCAGCATACTTGTGCCGACGCTGGAATACACCAGCCGGCCCTCTTTTTCAATTATCTCCTCGAAAGTGTATTTTTGCATGTTTGTGTGAGGCGCAGGCCGCGCCAAAGCTTGCGCCCTACTCTTCCAGCGCACCTATATTGCGGAGCTCCGCCAGCGCCTTTTCCACGTCCTGCGCTATGCGCTCCTTGGGGGCGTCAAAGCGCTGAGC
>JAZQIH010000211.1:0-23799 GCA_045541015.1 Anaerovoracaceae bacterium | reverse complement strand
AAGCGGTCTTAGGAAGACAAAATATCTCTCCAACTCCTTGGCTCACAGAACGACATGGCTACGATCCGACTTCCCAATTATCATTTGCACATTGCCTGGCGGACTGCGTGGTGCCAGCCGTCGAGGGCTGCTGCGCGGTCTGCATCACTGATGCCACATGTGAACTGGCGGTCTACCTGCCAGTTCTTTTTAATGTCTTCCACGCTGCCCCAGAAACCGGTGGCAAGGCCTGCAAGGTAAGCAGCGCCCAGGGCTGTGGTCTCAATGCAGGAAGGCCTTACAACAGGCTTGTTGATCATGTCGGCCTGGATCTGCATAAGCATGTCGTTTGCGGAAGCGCCGCCGTCCACCTTAAGAGTGGAGAGGCTGATGCCGCTGTCCTGCTCCATAGCAGCAAGGACATCGCAGGTCTGGTAAGCCAGGGACTCCAGAACGGCTCTTGCTATATGATGGCGGTCCGTGCCGCGTGTTATACCTGTTATCAGTCCCCTTGCGTACGGATCCCAGTAAGGAGCGCCAAGGCCTACGAAGGCCGGAACCATAAAGACTCCGCCTGTATCGGGCACCTTGGAAGCAAGGTTGCTTATCTGAGCGGAATGCTCAAAGAAGTCCATCTCATCCCTCAGCCACTGTATAGCAGCGCCGGCAACGAATATGGAGCCTTCCAGCGCGTAATTCACCTTGCCATCCAGACCCCAGGCTATGGTAGTTACCAGGCCGTTCTTGGACTCTACAGGAGTCTCGCCGGTGTTCATCAGAAGGAAGCCGCCGGTGCCGTAGGTGTTCTTGACCTCTCCCGGGTTGAAGCAGGTCTGCCCGAACAGAGCGCACTGCTGGTCTCCGGCAGCTCCGGAAACAGGGATGGGACCGCCGAAAATTGACGGATCCGACTCTCCGTAAACGCAGGAGCTCGGCTTGGGCTCAGGGAGCATGCACTTTGGAATATCAAGGATCTTGAGGATCTCGTCGTCCCACTGGAGGGTGTGGATGTTGAACATCATGGTCCTGGACGCGTTGGAGTAGTCCGTAACGTGGACCTTGCCGCCTGTAAGCTTCCAGATCAGCCAGGTGTCTATGGTTCCGAACAGCAGCTCTCCGTTCTCTGCCCTTTCGCGCACGCCGGGAACGTTCTCCAGTATCCAGCGGAGCTTGGTGCCGGAGAAGTACGCGTCTATAAGAAGTCCCGTCTTGGATTTGATCATGTCGGAATAGCCCGCTGCAACTAGGGAATCGCAGTACTCCGCGGTGCGCCTGCACTGCCAGACTATAGCGTTGCATACAGGAAGACCGGTCTTTTTGTCCCAGACTACGGTGGTCTCGCGCTGGTCCGTGATGCCTATGCCTGCTATCTCCTCCGCCTTGGCGCCTATCTTTTCCATGGCCTCAACAGCAACACCCATCTGCCTTGCCCAAATCTCCATGGCATCGTGCTCTACCCAGCCCGGCTTGGGATATATCTGCTTGAACGACCTCTGCGCAACGCTCTTCATGTTGCCTTCGCGGTCGAAAAGTATGCATCTGCAGCTCGAAGTGCCCTCGTCCAGAGCCATTACGTACTTCTTATCCATCTTGTTCCTCCACGCCTTCGCGTAAATATCTTAAAGAAACCGGCTACGCCTTTAAGGAAGCGCTGCCAGAAGTTCCTCCATTACCGGATTTGTGTTATCCAAGCCTTTTGGGGTAAGCTTGAAGCCCTTTTCTGTGGCCTGCAGCAGGCCCTCTTTTATCAGCTTTTGCAACTTGCCGCCCACGCCGAAGTCTTCAGAGAACTCCGAGCTGAATACAGCCTTGTAAAGCGTTGCATCCAGGCCGTCCGTGAGCCTCAGCTGAGTAAATATGAAGTCCCCTTTAAGGTCCGCAAGCGTCTCCGGTTCAAGGCCGAAAATGCTGCAGACTTCCACGCCCCTGCTCCAGTCCGCCTCGCCTCTGCACAGCCCTGTAAAACTGTGGGCGCTCGTGCCGAAGCCCAGGTAGGGCTGCATGGTCCAGTATTTCAGGTTATGCCTGCACTCAAAACCGGGCCTTGCCGCATTGCTGACCTCATAATGATGATACCCTTTTTCCCGCAGCATTTCAACTGCGTAATGGTACATCCTCCGGTTGTCCTCCCACGAAGGAAGCTCCACCCGGCCGCTCCTGTACGCCTCAAACAGCGGAGTGCCCTCCTCCAGCTGCAGGCTGTAGAACGAAATGTGCTCCGGGGCCATCGCAATGACCTCGTCCAGCGTACGCTGCCAGGACTCGAAAGACTGCGCTACATCCTTATAGCCAGCATCACCGCTTTTGCCGCCATCCTGAGGATTGCCGTTATTACAAGCCTGCCTCATCGGCGCCCCGAATATCAGATCCAGATTGATGTTGTCAAAGCCGGCCTCCCTGAGGGCCTTAAAAGCCTGCCTTGCCCTGTCTGCGCTGTGGATCCTTCCCATTGCGGCCAGAACATTGTCATCCAGGCTCTGCACACCCATGCTGATGCGATCGAAACCAAGGCTTTTGAGCTCCGCGGCCTTCTCCGCCGTGATAGTCTCGGGGTTCACTTCTATGGTGATCTCCGGATCTGCTGCAATATCAAAACTCTCCCGGATTGCATCAAGGACCTTCTTAAGCTGCGCCCTGCTTGCCAGCGAAGGCGTGCCACCGCCAAAAAAGACAGTATCGACCGGAAGCTTTGCTCCAGACATGGACTCCTTGTTCTCCGGTTGCCTGCCTGTGAAGCCGTTCTCCGCAAACCAAGCTCCGGCACGCCTTATATCTACCGCCAGCTTTTCAAAATACTCATCCTGCGGAGCCCTTTCAAAGCTTACAAAATCGCAGTACCTGCACTTTCTGATGCAGTAAGGCACATGCACGTAGATGCCCGCCGGCGTATTGGCATATTCAGTTGTACTGCATTTATTCTGCATATGTTTCTTAAAGTATTTGACCAGCACACGGCTGTTCTTCTCTGCATGTTTGGAAAAATCGACAACTGTGCGATGAACTGCACCCCGAGATCCCCGATAATGGACCATGTTTTATTGAAAACAGATTTTTATGAGCATTAAGTCATTCCTGTCTGCAAAAAGCAGCCTCATCCAACCTTACTTACTGCAGTTCTACAGATCATGCATGAGCTGGTAGAATAATATACACTGCTATTCAATGATTTTAGCCATTAAGTGCAGTTCGTATACAATAATTATCCACTCCCTTTTCCAGGTTCAGTCCGATCAGTCAATACTGACCTTAAACCTACCTGAAATTCCAGACAATCATTACCCAAGACTGCAAAATAGTCTGTATTTTATAAAACAGTGCCATTATACTGACAATTCGACACGCGATCGACTCCATATATACAGGGGCCAGGTTTCTATTGTTATTAATTATAACATAAAAATAAAGAACCGTCCCCCTCTACTACAAAAGCCCCGCAGTAAAGAACTGCGGAGCTAAGTAAAGGTACGACTAACTTCAAGTCTTTTTATCAGCCGTAGAGCCCGTGACCGCCGTAAAGCACGCATCCAAGAGCGCAGAGTGCGCCGCCAAGGAATACGCCCGGCCAGATGGAACCACTCTTGCGGTAGAGATAGGTGTTGATGAAAGTACCTACCGCAACGCCTGCGGGCATTCCCCAGAGCCTTGTAAGATCTGCCTTCCAGGTGGACATAGCGGTTGCAGTGCGCAGGTACACATGCCTCTGCAGGTAAAGCTGTACAAGAACTACTACGGAGATAGTGAGTATAGCCAGGACAACGTTTACGGTGCAGGCAATAGCCATATCCTTCTTTTCGTTTCCGGTATCGGGCAGGCGGCGCTCAACATTCATGCCTACGCCAGCCATTATGAAGCAAATGCACCATACTACGATATAAGGAACCATGTAGATGAACTTGTTCCAGGCTATCGGCTTATAGCCCCAGTAGAGGCAGTAGAAGTCAGTTCCAAGAACCTGGCGCTGCAGTCTGAGGTAAGCAAAGCCCGCAGCAAGCACAGCAGCAGCAAGAAGTACGGACTTTCCAATAAGCTTCCAATCAAGCTTTGTGCTGCCGACAGAAGTCATACCGTAGTCGACAAGCTTGGCATTCTGCTTCTTTCCGTCAGTGAAGAGGAAGAGTATGAAGGTCAGCAGTCCAAGTATGGACAGACCAACAACTACGCTGAATGCGCGGTTAGCACGGCCCATGGTGAAGAGCGGAATAGCATTTCCGTCTGTAAGTGTCCTAAGACCAAAGCTTCCTGTCTTGAGGACGATGAGCGGGAAGATTATTGCGCAGACCACACTGATAGCAAGGCCTACCTTACGCAGACCTATATTTCTGGGAAGCGGCTGCTTTATACCTTCGAAGAAAGCGTTGCGCTCCATAAGATAAACTGCAAATGCTACAAGAGTGAAGGCAAAGGAGAACATACCTATCTGGCCCATAACATCCTTCCAGTGCCATACCTGATCGCTGCCGGGAAGCGGGTTAGGAACAGTCATAGCCTGCTGAACAAAGTCGAGCTGGACTTCCATACCCTTGTGGCTGTTCATGGCGTCCTCGTGGCCGTGCGGGGTAAGATAAAGAACTCTTGCATTGCCTTCGGCAAAGGATCCGTAGATCTTGTTAAATTCAGGCATATCTCCGCTGATCTTGATAGAAGGATCAAGCTCGAACAGTCCTTTGAGCGGGGTAAGATACTTATCAACGTTCTGAGCATCGGCATCGCCTGTGATAGCGCAGATCATGCCGTTGTAGTGAAGCTCATCCTTTGAGGGGTACACGCCCATGAATCCGTCGATAGGAACGCATACGGTCGGGTTGTACTTGGCTGCCAGATGGAGCGCACCTGTAGAACCAATAGAGTGTCCATTGACTACTGTCCTGGTGGTATCTACCAAGGGGCATTCCACCATGTACTTCCAGTAGAGCTCGGCGGCGTTGATCTTCCAGGTATCCACCATGCCCTGCTTGTAGGTGCCGTCTCCGGAACCGAAGCTGTCAGGACAGATGACCAGGAATCCGCGGCGCGCGTATTCTATGGCATATTGTTCATGATTGCGTCCGTTGCCGGATGCACCGTGAAGAGAGAGGAGCGCCGGTACTTTGTTCTCATTGCTTGCGGCTTTGGGAACATACATCAGCGCTGTATAGGTGGAGCCGTCGTCTCCTACAAGAGCCAGCTGGGTGATCTTTACATCGCCCCAACCGGTTATGACGCCCCAGTTGAGCAGGGAGCAGAGGAGTGTGATCACCAATGCTATGATCAGTACCTTTGCAGCAGAGCTTTTCTTTGCTTTGTCCATTTCAAACCTCCGAATGTTAAGCAAATGATAATTAACGATTGCAGGCACAGTAAAACACAACAAACCCAGTGATTTCAAGGGGTTTGCCCAAGTGGAAGAGACCTTGCGCAAGTGGATGAAAAAGCTTTCCCAACTGGCCTTGTGAATTCCTGAATGGACGAAGCTCTGGCAATAAGACTATTTGCCTCTTGAGAAAAAAAGATCCTGATTTTATAATTAATGCACAGGATTTTTACTACTTATTACTATGCAAGGAGCATGAAATGTGGAAGATACTGGTCTGTGACGACGAACAAGCCTGCCGCGAAAGCGTTCTTGAAATGCTGAAAAGCTACGAAAAAGAAAGCGGCACAAGCCTTAAGATCACAGTATGCCAAAGCGGAGAGGAACTAATGAGGAAGTTCTCTCCGGATCTTGACCTGCTCCTTTTGGATATACAAATGAAGACCCTTTCCGGCATGAACGCGGCAAGGGCAATACGCCAGAACGGCTCGGATGTTCAGATCATATTCATAACCGCAATGTCGGAGTATGCCATTGAAGGCTATGAAGTTCATGCTTTTGGCTTCCTTAAAAAACCTGTCCACTACAGGCAGCTTGCCTGGCAGCTGGACGATGTCTTCTCCATGCTCCAGAAAAAACGCGGCATAGGCATAGTTGTCCAGGACGGAAACACCATAAGATCGTACAAGTCCGGCGAGATAAGCTGGATAGAGGCTCTTGGCCACGATGTCTATATTCACCTTTCAGACGGGAGCTCTCAGAGATGCTCTACCCCTCTTTCAAAACTGGAGGAGCAGCTTAAGGGCGCCGGATTCTTCCGCATCCATAAAAGCTATCTGGTAAATATGCACGCGCTCCGGTCAATAAACCAGGCCACGGTAACTATGACCGACGGCACGGAGCTTGCCCTAAGCAAGCACAGAAAACAAGACCTCATCTATGCATTTGCAGAATCAAGGGGGCTTGCGTAAATGGTCAGTCTGATCTTTGAACCAAAAGCACTACTCCAGATGTGCTTCGATATTTGCCTGGTCCTGCTGTTTTTTAAACCTCTGATGAAAGAGACCGTCCTCAGCCGCGCAATAATTGGTACGATATGCTTGCTCCTTACTGCCCCACTCTACTTTTCAACAGGTTTGACCTACTTTCTGCGCGTTCTGATCAGGTTTTTAGTATATCTGATCGCTCTAAATGCCGCAGGGATCAAGGACCTGCGGAGAACGACGTACTTTGCTGCCCTGGTAACGGTGCTCTTCACCGCGTGCCAGAATATTTTCTTCTCCCCAAAGCTTTTCGAGATCTACAGAGGGACTATGCATTTCTCCGGGAAAAGGCTGCCGGACCTGATCTTTTGCATACTGATCCAGTGGGCCGTGTACATTGCAGCATTTTACTACATACACAAACTGCTGAAACTGGATAAGATAGATCGTTTTGAGCCTGTGGAATGGATGGTCCTGGGCTTTGCTATACTATGTGAGTTTTACATAAAGCAGGCTCTCCCTGCCGTAAACAGCACGGAAGGCGAACATATTGAAATTACAGTATTCTCCGTGATCCTTAATGTTGTCGTGATCGCTTTTTTAGGCAGTTTTGTGCGTTACGTCCACGAGAAAAAGGCTTTGGAAGAAGTCCGTCTGCAGGAGGCCATCAATGAGGCATACTTCAGAAACCTGCAGCTTCAAAAGGAACGCGACGAAGAAGTACGCCGCCTGCACCACGATATGAAGAACCACCTGCTTGCCATAGAAAAGCTTGCCGGCGAAGGCAGCGAGCGCATGGGCGAATACATTGGAAGCCTTGCTGAGCAGCTGGACCCCTATGAGAGCCTTGTGGAAACAGGCAACGAGCTTTTAAACGGCATACTTGCGGAAAAGCAGGCTCTTGCCAGATCGAAAGGCATAGATCTGGAGATACAGGCTGACTGCAGTTCGCTGGGGTTTATGAGCGATACAGATCTTTGCACTATATTCGGAAACGCTCTCGACAACGCTATAGAAGCCTGCGAAAAGGTCGAAAGACAAGAAGATCGCAGCATACGTGTAAAGACAGAAGCTCTCGCAGGGCAGATAATAATTGCATTCACAAACACTTATCTTGGCAGCATAACCATGAGCAACGGCCTGCCCGAGACCTCAAAATCAGATAAAAAAATGCACGGCATAGGCCTGCGCAGCATACGCCGCACCCTTGAAAAATACAACGGCACCCTGCGTTTAAAGCCGGATGCCGATAGATTTACACTTACTGTTGTTATTCCTCTGCAGTAGTTATATAGCGTACTTTTCCTGGTATTCGCTGAAGTATTCTGAGAACACCTTGCCGGTCCTGTACTCTGCCCTCTCGTTGAACTCGTGGGCGTACATTTCCTCGTCCTTGTTGACGGATTCTACCACATCGATGGCTATGTTGTCGCAGTGGTCGGAGATACGCTCGTAGTTGGTAAGCAGGTCGTTGAAAACAAAGCCTGTTTCCAGCGTGCACTCCTGGCGCCCTACTCTGTCTATGTGGCGCTTTTTTACTTCATCGCAGAGATAGTCTATGATCTCTTCCAGCGGATCTACGCGAAGAGCCTCTTTGTCGTCGCCTTCGGTAAAGCAGTGCACCGTAATGTGAGCTATCTCGGAGATGGCGTCTTCCAGCTTTCTGAGCTCCGCCTCAGCCTTATCTGAGAAGCGGGTCTTGGACTCTTCCATCTGGGAAGCGACTTCGGCAATGTTCCTTGCGTGGTCGGAGATACGTTCAAGATCCGAAAGCGCCCTGAGGTACATATTGACTTCCTTGGACTGATCCCTGGTGAGGACTGCCTGGGTAACCTTTGAAAGGTAGACGCCCAGCTTGTCCTCGTAGCGGTCTATTACTTCCTCCAGCTCCAGCACTCTCTTTACAGATGCTTTGTTCTGACTGCGCCTTGCTCCTATAGCAAGAGTTACGCACTCCAGCGTTTTGCCGGCCATGGAGTTTATGACTGTGCGGCTCTGCTCTATGGAAAGCGCCGGGTGAGTAAGGAAGCGGTCCTCCAGCCTGTCCATATCGGCTCTTTCGGCTGCAGCCTCCGCGCCTTCGGGGAACATTTTAACTACTATCTTTTCCAGAAGCCCAACAGCCGGAGCCAGGAAAACTACTGTTGCAAAACGGAAGGCCGAGTTGACGAACGCCACAGATACCATATTCATGGTAGCGTTCATGAAGCTGAAATGCACGATAGCGTTGATACCGTAGAAGAGCACGCCGCAAATGATGGCGCCCAGAATATCGATTATAAGATATACGAAGGCGGTGCGCTTACCGTTGGTGTCCGCGCCAAGAGCGCTGAGCACTACCGGAAGAGATGCGCCTATGCCTATACCCATGATTATCGGGAAGGCGACATCGAACTGTATAGCTCCTGTTACCGCAAGGGCCTGGAGTATACCTACAGCTGCGCTGGCGCTCTGAAGAACTGCGGTAACTACCATACCCACAAGAACGCCCAGCAGCGGATTGGAGAAGCTTGTAAGGAATTTTATGAACTGCTCGTTGGTGCGCAGCGGTTCGATAGCGCCGGACATCATGCTCATGCCGTACATTAGGACCGCAAAGCCGAGCATTATTCCGCCGACATTTTTAGAAGTGGTCTTTTTGGAGAACATGCGGAGTATTATTCCGCCCAGAGCCACAAGGCCCGTAAGTACTGTTGTGTTAAGGACAGCCGCTATGCTAGATCCTCCGCCGCCCAGGCTGTTCAAACAGAGTATCCAGCCTGTAACGCTGGTGCCCAGGATGGCTCCGAGTATTATGCCTATTGCCTGGCGGACCTTCATCATGCCGGAGTTTACGAAGCCTACCACCATGACCGATGTTGCCGATGAAGACTGGATTACTGCCGTAACTCCTGTACCGAGCAGTACGCCTTTAAGTGTGTTTCCGGAGAGCTTGTAGAGTATCATCTCCATCTTGCTTCCGGCTACTTTCTTGAGTGAATCCCCCATTACGGACATGCCGAAGAGGAACATTGCTATTCCCCCGAAGAGTGAAACTATATTCTGTATATCCATTTACTTCTTTCCGTCGTCGTATTTCAGCACCGCGGTGAAGGCCTCCTGAGGCACTTCTACGCTGCCGAACTGACGCATTCTTTTCTTTCCTTCCTTTTGTTTTTCAAGCAGCTTCTTTTTACGCGAGATATCGCCGCCGTAGCACTTTGCAAGTACGTCCTTGCGGTAAGCGCGAATGGTCTCGCGGGCGATTATCTTCTGACCTATGGCTGCCTGTATAGGCACCTCGAACTGGTGCATCGGGATGACTTCCTTTAGTTTTTCGCACACGAACTTGCCGCGGCTGTAGGCCTCGGATTCGTGGACTATCATGGAGAAGGCATCCACCATCTCCCTGTTGAGGAGTATATCGAGCTTTACGAGGTTGCTGCGCTCGTAGTGGTCGAATTCGTAGTCCAGGGAACCGTAGCCGCGGGTCTTGGACTTAAGAGCGTCGAAGAAATCGTAGATGACCTCGTTGAGAGGCAGCATGTAGTGCAGGCCTACGCGCTCCGGTGTGATGTATTCCATGTGCTCCATTACGCCGCGCCTGCTCTGACAGAGCTCCATTATGGGGCCTACATAGTCCTTGGGGACCATAATAGTTGCCTTTACCATTGGCTCTTCCAGGTGGTCATACTGGGTTGGATCCGGCAGGTTGCTGGGGTTTTCTATGTAGCGCTCCGTGCCGTCGTGCTCCACTATCTTGTAGATAACGGAGGGCGATGTGGTTATTATCTCCAGGTCGAATTCGCGCTCAAGGCGCTCCACTATTATTTCCATGTGGAGAAGCCCCAGGAAGCCGCACCTGAAGCCGTAGCCAAGGGCCTGGGATGTTTCGGGCTCGAAAACGAAGGCCGCATCGTTTACCTGCAGCTTTTCCAGGCAGTCCTTTACGTTCTCGTACTTTTCGTCCGGGGTGGGATAGATGCCGCAGTAGACCATGGGCTGCACTTTTTTGTAACCTTTGAGCGCCTCCTTGGCGGGCCTTTCGGCAAGGGTTATGGTATCGCCCACGCGGGCATCGCGGACCTGCTTTATAGACGCGCAGATGTAGCCTACGCTGCCGGCGGAGAGCTCTTTTACCGGGGTCTGATAAGGCGCGTTTACGCCTACCTCTGTTACCTCGTACTTTTTGCCGGTGTTCATGAGCAGTATGGTGTCCCCTGCTTTAACAGAGCCGTCCATGATGCGGGTGTAGATGACCACGCCTTTGTAGTTGTCGTAGTAGGAGTCGAATATGAGGGCCTTGAGCGGAGCGTCCGGGTCTCCGTTTGGAGCAGGAACATTGGCTACTATGTCCTCCAGGACAGCGTCTATGTTGATGCCTTCCTTTGCGGATATGCAGGGAGCTCCGGATGCGTCCAGGCCTATTACGTCCTCTATCTCCGCGCGTACCTCCTCCGGGTGGGCGGAGGCGAGGTCTATCTTGTTGAGCACGGGGAGTATCTCAAGGTCCTCGTCCAGCGCCAGGTAGACGTTGGCAAGGGTCTGGGCCTCCACGCCCTGGGTTGCGTCCACGACAAGCACCGCACCCTCGCATGCTGCAAGGCTGCGGGATACTTCGTAGTTGAAGTCTACGTGGCCCGGGGTATCTATAAGATTGAGAATGTATTCGTTGCCGTCCTTGGCTTTGTATACAAGGCGGGTGGTCTGCAGTTTGATGGTTATGCCGCGTTCGCGCTCCAGATCCATGTTGTCCAGGAACTGCTCTTTCATGTCCCTGTGGGCTACGGTGCCGGTGGCCTCTATGAGCCTGTCCGCCAGCGTGCTCTTGCCGTGGTCTATGTGCGCTATGATGCTGAAATTTCTAATATACTTTTGGTAATCGTTCATGTGTCCTCGATATAGGGGTGATTTTGCATCAGGGGGACGGGTCTTTCGATGCATGGCCATGCATCGAAAGAACCGTCCCCCTGATGCAAAATCACCAACAATTTATACATTGCAATATATTATAAAAAAAAACTTGAAAAAGCGCAACAATCATAGTATACTTCACGAGTGATATTTTGCGAAAGTGGGGTGAATTATTAATGGCGAATATCAAATCTGCTAAGAAAAGAATCAGTGTTATCAACAAGAAGACCCTTTACAACAGACGTGTAAAGAACAGCCTCAAGGCCGTTATCAAGAACTTCTACAAGGCTCTGGCTGCAAAGGACTTCGGTACCGCAAAGGAAAAGCTCGCTCTTGCTGAGAAGAAGCTTATGCAGGCTGCTGCAAAGAATACCATCCACAAGAACACAGCTTCCAGGAAGGTATCCAGGATGACACTTGCCTACAACAAGGCAAAGGCAGAAGAGTAAATCTCACCCGTCCCCACACGTGCATAAGTTAAATGCACTTAAAAACCGGGAGTGTCTCCCCGGTTTTTCTTTTTTTGATATCGTTACAGCAGGTGGTCGCGTTTGGCGCGCTTGATGGTCGTCTGCAGCAGGAACAGGGCCAGGGCCGCGCTGAACAGCTCGGATACCGGGTAAGCAGCCGCAAGTCCATTTTCTCCGAAGAACCTGTCGAACGCGAACATCATGGGTATGTAGAAGCAAAGCTCCCTGACTATCGCGTGCACCATGGTGAACTTGCCGTTGCCCATGGCCTGCATGGTGTAAGAGGAGCTGTAGTTGAGGAAGCCGAACGGAGCCGACAGGCAGCGTATCCTCAGGAAAGTAGCTGCGTAGGCTATGGTTATCGCCGAACTTGCGGTATCGCCGGCGGTGGTGCTCAGGAATATGCTGACTACCGGCTTTGCCAGGAACGAGAACAACAAGATGCCGAAGCACGACACTATAAGGCCGCACATCCTCGCAAAGCTGATGACCTTTTTCATGCGCTCGTGGTTGCCGGAAGCGAAGTTATACGCAACTATGGGGAGCATGCCCTGGCAAATGCCTACGTTTATGGCGTTAGGCACCCTTTCCACCTTCATAACAAGGCCGAGGCCTGCAAGTACAAGGTCGCTGTGAGCCGAAGCCAGCCTGTTGAGAGCCATGCTCGCAAGGTCCATAAGACCCGTTAGTATAGCGGACGGTACGCCTACGGCAAGAAGCCTGCTGACATTTTCTTTGCTGATCTTTACAGCCTGCCTTGCGTCAAGGCTGAGCGGAGAATCCGACGACGCCTTGTGCGCCGCAAACAGCATATATACGCAGGAGAAGCAGTTGGAAAGCAGTGTGGCCAGAGCCGCGCCGGCTACTTCCTGCCCTCTGGGAAGTATCACGAACATGAACAGCGGGTCCAGGACCATGTTTATTATCCCGCCCGCGGAAAGTCCGAAGCTGGCCTCCTTGGAATAGCCTGCGTTGCGCAGGAGATGGCCCAAAGTCATGGAAAGAATTGCAGGCAGGCTGCCCAGGACTATTACAAAGAAAGCGTACTGTCTGGCGTAAGGAAGTGTGTCGTCCGACGCGCCGAGAAACCTCAGGATGGGATCCGTAAATATTCCGATTATAAGAGCATATAGCACTGCAATGCCCGCGGAGCCCCAGATGCTGAAAGCGCTCACCGTCCTTGCCTGGGCCGGCTCTTTCCTGCCCATGAGCCTTGCGAAAAGGCTGCCGCCGCCCACTCCGAACAAGTTGGAAAAGGCCATGTGCAGGAACATCATGGTAAGGGACAGCGTGGTGGATGCCACCATGTAGGAGTTGCCTGTGCGTCCTATGAAGAAGGCGTCTACCATGTTATAGACAAGGTGGACCAGCTGGCTGATTATGGTCGGAACAGCCAGTGTGGCAAGCGCCTTTGGGATAGGCATCGATTCGAATAATTCTTCCTTGTTGTACGGTGCCGCCATAGTTTTTTACTCTTTAAGTCCAGCCCTTTTTATGGTGCGGCTTACGAGTATGAGCGCTACGACCGCGCCGCAGGCTTCGCCAACAGGAAGCGCTGCCGCAAGGCCCACCTCTCCGAATATCTTATCCAGTATGAACATGAACGGAATATAGAATACCAGCTCGCGGAAGATGGCGTGGATCATTGTTCCGGCGCCGTTTCCCATGGCCTGCATACTGTAGGAGCTGCTGTAGTTGAGGAACTGCACCGGCGAGGCCAGGCACCTGACACGCAGGAAGGCCGCCGCGTAAGCAACGGTTGCGACCGCAGATGCAGGGTCCCCTTTTGTTGTGCTCAGGAACAGATTGGTTACCGGCTTTGCGAATAACTCCAGCATTATGATGCTTACAGCTGAAACTGTAAGACCGCAGACCCTTGCAAAGCTAATGGTCTTTTTCATGCGTTCGTGGTTCCCGGACGCATAGTTGTACGCTACTATAGGCAGCATAGCCTGCGCGATACCAACGTTGAAGGCGTTCGGGATACGTTCCACCTTCATGATGATTCCGAAAGCGGCCAGAACAAGATCGCTGTGGGCGGATGCTATCATGTTTACGCATGCGTTGGCTATATCGAATAAGCCTGTAAGTACAGCCGAAGGTATACCTACGGAGAATATCTTTTTTACATTAGCTTTGGTGATGCTCTTTACATCCTTTGGAGAAAGGCTCAGAGGAGCCACCTTGGAGGCCTTGAGCACAGCGTACACCAGGTAGGCGCAGGAGCAAATATTGGAGAGCAGCGTTGCTATTGCAGCGCCTGTAACCTCCAGGCCGCGCGGAAGGATCACAAACATGAACAGCGGGTCCAGGACCATGTTAAGTATTCCGCCTCCGGAAAGGCCTATGCTTGCCTGTGTGGAATAACCAGTGTTGCGCAGCAGGAAAGCCAGAGACATGGAAAGCGTGGAAAAAATGCAGCCTATAACAACAACGTACAGTGTGTACTGCCTTGCAAACGGAATGGTCTGGTCCGATGCGCCAAGAAAGCGCAGAACAGGATCCAGGAAGAGCCCTATCAGCGCCGAATAGATAATGGCTATGAGCCCTGCCCCGCAGGCGCTGAACGCACTTACAGACTTGGCCTGATCCGTGTTTTTCTCGCCCATCAGCCTTGCTATAAGGCTGCCGCCGCCTACTCCGAACAGGTTGGAGAAAGCAATGTTGAGCAGCATTACCGGCATGGACAGATTCGTTGCTGCCATCATGTACGGATTGCCTGTGCGGCCAATATAAAAAGCGTCCACCATGTTGTAGATAACGCTTATCATTTGGCTGATTATCGTTGGGATAGCCAGTGTTGCCAATGCCTTTGGGATAGGCATGGACTCGAATATCGCTTGCTTGTCTGCAGGTACTTTTGCCATGTTCTTTGCCTCTTTATCGTAATGAAATAATAATATACCCGCGCGCCGGATTTTGCAAGATACAAAGACCCGGGCAGACATTCATAATCTGCCCGGGCTCGATCCGTTTTGTTATATTAGTGGTAATCACCTGGACTACTTCAGATCTACATGGCTGCCAAGCTCAGCGGCCATATCCTGCCAGTGCTGCATCTTAGCCTTAAGATCTGCTTTGCTTTCCTCGTCATTACGGAAAGCGATCAGCGTCCAGTCCATATTCTCCAGTGCGTAGAAAAATTCAGGGATCTTCTGATAAGGCACAGAGATCATGCGCAGTCCTGCAGGATAGGCCTTGCGACGTTTGAGTCCGTGATAAAAACCTGTTGTTATATGGTTTACTTTTCCGGATATGATAGGATATGCATACATCCAGCTGCAGCTGACTACCGGTGATGATTTGCTTTCCCACAGATCACCGGACACCCAGCTCGTAGCGCGCATAAGGATATCTGCCTTTGGAAGATCTGCTATGAAAAACAACAGATCGGGATCAAAATCACAATCAATTGCAGGGCAGAACTCCACATATCGTATCGTACCAGGTTCAAGTATAGGCATCTTTTGATAAAGCTGCCTGCACCCCATTGGTGTCTGATAGCAGCCGAAGTCATAGCCGGCCTGCCCGCTTGCTGTTACAGGCGGCTTATCTATCATCCCCATTGCCAGCTTACCATAACACTGATCATCCTCCATTTGCATATAGAAATGCTTTCCTGTATCCTGTGCATACTTTACAAACTGGCAGAACGCACATTCCGGACCATCATACCTTGGAACATTTGGCTTTTCAAGGCACATACGGATAGCAACAGCTGGATACTGAAGGTCAAGCTTTCTGATCAGATCCTTATCTTTTTCTCGAATCATATTCTCACCTCTTTAAGTCATTACATCAGTATAAAAGACGAGCTATTTCATCTGATGTAGCCTTAAATGTCTTCATCATCTCTACAAGCGGGATCCTGTAGTCATTTATGATCTTAACCGCATCGTTATCCTTATACTTAAGCACATCTTCTGGCTTCATCATTCCCATGGAAGTATACTTTCCATACTTTCCGGCAAGTTCAATTACTTTTGCCTTAGCCTCAAGCACCTTGGGATGATTGACCTGTCCAGGTACTCCGAGAGCTACTGAAAGATCCCACGGCCCTACAGATATAATGTCAAAACCATCAAGCTTCATGATCTCTTCCATATTCTGAATAGCTTCAATGCCCTCAAGAAGAAGCCAAATACAAATAGCATCATTGGATCTGGCATACACATCCGGACCGCCCATTCCATAATCTGCGGATCTCACAAAAGGACAAGCGCCTCTTACACCAGCTGGTCTATATCTTGTATAAGAAATAACTCGTTTCGCATCCTCTACAGTTTTGATATCAGGAACCATTAAGGCATGCCAGCCCATATCGAGAGATTTCTTTATCTCTGTCTCATTGATTTCAGGGATCCTCAGCATTGCTGGCAGATCATAGGCCTCTGCAGCCCTGAGCATATTTAAAAGCTGTTCATAAGTAAACTGAGCATGCTCGTTATCAACCGAAACAGCGTCCATGCCACCGAGTTTCATCATTTCAATGAATTCCGGCCAAGGTTGCTGAACCATATGCTGGTATATTTTACGCTTTCCTTTAAGCAGGTCTTTCCAAGTTCTTACCATTGCATTGTCCTCCTATCTCTTTGATATCCCAATCTTTGTGACCTCATGCGCAGCAGGTTTTCCATCCAATACAGATACTATGTCTGATACAACTTCCATCGCAGTTCTAGCTGTAGCACCTTCAGTAAAAGCAGCATAGTGCGGTGTAAGAACTACATTATCCAGTTTGAGCAGATCACTGTCTATGGGAAGAGGCTCCTTTTCAAAGACATCCAGACCTGCGCCGGCTATAGCTCCATCTTTAAGCACGTCACACAGCTCGGCCTCATTAACCACCTCTCCTCTAGAGGTATTAATAAGATATGCGTTCTTTTTCATCAATCTTAATACTTTGCCAGATATGAGTCCTATTGTCGAAGGTGTTGAGGGAAGGTGTAAAGAGACAAAATCAGCCTCTTTAAGCAGTTCCTCAAGCGTTTCTTTACGAGATATCTCTGGAACAAACTTTTCAACGGGGAGGTATGGATCATAGCCTATGATCTTCATGCCGAATCCTGCAGCCTTCCGTGCCAGAAGTGTTCCTATATGACCACATCCGACGATTCCGAGCACTGCGCCCTCCAGCTCTACAGCAAAATGAGGCTTCCCGCTATTGAACACGCCACTTCTGATTTTTTTATCCAGTTCAAGACCGTTCTTAGCACAGGCAAGCATCAGATACATCGCATGTTCTGCTACAGCATTGTTATTAGCTCTAGGACTGTTAGTGACGATAATGCCTTTTTCCTGGGCATAATCAACATCGATGATCTCGATCCCAACGCCAAACCTTGCTATCACCTTCAGATTTGGCGCGTTATCCATCAGTTCTTTATCGAATGTATATGCAGCTGCCTTTTTTGCCACTACGGCATCGCAATCTGCGATATCCTTCATAACTGAAGCTTTATCAGTACCGGAACCTCTTACTATCTCACAATTGTTATCTATAAGGTATTGCTCTGCAGCTGCTAGTATTGGTGATTGTATCAATACACGTCTTGACATATTCAAGCCTCTTTCTCTAGTTCATCAACCATTTTCCAGAATTCTTCCGAGCGGATGACTGTACCCTTATTAGACTCTGCAGCTTTAGCCAGTCTTCTTAACAGCTCAGGATACAGAGCTTTATCTATGTAACGACCTTTCTGGCTGCACTCATAATCAATAGAAACCGGGCCTGAAGCTTTTCCGAATATAACTATCGTCTTGTTGCCAACCTCCTCAGCCTCGATACCCTGCCAAGCAAGATGCTCTTTCTGGTACTCAATGATGTGTACATTCTGCTGATGTGAAAATGCGTAATCGCCAACTAATGGAGTGCTTCCACTAAGCTGTATTCCGGAGAGTTTAGCTGTCAGATCAGCAATCTCCTTTATCTTGGGAAGATCTATACCAGAATCTACACCATAAAGAAACTCCAAAGCTCCTGCAACTTCAACAAGAGAAGCGTTCCCACATCTATCACCTAATCCATTCAGGCAAGTATCAACTTTTCTTGCTCCTGCTTTTATTGCAGCTATTATATTTGCCAATGCAAGCCCCAGATCATTATGACAATGCACACCTAATACACAATCATAAGGTTTAAGTATCCTGCATGCATTGGATACTAAATAAGTCATTGCTTCAGGTGTTGCGCAGCCAGCTGTATCTACTACAGAGATCTCATCGGCGTCAGCCTTAGCAAATGCCTCTATCATCTCAAATAGTTTATCTGCATCTGCACGGGTGGAGTCACACAGACCTACAGATACTTTCATGCCCTTATTCTTGATGTAGCCTATCATATCTACTACTTCAGCAATATTATTCCTGAAGCTTTCTTCAGTAAAAGGTTTACCACGATTAAGGTACTTAGATGTAAAAGCAACGATCCTCAGCATTTTGGGTGAATACTGAGCAACAATATCTACACTTTCTTTTCCTGTTATTGAGAATACCATTCCCATCTTAAGCCCCATCTCAGATACTTCCTTAAGATATTTGAGCTGAGCTTCATCTGGTTTGTTATTCGTGCCTACTGATGCAGCAACGAATTCACTGACACCTATACTGTCGAGTCTACGGATCAGTTCTTTCTTCTCTTCATACGTAAACGAGGCGCCAGGACATAATTCACCCTCACGAAGAGTTGAATCACAAAACTCAACACCTGAAAAATTTGGGATGGTCCCATTATAAGGACATATTGCTCTCTTCATAATACGCTCCTTATAGCTAAAAAAACACAGCCGATACCGCAATATGCGGTATCGGTCTGATTTGAATTCTAAATTATACGGTTGCAACACCGAGTACACATGCTATAGCAAGTACTACAAGGCTCAGTACAAACAGCGGAACAGCTGTGAACTTGAAGTAATCCTTTACATCTGTCTTTGTCATATCTGTGAGCAGATAGAGGTTCGGAGTGGTCGGTGAGAACAGCATTCCAATTCCCTTTCCGATAAGGATCGTTGCACAGAAGGCCTCAACAGATACTCCATAACGAACAGCGACACCGCCGACTGCCGGCATGATACCGAAGTAGAACGCATCCGGTCCGAGTACGAAGCCAAGAGGCAGAGCCAGGATACCGAAGATGATGCTGATGTGGGATCCGAGGGATTCCGGGAGCAGGTTGATAAGGAACTGTACCATTCCGTCCATCATGCCGGTTCCGGACATTATCTGTGCGTATACACCGGACATAAGGAATGTGACTGCTACGAACATTGCCATATTAGCGTGCTTCTTTATGACGCCGGCTTGGCCTTTGCTGTTCGGGTAATTGAGAACGAGTGCGATCGGGAACATAACGCCGAAGGCTACCTGTGCACGTACGGTATTGGTAAGAAGAAGAACAAGCAGTATGATAGTGAGCAGAATGTTGAATTTGCGTGTCTTCAGATGCCACTCAGAATACTGAGCTGTCTTAATTTCGTCTGCTTCAGAACCAGTTACAAGGTTGTCGTTCTTTCCGCTCTTGATACGCTTTTCTTCAAGTTTAGCAAGGATAACTGTGAGAACCAGGGTAAGAACAAGACCTGCAACGAATGCCGGGATCATCTGGACCCAGAGGTTGCCTACATCAACGCCCATAGCGGAAGAGACAGCCATCATCATTCCGGTGTAAGGCAGATACTGGAACACACCTACTACCATCGTGATTATAAATGCGCAGTTTACAAGGCGTATCTTCATCTTCTTGAAGATGGGAACCATTGTCGGAGCAGTGACGAGAATAGTCGACGGGGAAGCTCCATCAAGGGTGGAGATAACAGCAACGAGCCAGCAAGCAATAAATACAAGAAGTACACTGTTTGCGAATTTCTTAGTAATGAAGTTTACGATATCATCAAACATTCCGATATCGTTCATCATCGCAAAGTAGAGTATTCCGAAAATAGCAAGCGCCGCATTATTGGCTGTTGCCTGGAAACCAGCCTGGAACCATCCAGTGATATCTTTCAGGCCATATCCTAATATCAGCGCTGCAACAACAGGAACTGTAGCAAAGATAACGGGTGCAACAGCTTTTGATTTCATGATCAGGATCATCAGTATGATTATGATCAGAAAGCCAAGGATTGTCGGTAACATTTTCATCCTCCTAATAAAAGATAATGACAATACAAATAAATATTCTTCTTGCTGAACACAAGTATAAAATTAGTTAATAAAATATTACTCGCCTATGGTTTGAGAGATCGTATACCACTTATATGGTTCTGGAACAAAGAATGTTGTTTGAGATCCCAGATCTTTAAGTCTTGTATTTATTTGTTCGACCGCCTCATCCATGGTGAATCCAAATACGCCTCTTACGCAGGATTCCTGATGCATAGGCAATGTGAGCTGAGCTTTCAGTCCGGCTATGATGTCCGCATTCCACTTCATTCCATATGAACCGACAATTTGCCTTAACAGAAGATTGGGTCTGAATTCATCAGCGATCTTGTAGACGTCTTTATTCTCATCTGTACCAGCAAACATCAAGATCCTGTAATTGTTATCCAAAGTAAGGCAGAAATTATAGCACTCGACTGTTCCAAGCCTGCTAAGCCTTTCATATCCATCGGGAGCGCCACCGAGGTTTTTCAGTGATCCGTCGCCTATCAGTGCAGGCGGGAGTTTAATGTGATCACCAAGGAATCCCGTCATTTCAAAGCCGTCAAATATGAATTTTTGTCCAGGATTCATAATGATAGTGGAACTAAGCCCCAATTTGAAGAAATCAATAACATCAGGTGCAACCATGCTTCCAAGAAAGATCCTTGCTCCAAATCTCCTGCATAATTCTCCTATATCAGATGTATGATCCCAATGTGAGTGGGTCAGAAGAATGTAATCACACCTTTCGATTTCGTCCAGTGAAAAGTCCCGGAACCCACAGTTCGCATATCCCTTCACCGGAGTTATATACGGATCCGTGATAATGTGTACTCCATTGGGAAGCTCCAGCTCATAACATTGTGTTCCAATGAATCGTATTCTAAGGCTTTTACTTCCGTTTGCCATTAATTACCTCCTTTCAAACTGTCTTGGCTGTTATCTTGTCAACTTGTTATACAAGTAGGATATATTACAATAGCAGTTTTGTCAATAGAATTAAATCAAAAAGATCTAATCTTTTTCCAGGAGATCTTTCGCTTGTTTTTTTAACTATCATGTGGTACGATTTTGTAAAATAATACAACCTTACAACCTTAGAGGCAAAACTAATGAAGAAAATAGTTCGTACAAATCTAACCGACCAAATATCCTCATATATCCAAAATGAAATCCTAAAAGGAACTTGGGCTCCAGGAGATAAGTTACCATCTGAAACCGAACTATCCGAGGCGTTAGGCGTAAGCCGTATGTCTTTACGTAACGCTATACAAAGATGCAATGCTATTGGCCTTACTGAAACGCGTATCGGGGAAGGTACGTTTGTAAGAGATTTCAATCTCCGGTCTTATTTTGGCGAATTATATGATATGAATCTTCTTGGTAATGATCCGTCTCAAATCAACGATCTGAGATGCGTCCTTCAGATTGCTAGTGTCAGGTTAGCATTGGCAAAAGGCGTTGACGAGAAAGATGTAAGTAAATTAGAGCAGATTCTTGATAAAATGTATGCTGCTATTGATGCAAATGACCTTGAACAATTCCACAAGCTTGACTTCCAGTTCCATCGCGCTGTCTGTGGTTTATGTCATAATGAACCACTTTATATTATTTACGATGCTCTCGAATTTGTGATCAATGATATAACCAAACAGAATGTTGAGCGCTCATTTGCAACATCCCATGGATATCAAAAAGTAATGAATCACCATAGGGAGATCGTCGAAAGCATTAAAAACAGGGACATGCAGAGAATGATAACTGAACTGATGGCATCCAGAAAGAGATCAGAATCATATTATACATCTCTAACAAAATGATAACTAACAAACTAACTATTCCAGAGCATCAGAATTGATGCTCTTTTTTTATAAAAAGCATTGACAAAATATGAATTGTGACGTAGTATACTTGTATAACAACTATACTTCTCTACGGCTCGTTATCTGTCAACTATAAAAACGAGTACAAGATGAGGAGAGATATATGAAAATCACAAGTGTAGACGTTATCGAATGCAAACCTAATGTTATGGGTAAGGTCGTTTGCGTCAGGATCAACACAGACTGCAAAGAGATCTATGGCTACGGCGAAGTCGGCTTGTCCTACGGTGTAGCTCACTACGCTGCAGTAGGCATCGCAAGAGACTACGGCCAGCTCATCATCGGCATGGATCCGCTCAAGCCGGAAGCCATCTGGGAGACCATCTTCCGCTCCACCTTCTGGGGAATGGGCGGCGGAACCGTCATCAACGCAGGTATGAGCGCTATCGACACCGCTCTTTGGGATATCGTAGGCAAGGCATACAAGATGCCTGTTTACCAGCTCCTGGGCGGAAAGACCACTGACAGGATCAGAGCTTACGCAAGCCAGCTGCAGTTCGGCTGGGGCCCTGTCCACCTCTTCCTTACAGATCCCGCAGATTACGCAAAGGCAACTGAAGACGCCCTCAAGGACGGCTACGATGCTATAAAGGTAGACCCCATGGGAGTTACCGATCAAGGCAAGTGGGCAAGAGAAGCCAACAACCCCAACTGGAAGATGCGCGGCAAGCTCTCCGAGAAGATGCTCGACACCTGCTACAAGCGCACTGAAGCTATGAGAAAGGTCGGCGGCCCGAACCTCGACATCATCATCGAGACCCACTCCTACCCCGACATGAACACCGGTATCCAGCTCGGCCAGCGCCTTGAGCCGCTCAACATATTCTATTATGAAGAGCCCTGCAACCCGCTGAACGTAGATAACATGCTGGAGATCCACAAGGCTCTTCCGCACATCGCTCTTGCAAGCGGCGAGCGTATCTACACCCGCTGGGGATTCAGAGAATTCCTCGAAAAGCACGTCCTGCAGGTCATCCAGCCGGATCTGACCATCTGCGGCGGTATCTCCGAGACCAAGAAGATCTGCGACATGGCTAACATCTACGACGCTGCTGTCCAGCTCCACATCTGCGGCGGTCCCATCGCTACAGCTGCAAGCCTTCAGGTCGAGGCAGTCATCCCCAACTTCCTGATCCACGAAGTCCACGAGGGTGCTATCAAGAAGGATATGAGAGATCTCGGAATGTACGAGGACATCAAGCCGGTCAACGGTTACTACGAAGTTCCCGATCGTCCGGGCATCGGCCAGGAGCTCTCCGAGCAGGCACTCAACGAGGCTGCGAACATCTACACCTGCCAGTAAGGCGTAAGGGAGGCCGTGGAAATGGCTATCAAAGTTTACGGCAGCAACGTCTGCCCCGGAACTATGAGGTTCATATCTATCCTCACATCGCACGGAGTGATGCCCGCCTTTATAAATGTGACAGGCTCCATAGATCATCTGAAGGAGTTCATAACCTTCAGGGACAACAGCGAGCTTTTCGCAGGAGTTAGAGGCACCGGAGCTATAGGGTTCCCCCTGATACAGCTCGAAGACGGCACTTACACCAGAGATGTCAACAAGGTGCTTAAGGACCTTGGGATAGACGAAGAAATGAAGTTCGGTAAATAAATAAAGAGGGCGCCAGCAAGGTGCCCTCTTTTGTTATGCATCGGAAGAACCGTCCCCCCCTGATGCATGCATCGGAAGAACCGTCCCCCTGATGCGGTTTAGTATTCGAAGCTGCCTTCGTAGACTATCTGGGCGCTGCCTGTAAGCAGCACGCGCTCGTCCGTGTAGTTTACGGTAAGGTCTCCGCCGGGCAGGCGCACTACAACGTCTGTTCCCTTTGCAAGCAGACCGTTTTCGCAGGCCGCTATGACTGCTGCGCAGGCTCCGGTACCGCTGGCCAGGGTGACTCCGCTGCCGCGCTCCCACAGCCTTACAGCAAGGCTGCCGCGGTCGGAGATCCTTACGAACTCCGCGTTCACCTTTTCCGGGAATAGCGGCGAGTACTCGAATGCGGGGCCGACGGTCTGAAGATCCAGGGCGTCCAGATCGTCTGCAAACACCACGCAGTGCGGGTTGCCCACGGAGACGCAGCTTATGCGGTACTCATTGCCGCCTATGACGGCGGGACGGTCCAGGACCGGTCCGGCCTGCGAAGCGCCGTTCG
>JAZQIH010000210.1:0-16810 GCA_045541015.1 Anaerovoracaceae bacterium | reverse complement strand
TGCGCTCTACCTACTGAGCTACAGCAGCATATTCAGTTGGCGCCGCCAAAACTGACGACGCCAATTATTATACTTACGTTGCGGTTGAATGTCAAATACTTTCTTTGCGAAAAAGCGAATTTAACGCGACTTTTTCTGCACTTACTCTTCGCCCAGAGCCTTCCTTATTTTAGACCTTACGCGCTGGACGGCATTGTCTATCTGTTTGGGCGTTTTACCCGTTAAATCGGCTATTTCACGGCAGTTTTTGCCTGCGACCATATATCTTATCACCACGTGCTCAAGTTTGCTGAAAGAGGCGTTTTTTGGCTGCAGGACTACCTTGAGTATCTCCGTGTTTACGGCTGCAAGTTCCGGATCGCTGGCAGGGCCTGCGGGTATCACATCCGCAAGAGTGCTGCCGTCTTCTGCTGCGCCTACCGGAAGGTCCAAAGACAGAGCTTCGTTGAGCGGAGCGTGCTTTTCCCTGGAGGCTCCCCTGATGGCGCTTATTATCTGCCTTGTTATGCAAAGCTGCGCGTAGGTAGAGAAGGACGCGCCCTGCGCCGGATCGTAGCTTCTTATAGCCTTTACAAGGCCTATCATGCCTTCCTGGGCTATGTCGTTGCCGTCTCCGCCTGCAATGTAGTAGATGCCGCCCTTGGCCCTTACGACCGCCTTGTAGCGTATGAGCAGAGTTTCTTCCGCAGCTGCGTCTCCCTTTTGTGTAAGTTCCACAAGCTGCTCGTCTGTGAGCTTTTCAAGTTCTGCTGGCATGATGACCTCCTATTATAACTTGCGGGCAGCAGTGCGCTGCCTTGACACCTCGAAGAGCACTATTGCCGCCGCGTTGGACGCGTTCAGCGAGTTTACGTGGCCCTTCATGGGGATAGAAACAATATGATCGCTCTTTTCACGTATTACCCTTGATACGCCGCTGCCCTCTCCGCCTATTACCAGCGCCAGAGGTCCGGTAAGGTCCATCTCCGAATAGTCCTTGCCGTCCATATCCACGGAGGCTATCCAAAGTCCCTTGGATTTGAGCAGCTCTATGCAGCGGGAAAGATTGCCCACCTTTGCCACGGGTACGTACTCTATTGCGCCGGCCGAAGCTTTTGCAACGGTCTCGGTAAGGGTAACAGACCTTCTTGATGGTATTATAACACCGTGAGCGCCTGCTGCGTCAGCGGAACGCAGAACTGCGCCCAGGTTGTGGGGGTCTTCCAGCTCGTCCAGGATTATTATAAGAGGATCCTGGTGCTTGGCCTTGGCTGCTGCAAGTATGTCCTCCACGCCGACGTAGTGGTGCGCCGCAACATAGGCTGCAACGCCCTGGTGAGCCTTGCCCGGAGCCAGCTTGTCCAGGACCAGCTTGTCCACGTACTGGACGGTTATGCCCTCTTCCCTTGCAAGCGCTGCTATCTGGCGGGCAGAGCCCTCCGCGTCTTTTTGCATAAGGATCTTGTCCACCGGGCGGCCTGCCTTAATGGCTTCCGTTACTGGGTTGCGCCCTATCAGAAGGTTGGCGTTCTCCTTGCGCTCCACTGGTTTTGGGCCTACAGACGCTGCTGCGCGGGCTGTCCTTGTTGGCCTTGCAGGCTTTTCTGCCTTTTCGTATTTGGGGCCTGTTCTGGGGTTGTTTCTCTTTGCCATCGTAAAATCCTGTCTGTTACTCTTCAGTTATTTGCTTTCCTGCGGAGTCTGCGTCAGCGCTAACGCCTTAGCTATGACCTCATCCAGCCTTTCCTTTCTGCCGGAAAGGTCCAGAAAGCCAAGCAGAGCCTCGAATGCCGTGGCCCACTTGTAAGTTACCGGATCCGCGTTCTTTGGCTTTGTTGCTATCTTGTGGTTGTGGGCACGCCTTATTAGAGCGTCCTCCTCTTCCGTAAAGAAGCCCTCGTCCATCATGGTGCGCAGCGCGGCAGCCTGGGCCGGAGCGCACACGTAGCGGACTGCCTCTTTATGCAGCTTGTCTGCCCTTGTTATATTGCCCTCGCTAAGTATCCTTTCCCTTACGGCAAGCTCGTAGAGAGCATCGCCAAGAAAGGCCAGCGCCAGCACATCTGTAAGTCTAGGCTCTGTCTGCATTGTTCATCAGATCCCTTAAAAAACCGGACTGCACCTTACGAGCGGATGATCTGGACTCCCTGCGGGGTGTCTTTGAGGGTGATGCCTCTTGCTGCGAGCTCATCTCTGATGCGGTCTGCGGTTGCCCAGTCTTTTGCTTTTCTTGCGGCTGCTCGCTCGTCGATGAGCTTTTGAAGTTCTGCATCTATCTCCTCTTTCTTTTCCTGGCGCAGAAGGCCAAGCACGCCTGTAAGCTCGTCCAGAAGCTTGAACGCGCCTTCAGCGAATGCCTTGCTTGCTCCGCCTGCCACATCCCTGTTTATGTCTGCAACGAGCTCGAATATAGCACTTATAGCGTCTGCTGTATTCAGGTCGTCGTCCATGCTGTCTATGAATCTCTGCTTGTGGGCATCGTAAGCTGCGAGCCTTTCAGTCTCAGCTGCAGTCATTCCGCCGTCTGCACCGTGGGCTATGAGGTGCTTAAGGGTGTCCTTGCAGTTCTGCATCCTCTCAAGGCCCGCCTTAGCGGCTTCCATAAGATCCCTGGAGAAGTTTATGGGGCCTCTGTACTGGGCGGAGAGCAGGAAGTAGCGGAGAACTTCCCCATCGTACTCCTTGAGTATGTCCCTTACCAGGAAGAAGTTCCCGGCGGACTTGGACATTTTTTCTCCGTCTATGTTTATGAATCCGTTGTGCATCCAGTAGCGCGCAAACTGCTTGCCGGAAAGGCCTTCGGACTGCGCTATCTCGTTCTCGTGGTGCGGGAACTGCAGGTCTTCTCCGCCTGCGTGAAGGTCTATGGTCTCGCCCAGGAACTTCTTGGACATTGCGGAGCATTCAATGTGCCAGCCGGGCCTGCCCATGCCCCAGGGGCTCTCCCAGGCTATCTCGTCTTCTGTTTTTCTTGCCTTCCAGAGGGCGAAATCCAGGGGGTCTTCCTTGATATCGTTTACGTCTACGCGGGCGCCTGCCTCAAGATCGTCTATGTTCTTGCCGGAAAGCTTGCCGTAGCCGGGGAACTTGCGGGTGCGGTAGTAAACATCTCCGTTCACCTCGTAAGCCATGCCCTTGTCTATCAGGCCCTGCACGAACTTTATGATGTCCGGCATGGTCTGGGTTACTCTGGGGTGCACGGTGGCCGGGGTGATATTGAGCTTCTTTACGTCCTCAAAGTAGGCTTCTATGTATTTTTCGCCGACTTCCAGGGCGGAGATGCCCTCTTCCCTTGCGCGGTTTATGATCTTATCGTCCACGTCTGTAAAGTTCTGCACGAACTTTACCTTCTGGCCGCGGTACTCCAGGTACTTGCGCATGGTATCGAACACCACGAAGGGCCTTGCGTTGCCTATGTGGATGTAGTTATAGACCGTGGGGCCGCAAACGTACATGGTAAGCTTTTTGGGGTCCTGCGGTACTAATTCTTCTTTTCTTCTTGTAAGGGTGTTGTAGACTCTCATGTCTTCTCCTGTGCGCTATTTTTCAGCGTTTATGAGCTCTATTGCCTTATCTCCTGCCTCTTCTGCGGTGAGCTCTTCTACGTCTCCTCCGCGGCGGAGCTTGTATTCTACTATGCCGTCTGCTGCCTTCTTTCCCACGGTGATCCTTACCGGGAAGCCCAGAAGGTCTGCGTCCTTGAACTTGACTCCGGGGCGCTCATCGCGGTCGTCTATGACTACTTCGCAGCCTGCGGATTCCAGGCGGGCTGCCATGTTGCAGGCCAGATCCATCTGGACAGGGTCGTTCGGCTTAATAACGGTTATTACTACGTGGTAGGGAGCTACGCTTACCGGCCAGATTATGCCGTTGTCGTCGTGATGCTGCTCTACTATTGCGGCGAAGGTCCTTGTAACGCCTATGCCGTAACAGCCCATAACTACAGGGTGCTCCTTCTGGTTCTCATCGTGATAGGTAAGGTGCATGGGCACGGAGTACTTGGTGCCGAGCTTGAATACCTGGCCTACTTCTATGCCCCTTGCGGACTTTACAGGCTTGCCGCAGACAGGACAGGGATCCCCTTCCTGAAGCAGCTTGAGGTCTGTGACTATATCTCCCTTATAATCCCTGCCGTAGTTGACATTGATCATGTGGTGGTCTGCCTCGCAGGCTCCTGCGCAGAGGTTCTTTGCGCCTACGAGCTCCGAATCCACGATTATCTTGCAGTCGTGGAGGCCTACAGGACCGGTGAATCCGCCCACGCAGCCTGTTGCAGCTGCCATGCGCTCTTCATTTGCAAACTGAACAGCGTATTCGGGAACGCCAAGGGCGTTTACGAGCTTGGTCATGTTGAGCTGCCTGTCCCCTCTTATGAAGCAGGCGGCGTATTCAGGCTCTCCGCTCTCGTTTTCCGGTCTGTAGATCTCAAGAAGCAGTGCCTTGATGGTCTTTTCCTGGGGAATGCCGAGGAACTGAGCAACGGCTTCTATGGTCTTGGTGCCGGGGGTGTGGACCTTTTCGAGCGGGAGCATCTCTTCTGCGGAAGCCGGGGCGTCCTTGAACTCCGCGCGCTCTGCGGTAGCTGCCATGGAGCAGTGATCGCAGTAAATGATCTCCTCTTCTCCGACCTCGGAAAGAGCGCAGAACTCGTGGGAGTTGCTGCCTCCGATGGCGCCGGTGTCTGCCTCTACAGGCCTGTAGGTTAGGCCGCAGCGGTCGAAGACCTTCTCGTAAGCATGGTACATGTTCCAGTAGCTTACATCCAGGCCTGCTTCGTCGCGGTCGAAGGAGTAGTTGTCCTTCATTATGAATTCGCGGCTGCGTATGAGTCCGAAACGGGGGCGTGCCTCGTCCCTGTATTTGTGCTGTATCTGGTAGAGGTTGAGCGGCAGCTGCCTGTAGCTGGATACCTGCTGACGCACTACGTCTGTGAATATTTCCTCGTGTGTTGGTCCGAGGCAGAATTCGCGGTCGTTGCGGTCCTTAAGGCGCATCATTTCCGGTCCGTAGGCGTACCAACGGCCGGATTCCTGCCACAACTCTGCAGGCTGCAGCGCAGACATGAGCACTTCCTGAGCGCCTGCTGCGTCCATCTCTTCCCTTACGATGTTCTCTATCTTGCGCAGAGTCCTGTAGCCAAGCGGCATGAAAGCGTAGACTCCGGACACGAGCTTTTTGATCATGCCCGCGCGCAGCAGGAGTATGTGGCTTGGTATCTCTGCCTCGGAGGGCACTTCCCTTAGAGTGCTGAGGAACATCTTTGAAGCTTTGATCATTTTATTATCCTTTCGTTCAAAGGGCTGCGGCCGGGCGGCCTGCCCTGTTATTTACCTTATTACGGCTGTTGCGAAGGTGCTTATTGCATCTCCGCTGCCTGTTATTCCAAGGCCCTCTTCCGTGGTGGCCTTGATGCTTACCTGGCTTGTTTCCAGGCCCAGCGCTTTTGCCGTTGCGGCGCGCATTTCTTCTATATATGGCGCCAGCTTCGGCCTCTGTGCGACAATTGTAGCATCTATATTGACTATAGTAAAGCCTGCGTTTTGGACCAGATGTGCTGTTTTTTCAAGTATTTCCGTGCCGGGCATGCCTTCTGTGTCCACAGAATTGTCCGGGAAGTGGTAGCCAATGTCCCTTAGGGCTGCGGCGCCCAGCAGAGCGTCCGCTATAGCGTGGGAGCAGACGTCCGCATCCGAGTGGCCAAGCAGGCCTTTTTCGTAAGGGATGTGCACGCAGCCGAGCATCAGCTTTCTGCCCTCCACGAGCTTGTGGACATCGTATCCGTTGCCTGCCCTTATCTGCATGGGAAGATCCTCCGGTGTGGTTATTTTTATGTTGTCGTAGCTGCCTTCGGTGATGGTTATTTCCACCCCTGCGCGCTCCGCAAGTCCGGCCTCGTCTGTGCCTTCAAAGCCGTCCGCTGCAGCCTTTGCGTAGGCTGTCTTAAGCGTTTCTGCAGCAAAGCCCTGGGGGGTCTGGACCTCGTAGAGGAGCTTTCTGTCCAGGGTCTTTTCCGCTGTTCTTATAGTGCTTTTGGGGCTTACGCAAGGCACTGCAGCCTTTGCTCCGCCCTCAAGAGCGGCAAGGACGCCTGCTATAACGTCCGCGGAAACAAAGGGCCTTGCGCCGTCGTGCACCAGTATGAAGTCCGCGGAAGGGTCCGCCGCGGCCAGGCCTTTTGCAACGCTTGCCTGCCTTGCAGCTCCGCCCTCGCAGACCTTTATCCTAGGAACGGCGCCTTCAGAAAGAGCTGCGCTGCCAAGGTCCCTTGCCAGCACGCTGCTGCACATTTCCCTGCCTTCTGCGGGACAGATGACCACTATTTCAGCCACGCTCTTAACAGCGCAAAAAGCCTTCACGGACCTTGAAAGGACCGTGAGGCCGTCTATCTTTATATATTGCTTTGGCACGCTGCCGCCCATCCGTTCTCCGGAGCCCGCAGCTGCGATAAGTACTGAAACTTTTGACATGCTGCTAGTTCGGTTTTGCGAATATCATGCGGCCGGCTGAAGTCTGAAGCACGCTTGTTACCGTGGTGTCCACAGTTTTGCCTATCAGCTTCTTGCCGTTTTCTACGACTATCATGGTGCCGTCGTCCAGGTAGGCAACGCCCTGGGAGTTCTCCTTGCCCTCCTTTACCAGGAAGACCTGGAGCTTTTCCCCGGGAAGCACCACAGGTTTTAAGGTGTTTGCAAGCTCGTTTATGTTGAGCACGCCCACGCCCTGAATGCCTGCGACCTTGTTGAGGTTGAAATCGTTGGTAACGACTACGCCCTTCATATTCTGGGCAAGCTTTAAGAGCTTAACATCCACTTCAGGGATCTCCTCCAGGGACTTGTCCGAGCCCGTTTCGTAGATCTCTATGCCGTATTCGCTCTGGATACGGTTGAGAATGTCCAGGCCTCTGCGCCCGCGCTGGCGCTTTAAAGCATCGGAGGAATCCGCTATGTGGCGGAGCTCAACTAACACAAACGAAGGGATAACTATATCCCCTTCTATGAATCCGGTCTTGAGGATGTCAACGATCCTGCCGTCTATTATGACACTGGTGTCCAGGATCTTAGGCGCGGCACCGGAACGGTTCTTGGCCTTGCGTTTTGAAGGCTGCTGCTCCTTGTTGGGAAGCACGGCAGACGAAAGCGCCCGCAGATCGGGCGTGAGCTTTCTTGCGATGGTGATCCCAAGATACGCGAACAAAAGGTAAAGCAGTACGGTGATTATCACGTTCAGGTTCAGCACTTGCAGCGCCTGTATCCCATTAATAATCGGCGAGATAAGGTAAGCGATGACCAATCCTGCGATAAGACCAATTACTACCGGAAGCAGTTCCTCGGCGCTGAGCTTTTCAGTAAGCTCTGTTGCCATGGAATTTGCCATCCTTTCGCCCCTGCTTGAAAGTGCCGAGAAGATATTAAAAAAGATGATTCCGAGAAATCCTGTGGTAACTATTACGATCAGTGTGCGCTCTGTCTGCTGCAGACCGCCAAGAACGCTCCAGTTCTCCACGAGGTAGGTCGACACTCCGAAGCCGAGCAGCATCCCGCATAACGTAAGAACTACGCGGAATACTTTTTTCAGCATTTTGTTCTCCTTATTCTGTTGTATTGTTATATATGAACGATAAGGCTAAATGGCCTTGTCTATCGTATCGAGAGCCTTTTCCTCCGGTATATCCAGGACCATCATGATCTCGGACGAGAGGATAAGACGTGCGTTGCTGAGGAGCTTCTTCTCCCCTGTGGACAGCTTCTTTACGCGGTCCACCCTTGTAAGGTTCCTTATTACCTCCGCGACCTGGGAAAGATCCCCGGTCTTGAGCTTTTCCATGTTCTCCCTGTTGCGGCGATTCCAGTTCTCGTCCATGGGCGTGGATTCAGATCCGAGCACAGAGTAAACAGAGTCAAGATCGCAGGGCTTAACTATGCTCCTTAAGCCAACTGCCTCCGCACCCTTTACGGGCACCATGACCTGCATATTGCCGTGCTTGATCCTGACAATATAATAAGATCTTTCTTCTCCTAAGATCTGCCTTTCTTCTATATTTTCGACCAGGCCTGCTCCGTGCATCGGATAGACGACCCTATCGCCAATCTTGAACATAACTATACGACCTCCGACGTTATTATAACATCTGAGTTACGTTTAGTCAATAAAGCAAAATTTGATATGATATCACCGTTTTTTTACCATGTCAATATGTTTGGCAAAAAAACTTGTCCGTACCGGGGTATTATTTATTTACGGGCAAGGTAAACCAGAAAACGCTGCCTTCTCCAGGTTTGCTTTCCACTCCGTACTTTGCGCCGTGCTTTTCCAGTATTTCTGATGCTATCGAAAGCCCCAGTCCTGTTCCGTGAGCACTCCTTGTGCCCTGACGGCTTGCCTTCTGGTAGCGGTTCCATATCTTCTGCTGGTCTTCTTCGTCTATGCCAATGCCTTTGTCTGCTACGGAACAGGTAACGCTGCCCTCGCTTCTGTAGAAGGACATTGTTATCTCCTTGGTATCCTTGCTGTAGCGTATGGCGTTGGATATAAGGTTGGAGATGACCTGCTGCAGCTTACGCTTGTCTCCGTGGACCATTACAGGCTCCGGCACGCCCACAAAGTGGATGGCAAAGCCCTCCTGCTCCATTACCATGTAGGTGGAGAGTACGTCTTCGGCTGCCCGCTGAAGGTCGAAGTCCTCCATATCCATTTCCACAACGCCTGCCTGCATCTTGGAAAGAGTCAGTATATCCCCCACCAGATCGTCCAGGCGGTCCGTTTCCTTAATGATTACGGAGAGGTGTTCGTCCCTCTTGGCCGGATCATTTCCGGAAATATCCCTTATGAGCTCCGCGTAGGATCTTATCATGGTAAGAGGCGTGCGCAGATCGTGGGAAACGTTTGCTATAAGGTCCTTTTGCAGCGCATCGGAGGCCTTAAGGTCCGCCGCTGTCTGGTTGAGCGTTGCCGCAAGGTCCGTAAGCTCTTTATAATCTCCGCCCTCAAAGTGTATATCGTAGTTGCCCTTTGCAAGCTCCCTTGCCTTAACTTCCATGGCGGTTATAGGCTTGGCAAGGCGCTTGGATGTGAACCTTGCAACGAATATGCCTATAATAAGCGCTATTCCTGTTACTATAAGCAGCTGGGAGCGCAGTATTCCAACGGCTGGGCCCAGAGGCGCAAGGCCTGCTATAGCATAGACATAGACAGGGTTCCTGTTGCTGCTCTCCACGTATTTTGCGTAAACGCAGCGGTCCATTACCTCCCCGCCGTGACTTTTGGCCACGAAGCTTACGGTCTTTCCCGGGTCTTCTTTAAGCATCTTCCTGGCCTGGTAGATAAGCTCCCTGGAATTAATCATGGGCCTTCCCTGGGCAAAGTCCTCGGAGGATATGTGGAAAGTGCCGTCTGTGGATTCTATCCAGAAGTAAACGTCGTTGTCCTGGGCTTTCTGCCCCAGGAAGCTTAGAAAGCTGTCGTAGGAAAGGTCGTCCGAACTTGTGGCATAGTAATTGGCCACGGTGTTTACCGCAGCCGCGCAGCGCTTGCTCATGGCAAACTCGTAGTATTTGTCAAGGAACACGGACTGGAAGATCCAAAGCAGGGCCATCAGAATAACGGCAAAAATGATAAAAGCAGCTGTGATACGGAATCGCAGCTCTTTTACCTTTCCGCCGAAGCGTTTATTCTCTGTTTTGGTTTCTTTATCAGTCTTCAAACTTGTAGCCTATGCCTCTTACTGTGGTTATTTTGTCCCTGTATTCGCCGAGGCGTCCCCTGAGGTTCTTGATGTGGGTGTCAATGGTGCGGTCGTCTCCGAAGAAATCGTAGCCCCAGATATCCTGCAGCATCCTGTCCCTGGAGAGCGCAATGTTCTTGTTCTGCATAAGGTAAGCCAGGATCTCGTACTCCTTAAGGGTGCAGTCCACCTTTACGCCGTCCACTGTTACAGTGCGGGAGTCCATATTTACCTCCAGCCCTCCGGACTTGAGCACAGTCTGCTTTGCTGCCTCCGCGTTGTGGCTCTTCCTTGCAAGGACCGCAGCTATTCTTGCCATAAGCTCTTTAAGGCTGAAAGGCTTTACCACGTAATCGTCTATACCAAGCTCAAAGCCGAAAAGCTTATCGTACTCTTCTCCCCTGGCAGAGAGCATGATCACAGGAATGTCCTTGTTCTTGCGTATCTCCTTGCAGGCGGAATAACCGTCCAGCTTGGGCATCATGATATCCATGATTATAAGATCGTAATCGTTGTTGAGGCACTTTGCCACGGCCTGCATGCCGTCTTCTGCCTCGTCGGTCTCGTATTTATTGAAATGAGCGTATTCGCGTATTGCCTCGCGGATGCCGGCTTCGTCGTCTACTATCAGTATTTTGGCCATTTTTGCTACCTCCATGCTGTTTTGGTGTTTTATTTGAGCCTATTTTACGTTCCTATTTTGTGAAATCTGTGAAGATGCCGTGATAGCTTCCGCAAGTGTGCGGACTCCCACCAGTTTTACGCCTTCCGGCTTGGACGGCATCCTGTCCAGGCTCCTTTTGGGAAGCACTACGGTATCGAATCCCAGCCTTGCAGCTTCCTTTACGAGCTTTTCCGCAGACTGCACGGGGCGAAGGTCTCCGGTAAGGCCTATCTCACCTATTGCAAGCATATTGGCCGGTATCTTTACGCCTTTTTCAGCAGACCATATCGCAAGAGCCGCAGCAAGGTCCGTGCTTGTGCCTTCAGGACGCAGGCCTCCGACTATATTTACGTAGATGTCCCTGTTTATAAGCGTGATCCCTGCTTTTCTCTCCAGGACTGCTATTATCATGCCAAGGCGCTGATTGTCCAGGCCGATGCCTGTGCGCCTTGCAAATCCAACGCTTGTGGGCGCCGTAAGGGCCTGTATCTCTATAAGCAGCGGGCGGGTGCCTTCGTAAACTGCTGTTGCTATGGAGCCCTCCGCGCTGTCGGAAAGGCCTTCCAGGAAGCTCTCGGAGAGGTTCTCCACCTCCACCAGGCCTTCTTCCCTCATCTCGAAGGCGCCTATCTCGGACGTGGTGCCGAAACGGTTCTTTACCGCGCGCAGTATCCTGAGGTCCTGGCTGCGCTCACCATTGAAGGACAGCACTGTATCCACCATGTGCTCCACTATCCTTGGGCCTGCAAGCTCTCCGCTCTTTGTAACGTGGGCAACTATAAAGACCGGTATGTCCATGCCCTTGCCTATGTTCATAAGCAGGCTGCCGCAGGAGCGCACCTGGGAAACGCTGCCCGGGGCGGACTCTATCTCGGATGTGTACATGGTCTGTATGGAGTCTATTATCAGGAAGATCGGCTGGACCTCCTGGACGGCTTCTATTACTTCGTCCATGTTGGTCTGGGACAGCAGGAAAAGCTGCGAAAGATCCCCCTGGCAGACCCTGTCTGCGCGCATCTTTATCTGCTCTTCGGATTCCTCGCCGGAAACGTAGAGCACCTTGCCGTACTTTTGCGCTATCCTGGACGCTGCCTGGATTATTATGGTGGACTTGCCTATGCCCGGCTCTCCGGAAATGAGTGTGAGCGATCCCTGCACCAGGCCTCCGCCAAGCACTCTGTTGAGCTCCGGGATGCCTGTATCCAGCCTGCTTTTCTGGCTTGATTCCACCTTATTTATGGCTACGGGGCGGGTCTTTCCGCTTATGGAAACGCTGCTGCCTGTGCGGCGGCGCGAGTCCCCTTCCGCGGGCGGCGCTACCTTTTCCTCCACGAATGAGTTCCAGGCTCCGCAGGCGCTGCACTGGCCGAGCCACTTTGCGCTCTCAAAGCCGCACTCCTGACAAACGAATACTGTTTTACCTTTTTTGACTGCCATTTTGTGTCCTGTTTCCCTTCTTCCCCTTCGAAGCCGAAGCTCTATTAATTGTATTTCAATTTTCCAAAATAATCAATAAGCAGGAGCCCGTAAGCTCCTGCTTTATCCATCTTATTGACCAGTGGCCTGGTTTCCTTATGCTTCTTCCTCTGCCTTGTGTGCAGCGATCACCTTGTCTGCCAGCATTCCGGGGAGCTCGGAGTAGCGCTCGAAACGCATTGTGAAGCTTCCGCGAGCCTGGGTCATAGCCCTGAGGACTACAGAGTAGTCGAACATCTCGGACTGCGGAACCTCTGCGATCAGCTTCTGCTTGCCGCCGTGCTGAGGCTCAAGACCAAGGATCATGCCGCGGCGCTTGTTCATATCGCCCATAACGTCTCCGGTGTAGTCATCGGGAACAGTGATCTCTACGTGCATGATAGGCTCGAGCAGGCAGGGCTTAGCTTCCTGGATACCCTTCTTGAATGCCAGCGCAGCAGCCAGCTTGAAGGACATTTCATCGGAGTCTACAGCGTGGAAGGAACCATAGTGCAGTGTAGCCTTGATGTTCTGGCACTTGCAGCCTGCGAGAGGTCCTTTCTCCATGCACTCGCGGAGTCCCTTTTCAACTGCCGGGATGAACTGCTTAGGTACGCAGCCGCCGACTGTCTCATCCACGAATTCGAACTCTTCTGTGGAAGGAGCGAACTTGATGTAAACATCACCGTACTGGCCGGAACCGCCGGTCTGCTTCTTGTGCTTACCCTGAACATCGGATGTGCCCTTGATAGTCTCTCTGTAAGCTACCTTCTGGTCTACTGTGTAAACGTCTGCGCCGTATCTGTCTTTGAGCTTCTGGAGCAGTATGCCGGTCTGGATATCTCCCTGGGTACCGAGCAGGGACTGACGGGTCTCAGCGTTTCTCTCGTAGCTGAAGGAAGGATCTTCTTCTCTGAGCTTGGAGATGCCTGCTGCAACCTTAGCGTCATCGCCCTTAGCCTTGGGCTCGATAGCGGTGAAGAGTGTGGGCTGCGGATATTCAACTCTGGGGAACTTGACCTGAGCGGCCTTATCGCAGAGTGTATCTCCGGTCTGGGTGAACTGGAGCTTAGCCAGTGCAACTATATCTCCGGGCAGTACCTGCGGGCACTCTCCCTGAGTCTTGCCGCGGAGGAAGAACATGGAACCAAGCTTCTCTTCCTTTTCTGCGGTGGTGTTGTAAACGACCATAGCCGGTGTGAGCTTGCCGCGGATTACCTTTGCAAGAGAGATCTTGCCGAGGAACGGATCTGCGATGGTCTTGAATACGTATACTGCAACGGGGCCGTCGCCGTAGGGGATCTCTTCTCCGTCTACGGTCTTTACGCTGCCGTTTGCCTTGGGAACGTACTTGATGCAGTTGTCCAGGACTTCCTTAACGCCGGTGCCCTTAACTGCGGAGCAGCACATGATGGGGCAGATGCTTCCGCTGGAGATGCCGCTCATGAGTCCTCTGCTGAACTCCTCGTCTGTGAATTCCTCGCCCTCGAAGAACTTTTCCATGAGTTCCTCGTCTGTTTCAGCTACTGCCTCGTTGAGAGCGTCCTTGTCGTCCAGAGTTACTACGCTGGTGCCGAACTTTGCCTTGAGCTCTGCGATGACGCGATTCAGATCTACATTGTCCTTATCGATCTTGTTGATGACAAAGAACCTTGGAACGGAGAACTGCTGGCAGATCTCCCATGCCTTCTCTGTTCCTACCTGGATGCCGGAGGATGCATCTACAAAGATAGCTGCTGCCTCAGCGGCCTTGATAGCGGAATTGACTTCGCCTACGAAATCGAATACGCCCGGTGTATCGAGGAAGTTGATCTTGGTCTTGTTGTATTCAACAGGAACTATGGACATGGAGATGGAATATCCTTTTTCTATTTCCATCTTGTCGAAGTCGGATACGGTGTTTCCGTCCTCCACCTTACCCATCCTGCTGATAACTCCAGTTGCAAGAAGAGCAGCCTCAAGGAATGTTGTCTTTCCTGTGCCGCCGTGTCCAAGCAGTGCGATGTTTCTGATAGTGTCTGCTTTGTAGCCTTTCATATCTTAAGCTTCCTCCTAAATAATAGTTATCTTGATCATAAGGCCGGCTGACCAGCCAAATTTGATTATACAAATTTTAAGCTCTTTTGTAAAGCACAAAGGAGCCCGCAGAGCGTCATTTTTGAGCTTTTTCGGCCTCTTTGGCCAGTTCCACCGCACATTTTTGATCTGCGGATATCTTCATGGCTTCTTTGAGCTTTTCTATGATGATCTCATAGTTTTCTCTGCGGTGCGGCCTGCTGCAGCCTATGCAGTTTTTTATGCCGCTTTTGGTGTACGCAAAGTTGCCTCCGCAGCTGTCTCCTGTAAAATACAACGGGCAGTAGCAGAAAAGGCAGTTGAAATCCTCCTCCGGAACGCCCTTGTGGCAGGGAAAATATTCGCATTCTTTGTGCTGGAAAAACTTGAAATTCTCGCTCATGGAAGGCCTCCTTGCGGCTGTGTCATCCGAACTTATTAATTTTACAATCACGGGACGTTCTTGTCAACGATTGCGGCAGCCCGAGTTCGGTGATATAATCTCATGAAAGCATCGTGCTTTATGGAGGGTATCAATGAAAAGGGGCAAAAAAGCAGCACTTATCATAATTCCTTTGGTCATCTGCCTGGCTGCGGCAGGTGCCTATATCTACTACACCGGCACCACCGGCTACAAGCTTGCAAAGCTGGGCTACACCAAGGACCAGGCTGGCAGCATAACGGCCATCTTCTCCGAAGACGAACAGCAGGTCCTGCTGGCATCGCCTGCCACGCCGGAGATCATAGATATTGCATCGGATCCGCGCTACCAGAAGGCCAACTTCAAAGATTACCTGAGCGGCCTTCAGGAAGGCAAAACGGCCGAGACCCTGCTTACGGACTACGATCCCAGGGTCGTAAAGCTGCGCGCGGAAAAAGGCTACCTGGAGCAGAACCTGGCTGCGTACCTCAGCAAGAAGGACAGCGTTCCTGACATGGCAGACCAGGACATAGTGCGCCTGGTAAACACCACCCTGGCCTACGAAAAGACAGAGGGCTACGACACTGCCCTTTACGACAAATACGAAGCTTACAGGCTCAAGCAAGTCCGGAAGACCGAGGGCGCAGATCCGGACGTTATAGACGAGGCCCTGTGCGCCGCTGTGGTAAAACACGTTAACACCGCTCAGCCCTACAGCAGCGAAAAGTACTACATAGACGCTTACCTGGACCGCTACGAGGCCTACCGCGCCGCGAACCCGGACAAGGCCCTTACAGATGTAGTAGCCGAGGTGAACGCGGGGATAGACAAGCCTTTCTACACTGATATAGAGCATGCGGACATGAGCAAGGGCTATCTGGTCCTGGTAAACAAGTACTACTACGTGGAGGACAGCGACAAGCCCCAGACCACAGCTTTAAGCGGTTACGGCGTTGGGGAGCTGGAATCCACAGCCGCCGAAGCCTTCAAGCAGATGGTAGAAGCGGCCAGAGCCGAAGGGCTGTCCTTAAGAGCGGTCTCGCCTTACAGGACCTGGGCCATCCAGAACCTCTTCTACACAGGCTACGCAAGGAATGCCGGAACAGCCGAGGCCGACACCTACTCCGCAAGGCCGGGCCACTCGGAGCACCAGACGGGGCTTGCAGTGGATATAAACGTGGCGTCCATCTCCGCGCATTTCGAGAACACCGCGGAATACGCCTGGCTGCAGAACAACTGCTGGAAATACGGCTTCATACTGCGCTACCTGCCGGGCAAACAGTACCTTACCGGCTACGTGTACGAGCCCTGGCACTACCGCTACGTAGGCACAGAATACGCCAAAGACATAATGGACAGCGGCATAACCTTCGAAGAATGGTACGCCTACTACGTTGCCAACCCGGACAAATAAAGCAATTCAAAAGACCGGCCTTCCAGCCGGTCTTTTTTTATTTTTTTTAGAAGTCTGCGCTGCGCGGGGTGCGCGGGAACGGCAGGACGTCGCGGATGTTGTCCACGCCTGTAAGGTACATGATCATGCGCTCAAAGCCAAGGCCAAAGCCGCTGTGCTTTACGCCGCCGTACTTTCTGAGCTCCAGGTACCACCAGTAGTTGGCCTCGTCCATGCCAAGATCCTGTATGATGCCCTTAAGAACATCGTAGCGCTCCTCTCTCTGGGATCCGCCGACTATCTCGCCAATGCCGGGCACCAGAAGATCGCATGCAGCAACGGTCTTGCCGTCGTCGTTGCGGCGCATGTAGAACGCCTTTATCTCCTTAGGATAGTTGATAAGGAAGACCGGTTTCTTGAAGATCTCCTCTGTTATGTAGCGCTCGTGCTCGGACTGAAGATCCATGCCCCAGCCTGTTACCGGGTATTCGAACTTCTTGTTTGCCTTCTGCAGAAGCTCTATGGCCTCTGTGTAGGTAAGGCGCACGAAATCGTTGCTTACGACGTTGTGGAGCCTGTCCAGAAGGCCCTTGTCCACGAACTGGTTGAAGAACGCCATCTCCGCCGGGCACTCTTCAAGCACATAATTGATTATGTACTTTACCATTTCCTCGATGATGTCCATATCGTCCGTAAGGTCCGCGAAGGCCATTTCCGGCTCTATCATCCAGAATTCACTGGCGTGGCGTGTGGTATTGGAATTCTCAGCCCTGAAGGTGGGTCCGAAGGTATATGTGTTCTTGAAAGCCAGCGCGAAGATCTCTGCCTCCAGCTGGCCGGAAACTGTAAGGTTAGCGCTCTTTCCGAAGAAATCCTTGCTGTAATCTACGGTTCCGTCCGGGTTCTTGGGAACATTTGCAAGGTCGAAATTGGTTACGTGGAACATTTCGCCGGCACCCTCGGCATCGGAAGCCGTAATGATGGGTGGGTGCGCGTAAACGAAGCCCTTCTCCTGGAAGAACTTGTGGATGGCATAAGCTGCAACGCTCCTTACCCTGAACACCGCCGAGAACTTGTTGGTCCTTGGGCGCAGGTGAAGCTGGGTGCGCAGGTATTCCATGG
>JAZQIH010000209.1:0-11002 GCA_045541015.1 Anaerovoracaceae bacterium | reverse complement strand
CGTGCTTTTTCATCGTCGAGGGCATTGAAAAAACGCCCGATTCCGAATCCGGGCTGAGCTTCAAACGCTTCTTCCCGGATCTGAAAAAGCCGTGGGTGATCCCCCTGATCCTTTTCATGCTGGTTTTGTCCCCGGTCGAGATGCTTCTGAGCAAGGCGGTGTTCGGCAGCGCCTATATAGACCATGTGCTGGGGCGCTTAGATGTGCCTGGCCTTGATCAGCTTCCCATGCTGCTGCTTACTCAGGTCGTTTCCGTACTCGGAGAAGAGATCGAATACCGCGCGTTCTTTGTGGGTAAGGGCATGAAGCGCTTTCTGTTCTGGCCGGTGGCTATAGCCGGGGCCGTACTCTTTGCTGCGGCGCACTATGCCGCAGGTCCTGCGGGGATCGTTGCGTGGGACCTCGGAGCTATTTTCATCGACGCGATCCTTTTTGCGATCCTGTACCGCAGGACCGGCAACTGCCTGATCAGCTTCATTCCGCATTTCCTCAGCAATATTATCGGATTCTTCCTTGTGCCGATACTGTTCGGGTAAAAAAGACTGAAGATCTTCCTGCCACTGTCGATCCTTATGCACATGCTGATGGATACGTTCTGAGAATAAAAACTGGTTTATCGTACAACGGACTTGAAAACAGGTCCGTTGTATTTTATAATTACATGATTAGCATACGCTAACTAAAATTGCAACAGAAAAGGAGATACACCATGTTAAAGACAACGATGAAAATAGACGGTATGATGTGCGGAATGTGCGAGGCTCACATCTGCGATGCTATACGCGCGGCAGTTCCTGAAGCTAAAAAAGTTAGCGCTTCCAGGAGCAAAAAGGAAGCCACTTTCCTTACAGACGGCCCGGTAGACGCAGAAAAACTCAAAGCTGCAATAGATGCTACAGGCTATACCTGCCTTGGCATAGAATCAGCCCCCGCTGAGAAGAAAGGATTATTCGGGTGGAAATAAAGACTGTCGCGCTGGGGCTACTTATACCATTCATAGGCACTGCCGGCGGCGCAGCCTGCGTATTCTTCCTTAAAAAGGACCTCAGACCCGGGCTGCAGCGCGCTCTTACAGGCTTTGCGGCAGGGGTCATGGTTGCGGCATCCATCTGGAGCCTCATAGTTCCGGCTATAGAGCAGTCTGCGGACAAAGGCAGGTGGGCTTTTCTTCCGGCCTTTATAGGCTTCTGGTTTGGCATACTGTTCCTGCTTCTTCTGGATCATATAATTCCGCATCTGCACAGGAGCATAGACAAGGCGGAGCAGACTGAAGGCCCTAAGACCAGGCTCAGCAGAACTATCATGATGGTCCTGGCTGTTACCCTGCACAATATTCCGGAAGGCATGGCTGTGGGCGTGGTCTACGCGGGGCTGGTAAGCGGCTCTGCGAATATCACGGCCGGCGCTGCACTGGCGCTGGCGCTTGGCATAGCCATCCAGAACTTTCCGGAAGGTGCCATAATCTCCATGCCGCTGTACGCGGAGGGAAAAAGCAAGCCCAGGTCATTTTGGCTGGGCGTTCTGTCCGGGGCCGTGGAACCGGTGTTCGGCGGCCTTACCGTCCTGATAGCCGGCATGGTTGTGCCTGCAATGCCTTACCTTCTGTCCTTTGCGGCAGGGGCCATGCTGTACGTGGTCGTGGAAGAGCTGATCCCGGAAATGTCTGCCGGCAAGCATTCGAATATAGGCGTCGTGTCCTTTGCCGTGGGCTTCAGCCTGATGATGGCTCTGGACGTGGCACTTGGATAAGGAGCAGTTATGAAATATCACATCGAAAAGAATACTATTCAGGAGACTCTGGTGATCCCGCTTTTTGGGAGGCTGGTGTGCTCCGAGCGTTTCCCGGAGCTGTTCTCGGACCCTGAGGCTAAAAGGATATGCGATAGCCTGGACTACGATTTTGACGCCAAACGCAAAAAGATGGAATCGGCTGCCGGGCTGTTCGGTGCGCTGGAGGTTGCTCAGAGGCAGTACGACCTGCGCTGCGAGGTGGAAAGCTACCTGAAGGACCACCCCAAGGCGGCAGTGGTGAATCTCGGCTGCGGCCTAGACGATACCTTTTCCAAGGTGGACAACGGTCAGTGCAAGGGCTACAACATAGATCTTCCGGATGTTATCAAGGTCAGGGACGAACTGCTTCCCGCAGCGGATCGCGAGCAGAATATTGCCTTCGATCTGAACGACCACGCCTGGATGGATAAGATAGATGCTGCGGACGGAGCTGTATTCTTTGCGGCAGGCGTCTTCTACTACTTCAGAAGGGCGGACGTTAAGAAGCTTTTCTGCGCTATGGCGGAGCGCTTCCCCGGAGCGGTGCTGGCCTTTGATTCCTGCAACGAACGCGGTGCAAAGCTTATGCGCAAGACCTGGCTCAAAGAGGCAGGGATAACTGATGTCAACGCGTTCTTCTCTTTGGAAGACGAGGCGGCGCTTAAAGACTGGAGCAACGATTTCGCATCGGTAACGGCCAGAAGCTACATGCGCGGATACAGGGATATCTACCCGAATGTAGGCCTGTTCCACAAGCTGATGATTCGTTTTTGCGACAGCCTGGTAAATATGAAGATAGTAAAGGTCGCCTTTAAGGCATGATTAGCGGACGATAATAAAATTGCGCAGACTCCCATTTATTGGTATACTGATAAAAGGGGGTCTTTGTTTTATGAAAAATCATTCTACGGGACTAAGGATCGTTTCTCTGATCCTGTGCATTTGCATGATAGCTGCCGGGCTTACCGCCTGCGGAGAGAAAAAGCCAGCTGCGCCGGAGCTTAAAGGCGCAAAGATCAGTCACGAGACTGAATTCGGCGGCGTATACATAGAGCTTAGCATAGAAGAGTTCAACAAGCTGGGCTTTAACTACGGAGACAGCGTAGATATAAGCTTTTCCAACGGTCTGAAGCTGGAAGGCCTGCCTTACTACAACGGGTATTACACCCTTAACGGTCAGCCTCTGCTTGTGGCCTACCCGGGCTATCCGTATATCAAAGCCTGCATAAACAGCGGTGCGGATCTGTGGACTGTGTCCGGACTTTCTGATGCGGATACCGCGGATGTAACGCTCAACACGGCCGGCGCTTTTCTGGACATTCAGCAGGCCAGGGACATCCATTACCAGGACGACAGAAGCAAGTTCCCCAACGACATGGTTTTCGCAAATTTCAGGAACATAAAGGTCGGGGATATAAAAGAAGGCCGCATCTACCGCTCGGCTTCTCCCTGCGATAACCAGCACCTGAGGGCGCCATTCGTAGATGAGCTGATCTCTATAGCAGGCGTTCGCTACGTGGCTGACCTGGCTGATACTAACGAAAAGATGAAAGGCTACATTGCTGCGGACGGTTTCAGTTCCGACTACTGGCTGTCACTTTTCGAAGATGACAAGGTCTATCCGGCTGCCATGAACATGAACTTCGGATCGGAAGAGTTCAGGGGAAAAGCAGCAGGCGTGGTTGCTGCAATGGCTCAGAACCGCGGGCCTTACCTTGTGCACTGCACGGAGGGCAAGGACAGAACAGGCTTTGTCTGCATGCTTATAGAGGCTCTTTGCGGTGCAAGCTACCAGGAGATCGTGGACGATTACATGGTCACCTACGATAACTACTATCAGATAAATCCCGCGGACGACATCGCCCGCTACAATACTATCGTGGAATACGTGCTGGATCCTATGATAAAGGATATGGCAGGTCTGGACTGCAAGGATATAAAGACAGAAGATCTTTCTGTATACGCGGAGAGCTTCCTCTTGTCCGGAGGAGCAAGCCAGGAGCAGATAGATACGCTCAAGAGCATTCTTACAGATGAATAGGAGAAGGCCCCTATGGCAATGGATTTTAAATACGTAAGGATACAGGGAAAGGAGCTGGCCCTCAATACGCTTCAGGGCAAGGGCATCTTCAGCATGTGCTGGCAGATGGTGCAAGACGATAAGATGGAGCAGGAAGACGCAGATCTTTTTAAGGAGATCGATTCCTGGTTTGCTATGCACCTGCCATGGCCGCCGCAGTGCAAGAATCAGGAGCCTGTCGTCTGCTGGTTCAAGACCGAAAATTCGGATGAGATGCTCAGGATGATAAGGCCGGCCATGTGGCTTTTGGAGAAGTACAAGCACCCGTATTACGTTATCTACACCAACGACCCGGGCGAGATAGTCTATGAGGACCAGTTTCAGGTAGCCACGAAGGTGGATGGCTACCTGCAGATCGAATCACTTCAGGACGGGTGGTTCGGTAAGACCTGACGGCGCAGCAGTGTTTATGCGAAACGTCTTTGATATGGTATAATAGTCAGCAACAATTGTAATTTTGAGGAGATAAAAGAATGAGTTACGCGATCAAAAGAATTATGATGATCGTCATGCCTGTCGTATTTCTGGCAGCAAGTATCTTTTGCATAGTCATGGGCTTTAAGAACGTTAGCTATCAGAAGGATTACCGTCCTGTAAGCGGGGAGATAACCAGGATATACCGCGTGGAGGACGGCGCAGACGATTACCATTTCGACGTTTTCGTAAAGTATACTGTTGACGGCAAAGAGTACGAATCTCTGCTTGGTGAGTACAGCTCCAGCTTCCGCGAAGGTGCAGCGATCGATCTCAAGTACGATCCTGCAGATCCTGTACACGTTATAACTGCGGGCGGCACCAGCAGCACTGTGCTGTTTGCTATGGGCGCTGTTGGCATACTCAGCGCTATCGGCCTGGGCATCAGGGCTATCAGAGGATATTGATCGTTTAATAAAAGGGCTTTGCCATGGGTATTTTAGGACCGTACAAATGCGCATACTGCGGAAGGACCTTCCACGGCTTCAACTGGAGGATAAAGAACGGCAGGGATATCTGCGGCACCTGCAAGGACCTTCTCGATAAGGAGATGCCTTACGAGAAGTGGCGCAAGATGGGTATCACCCAGATACGCGCCTATTTCAAGGAAAAGGAACGCCTTGAGTCGCAGAAAGAGTGCTCTTTGTGCGGAAAGCCTTTTAGCGCGGCGGATCTTTACAAGTTCGTCCTGAAGGACGGGGCCCAGATCTGCTATTCTTGCGGGGAGAGCGTGCGCATAGTACGCCCGGTCTTCTGCACGGAGGAGTTTGACAGCATGAAGGAAAAGTACAGCTTTGCTTCCGACGACCCTCTGAAGGAAATGACTCTGGACGATGTTAAGGCTGCTCAGCTTGAGGCGGATACCGAAAGGCGCAGCCGCGTGGATAGGTACGGAGCTCACAAGGGCGTATTTATCGTGGACGATGTTATAAGAGTTCCCGGGAAAAAGGACAGCGAGGTCCACAGGATATGGGGGCGCTGCGTGCTTGGAAACGTTTCGGAGAATTCCCTGGCAAAGGTCGAAAGGCGGGAAAAGCCTTATTTCGTCCAGATAGACAAGGTGGAGCCTCTGGAATACAACAAGAATGCACAGGTGCTTTCCGAGGGCCACGGTGGGGCTCTGGTGGCGCCGGACGATGTGTCTTTCATCTACCCCGGCGATGTTTTGTATTTCGAGTAGGAGGGCTGGGTCATGGCTGTAAAACGCATGGATACAGGAGCCTGCCCGATATGCGGAAGGGCGCTTAGCAGGTTTACGACACATGTAACTCTGAAGGACGATACAAAGATCTGCAGGGACTGCGAAAACAAGCTTCGCGTAAAGTACCCGCTGTCTTACTATATCAAGGCCAGGGGCACAAAGAGATACAGGAAAGATCCGCTGGAAAATCTTACGCTGCTGGAGTTTCTTGCCCAGTTGGAGAGCGTAAAAGAATACGTAGAGGACCTGCGCGAAAAATACGGTTTCAACGCGGTCTATCAGGTGGAAGACATAACTATGGAGCCCAACGGCTGGTTCGATCCGCCGCTGATCTTCGCAAAAGGGCGCGTAGTCTATGGGTTTTTCGACATAGGCGATAAAGTCCGCGTGGTAAGGCGCGGCGCGGGCGTGGACGCAGAAATTAAGGGCATCAACAGGCAGTTCGGCGAGGAACACGACATTATAGACTGGGAGCACAGGGGCGAGCCCGGCTACCCCTGCGACAGCATAGTGTTCAGCCAGAAAGACCTTATAGTGGCGCCCGGGGATATAATAGTGAAATGAGAGATACAACTCTTTGCTACATAGAGAAGGATGGCTGTTACCTGCTGCTCAACAGGAACAAAAAGGCGAACGATCTTAACCAAGGAAAATGGATAGGGGTCGGCGGAAAGTGCGAGCCCGGGGAAACGCCGGAGGAATGTGTGCGCCGCGAGACCTTGGAAGAGACTGGGCTGACGCTGGGCGCGCTGCACTTTTACGGTAAAATACACTTCCGCAGCGATACCTGGGAGGACGAGGAAATGTATCTGTACAGCTCTTCGGACTTTACCGGAGAACTTGCGGAAGACTGCAGGGAGGGCACGCTGGCCTGGATCCCAAAAGACCAGGTGCTGCAGCTGCCAACCTGGGAGGGGGACCGCATATTCCTTGAGCGCATGCTTGCCGGAGAAAAATGCATAGAGCTTACCCTGAACTATAGAGGCTATGATCTGCAAAGCTGGTCCGAGCCTTAAAACTGCCGCTTCTGCGGCTTTTTTTATTGCCTTAATTAATTGCATATTATTTGAATAGTAATACATATTAATATATAATTGTTCCGTCCTCATAAAAAGTTCCGGTTTCGGCTACCGGCCGGAGGAGAGGGCGGTCTTATAGATGCGCAGTGCGCTATCGGAAAGGAAAACAGAATATGGATCTATTCAAAAAGTGCGCGGAGTACACAAGGGCAAACGACTACCGCGCCATGGGTATCTACCCGTATTTTCATGCGCTCCAGTCCCGCCAGGACACGGAAGTTATAATGGAGGGCAAGCGCCGCATAATGCTTGGCTCCAACAACTACCTGGGGCTAACCATCAACGACGATATCATTAAAGCAGGGCTGGACGCTCTGGAACAGTACGGAACGGGCTGTTCGGGCTCGCGATTTTTAAACGGTACTCTGAGCCTTCACCTGGAGCTGGAAAAGGAGCTTGCCGCGTTTTTGGGCAAGGAGGACGTTATAACTTTTTCCACGGGGTTTCAGTCCAATCTGGGAATAATCAGTGCCATAGTTGGGCACAGCGATTACGTTATCTGCGATAAAGAAAACCATGCGTCTATCTATGACGGCTGCAAGCTGAGCTTCGGCAAGATGCTGCGCTACAAGCACAGCGATATGGCAGACCTGGAAAAGCAGCTTAAGAAAGTGCCGGAGAGCGCGGGCTGCCTTATAGTAACAGACGGTGTGTTCTCCATGGGCGGAGATATTGCTGACCTGCCGGCTATAACCGATCTTGCGCAGAAGTACGGCGCCAGGGTAATGGTGGACGATGCTCACGCGCTTGGCGTTATAGGAAAGGGCGGAAGGGGCACTGCAAGCTATTTCGGCCTGGAGGATAAAGTGGATATCTACATGGGAACTTTCTCCAAATCCCTGGCGTCCCTTGGCGGCTACATGGCTTCTACTGCTGTGGTCTGCGACTACGTTAAGCACAATTCCAGGCCGTTCATTTTCTCCGCGTCCATGCCGCCGGCCAATGCGGCTGTGGCGCTTGCGGCCTTAAAGCATCTGGAGGCTAATCCCCAGCTTCCGCAGCAGCTGCTGGATATCTCGGCATATTTCAGGGACTGCCTTACCGCGCGCGGAATAAAGATACGCCATTCGGAGACTCCTGTAGTGCCTATCTACACCTACGATCCTATCGTTACGCTTCAGATAGCCAAGGAACTCTACGAGGCGGGCGTGTACGTTAACTGCTCTCTGCCGCCGGCAACGGCTCCGAACGAGTGCCTGCTTCGGACCAGCCTGATGGCTACCCATACCAGGGCGCTCTGCGAAGAGGCTGCAGATATAATCAAGACCGTGCTGGCAAGGCACGATCTGGCCTGATATCTTAAGAGCAAATAAAAACGGAAGGCCAAGTGACCTTCCGTTTTACTTTTTTTGCTAAAAGGTTAAGAAGAACCGTCCCCTATATCAGAACATTACGTCCATGCCGAGGCGGGCGTTGTCCAGGCCTTCCTGGGTGCAGCCGAAGTGGTCTATGTTGTACTGGTCTATTGCCTTCCAGAGCTCTGCGTAGGTTCCGGGATATACGGAGCCGGGGCCTCCCTGGGTTATGCATGGGATGAAGCCCTTAGGCGTGCCGACTCTTTCGATGGCATCTACTGCAACCTTGTGGCAGATCTCCGGAGTCCAGCCGTCGAAGTCTACGAATTTGTTGTCGATCTCACCCATGAAGGTGATCTTGTCGCCGTACTTCTTTACGAGCTCGGGCACGTTGTTGGTGTGCATGGGGCCCTGCCATACGTTGATGCCCATCTCTATCATCTCCGGTACGAGGTTTGCTGCGTAGGAGTCGGAGTGGTGGATGATCATCTTTACGCCGTGGTCGTGGTAGTAACCGTAGACCTGCTTGTAGGCGTCAAGGAAGAAGTCGTCGAACATAGACGGACGCAGGAAGGAGTTTACTTCTCCGCCCCAGTCATCATGATGGAATATTGCGTCCGGATGCAGATTGGAGCAGACGCCCTCTGCGAACTCGAGCTCCCAGTCGGTGAGCATCTTGATCATGTCGTGCATCTCGTCCTCGTTGGTGATGTAGTACATCAGGGCGTTGTCTATGCCGCAGAAGTGGTGGGTCTGCTCGAACATGCCCGGTGCTACGAAGGTGGCTACCAGAGCCTTGCTGCGGTCTATAGGATCGTACATGTTTGCCTTGCACATAGCCCACTCTTCGTCCGAGAACTTAAGAGACGGGATCTTTACGTAATCTCTCCAGTGCTCTATGTCTTTTACAAGGAGCTTTTCCGGAGTGTGGACAGGGAACTGTCCGGGTACATTCTCCGGGAAGGAGTTGGTAACACCCCACTGGTTGACCATATCCGGGCCGCCCTTTGTGCAGAGCGGGTTGTGGAAGTTGTGAGGCGAGAACATCAGTTTAAGTGCTTCATACTGGTTTACATAGCGATCGGGTTCTCCTCCGCCGAACACTACTCTTTCCATGTTTTCTCTTGCGGTAAGCATTCTATCATTCCTTTCTGTGCGGGATACTGTTTTGATCATTACTTACAATTAAATTTTAAGACCGCATTTTAGGCTATGCAAGGATTATTATTATGAACATTTAGCACCGGAAAACATGGTGTGCAATAAAGTGTAAAAAAACTTTGTAGGAAAATACAAAGGCCGGAGGACTGTGCCTCCGGCCTTATGCTGCCTTTGCAGTTTATTACTTGTTGTATCTTGTTACGATGTGAGCCTGATAGGTTCCCGGCATCATGACAGAGAGCGGAAGTCTTGCGTTGTCGATCTCTTCCTGGGTGTAGCCGAACTTCTCGATGTTGTATTCATCGATGGCCTGGAAGAGGCCTTCGTATCCGCCGATGTACAGAGATCCCGGACCTCCCTGGGTGATGCAGGGGATGAAGCCTTCCATGGTGCCGACGGATTCGATAGCGTTTCTTGCAGCCTTTACGCAGTCGTCATAGGTTGCTGCGTCGAAGTCTACGCACTTGTTGTCGATCTCGCCCATGAAGGTGATCTGCTTTCCGTACTTCTTTACGAGTTCGGGAACGTTGTTGGTGTGCATGGGGCCCTGCCATACATCGATACCCATTTCTATCATTTCGGGAACGATGTTTGCGCAGTAGGAGTCGGAGTGGTGGACTATCATCTCTACGCCGTGATCGTGATAGTATCCGTAGATCTGCTTGTAGGGTTCGAGGAAGTAGTCGTCGAACATCTCAGGACGCAGGAAGGAGTTCTGCTCGGAGCCCCAGTCGTCGTGGTGGAGTATTGCATCCGGGTGGAGCCTGTCGCAGATGAGCTCTGCATACTTGAGTTCCCACTCGGTTATGTACTTTACGAGCTCGGACATTTCTTCCTCGTTGATCATGTAGTACATAAGAGCTTCGTCTATGGAGCAGAGGTGGTGAGTCTGCTCGAAGATTCCGGGAGCTATGAAGGTGCAGGCATATGCCTTGGTGCGGTCTACCCTTTCATAGGTTGCCTGGATCTTTTCCCATTCTTCTTCCGGCCATTCCAGGGAAGGTGCCTTTACGTAGTCCTTCCAGTGTTCGATGTCCTTAACGACGATCTTGTCCGGGGTGTGTACAGGGAAGCCTGCAGGAACGTGCATAGGATAGGAATATGTTACGCCCCAGGCATTTACCATATCGGGTTCGCCTCTTCTTGGGCGGGGGTTGTGGAATCCGAGCGGAGTGCCCAGAGGTCTTAATGCCTCGTACTGGTTGACGTAGCGGTCCGGGCCTTCGTTCTTAACGCATCTGCGCATATTTTCTCTTGCTGTGAACATTTTTTCCTCCTGTGAAAGAATACTAGAACTCTAATATTATTTTACTGTTTAACGCAGAGTTTTACAAGTCAAAATAATAACAACATACGAATCGAACTGTTACATCGATGTCAGTAATTTGAACGCCTCGGAACTTTAGGAACCGTCCCCAAAGTTACAAGTTCGCTTCTTGCATTGTTGTGTGATTTGAGATATACTGAAGCTTAATCTGCGGGAAAACGATAAAGGCCGCAAAACAGGAGGAGATCATGGTCGATCTGAGAGAAGTTTTTAAAGATCCGTCAAAGTATACAGGACCCATAGAGGTAGAGGGCTGGATAAGGAATAACCGCGGCTCCAATAAGTTCGGGTTCATAGAGCTCAACGACGGCACTTACTTCAAATCTGTGCAGGTCGTCTACGAGGAAGAGTTCATAGAAAACTTTAGGGAAGTTGCGGCTCTTCCGCTTTCCACTGCGCTTTCCGTAAAAGGAGAGCTAGTGCTTACTCCCCAGGCTAAGCAGCCGTTCGAGATAAAGGCAAAGGAAATAAAGGTGGAGGCTCCGTCCGATCCGGATTATCCTATCCAGAACAAGCGCCACACCATGGAATACCTGCGCACCCAGCTTCACCTGCGCCCAAAGTCGGATCGTAGCCATGTCGTTCTGTGAGCCAAGGAGTTGGAGAGATATTTTG
>JAZQIH010000208.1:0-1778 GCA_045541015.1 Anaerovoracaceae bacterium | reverse complement strand
GTATCGTCTGTCTTTCTGTGCTTGTCTACAGAATAATCCCTTATGTTTATAACATTAAAAGAAAGCAGTTCCTTCTCTGCCGCTCTTCCGAGTATGCTCTCTCCGAGCACAGGCGCGAACATTTCAGGGAACTGCGTAAGGATGGTGATCTTCATAGTTCTGTGATCCCTTCAGGAAGCCGCACAGTTATAATGCGCGCCTCCAAATCTACAGACAGGACGAACTGCCGCACCGCGGGGAGAAGAAAGCTTTTGCCTGAGGGCATCTTTATCTCGTAAAGATCCTGCGCAGGCCTTGTTATTACCTGGGTAAGCTCTCCTACTTCCGAGCCGTCTTCTTTGGCTAACTTCATGCCTATCAGCTGGTCCACAAGGTAGGTGTCCTCCCCGAGGTCCAGATCTGCGCCCTCTGGCAGGTAGAGGTCTTTTCCGCGCAGCGTTTCTGCGGTGTTGCGGTCGTCTATGCCCTCCAGCTTTATGACAAGAAGGTTCTTGTCCGGACGGCACTTTTCTATCGTCCTTGGAGCTCCGTTTTCTATGCAGAGCTTTTCGATATCAGAAAAACGCGTCTGCTCCAGATATGGGTAAACGCGTATTTCTCCTCTGATACCTACGGGGGCAGTTACCTGCCCCAGCTTGATCTTATCCATTAGGAAACTATCTCCACAACTACTTTAAGGTCTGCCTTGGTTGCAGCGGCCTTTACGACAGTACGCAGAGCTTTGGCTATCCTGCCCTGCCTGCCTATGACCTTACCCATATCTTCCGGGGCTACCTTAAGTTCGATGACAGTAGAACCTTCCTTGGTTCCGGCCTCACGGACAACTACCTGATCCGGATGGTCTACAAGAGACTTTGCAATGGCTTCTACTAAACTAACCATTTCAGCCTCCGGTAACTACTCGATGACTCCGGCCTTCTTCAGCAGAGCTCTTGCAGTGTCAGTGGGCTGTGCGCCGTTTGCGAGCCACTTCTTTGCAGCTTCAGCATCGATGTTGATGGTAGCAGGATCGGTGAGAGGATCGTAATATCCGATCTCAGCGATGCACTGACCGTCACGTGTGGTCCTGGCGTCTGCAACAACTACTCTGTAGAAAGCATTCTTGTGTGCTCCCATTCTCTTAAGTCTGATCTTAACCATTTTTTCCTCCTGTGGTCTATTTTGATCTGATTATAAACTGTTTTATCTAAAGCCGAAGAACCCTCTTCCGCCGCGCCTTCCGAACTTTCCGCTGTTGAGCTGCTTCATGAGTTTTTTGGCGTCTTCGTACTTTTTAATTAATTGATTTACCTGAGTTACCGTTGTTCCGGAACCTGCGGCTATGCGCTTTCTGCGGCTTGCGTTAAGAAGCGAGGGATCCTGCCTTTCGGCCTTGGTCATGGACTGCATTATTGCCTCCATGCGCTTGAACTCCCTTTCGCCTGCATCCAGCTGATCGTCCGATACTTTGTTGCCGCCGGGCATCATGTCCAGGACTTTGCCAAGGCCGCCCATTCCGCGTATCTGGCCTATCTGGTCCAGGAAGTCCTCCAGGGTGAACTTATTCTTGGCAAGGCGCTTTTCCAGTTCCGCAGCCTTTTCCAGGTCTGCGTTCTCCTGGGCCTTTTCTATGAGAGTCATTACGTCTCCCATGCCGAGGATACGGCCTGCCATGCGGTCCGGGTGGAACACTTCCAGAGCGTCCAGCTTCTCTCCGGTACCCATGAACTTGATGGGCCTTCCGGTTACTGCCTTAACAGACAGAGCTGCGCCGCCTCTGGTATCGCCGTCCAGCTTGG
>JAZQIH010000207.1:0-7665 GCA_045541015.1 Anaerovoracaceae bacterium | reverse complement strand
AGCTCACCAACCTGGTCTACACCACCAAGGAAGAAGCCCAGGCAGAAAACGTCCGCAAGATGTTCCTTGCCATGTCCAAGGATATAAGAATACTCATAATCAAGGTCTGCGACCGTCTTCACAACATGCGGACCATCGATTACCAGTCTCCGGAAAAGATACAGGAAAAGAGCAGGGAAACGCTTGAGATATACGCTCCTATAGCTGCCAGGCTCGGTATGTTCAAATTCAAGGTGGAGCTGGAAAACATAGCTTTCCAGCACCTGGATCCGGAAGCTTACCGCAACATAGAGCGCGAAATGAACAAGCGCCGCGAAAACCGAAACGTGTGCCTGGAAGAGCTGATAGCTGACATCAAAGCACTTGTAGAAACTTTAGATATCAAATTCGAGATATACGGCAGAGAAAAGCACTATTACAGCATCTACAGGAAGATGATCTACCAGAACAAGCAGATAGACGAGATCTTCGACCTTACAGCAATACGCGTAATAGTGGACAGCGTCAAGGACTGCTACGCTGTGCTGGGAGCCATACACACCAAGTGGACGCCAATACCGGGGCGTTTCAAGGACTATATAGCTATGCCTAAGTCCAACAGGTATCAGTCCCTGCACACAACGCTGCTTTCCAAAAACGGAACGCCGTTCGAGATACAGATCAGGACCTGGGAAATGCACAGGGTCGCTGAATACGGTATCGCAGCCCACTGGAAATATAAAGAGGGCATTACATCCGACAGCAACAACGAAGAAGTTAAGCTTGCCTGGATAAGGCAGACTCTCGAATGGCAGCAGGAAGTCCACGATTCCAAGGAGTTCATGGATATCCTTAAGGTGGACCTGTTCTCCAACCAGGTGTTCGTATTTACGCCTAAGGGAGATGTTATAGAGCTGCCTGCAGGCTCTACGCCTCTGGATTTTGCATACAAGATACACTCAAGAGTCGGAGAAAAGTGCGTAGGTGCCAAGGTAAACGGCAAGATGGTGCCTATAACCTACGAGCTCAAAAACGGAGAGATCGTAGAAATAGTAACTTCCTCCAACTCCAAGGGTCCGAGCATAGACTGGCTTAAGATAGTTAAGTCCAACTCAGCAAGGACCAAGATACGCCAGTATCTCAGAAAAGAAAACAAGGTCCACGGCACAGGCAAAGGCCGCGAGGCATTGGAAAAGGCTGCAAAGCGCAAGGAACTGGATGTCGAGAAGGTCCTTCGCACAAGCTTTGTGGACCGCGCCGCAAAGGCCCAGAGCTTCTCCGATATAGACGATCTTTACGCTGCGCTATCCGCAGGCGGATCCATTATAAACAAAACTTTGCTGCTCTGCCTTTCCTACTACAGGGAGGAAGAACAGGCCCAGGCCAAGCGCCAGGAAAGAGAAGTCAGAAAGCTTGAAACTGCAACAAAGAAGCGCAGTTCCCACAACTCCAGGGGCGTTACGGTAAAAGGCGTGGACAACCTCCTTATAAGGTTCTCCAGATGCTGCAACCCCGTCCCCGGAGACGAGATCATAGGCTATACCACCAAGGGCCGCGGCGTAAGCATACACCGCAAGGACTGCATAAACATACTCAGCCTTCCGGAGGCCGAGCAGGGCAGGCTTATAGACGTGGAATGGGAGCGCAGCAGCGAAGGCCACTTCTACGAAGCTGGCATAACCATTCTGGCAGACGACAGAAAAGGCCTCTTCTCCGATGTTTCCAAGGTCTGCGATGACATGGACATCAACCTTACCGGAGTGCATGCCCAGGCAGATAACGACGGCGTAACTACCATGAACCTTATGCTACAGATAGCAAATACCGGAGACATAGAAAAGATCATTGGCAGGTTCCGCCAGATCAAGGACGTTATAGACGTTTACAGGACCAACTACTGATGAAGATAGAGCAATACATGGCCTACAACGGCTTTGGCACAAATGTATACCTTGCGTGGGATGAGTACACAAACAAGGCCTTCCTTATAGACCCGGGCAGCAAGCTGGATAAGTGCGTTCAGTCTATTAAGGACAAGAGCCTGGATCTTAAGTATATAATACTTACTCACGGCCACGGGGACCATACCGGCGGGCTGGAGGACTTCAAAGCAGAGTTCCCGGACGCTCAGGTAGTGGCTGGCCGCAGGGAGCGCAAAATGCTCTACGACCGCCATATGAGCATGGGAAAAGGCGGCATAAAAGCTGATATTGAAGTAACTGACGGCAGCACTCTGGATGTTGGAACTATGCATCTGGAGTACATCGAATGCCCGGGGCACACGCCAGGAGGGATAAGCGTCCTCTGCGATAAGATACTCTTTGCCGGAGACACTCTGTTCTTCAGATCCGTTGGAAGGACTGACTTTGAAGGCGGAGACTGGGACGAACTGCAGTCCTCCATAAGGGACAAGCTCTTTAAGCTGCCTGAAGACACGATAGTCCTTCCCGGCCACGGAGAAAAGACAACTATAGGATACGAACAAAGGTACAATCCGTTTGTATAGGATAAGGATAACAGACGAGAAAAACGCATACGAACTTACAGAGCTTGCAAAGATGTTCACATCGGCAGACTCTCTTGACATATCTCTGGTATCTTCAGATGCCGAGGCTGCAGACCTTATAATTCCAGGACAAGACGAGATGGACAGGAACGCCCAGAAAAGGGTGCTTTTCTCGTTCCTTGCGGAAAAGACAGGAAACGCGCCGGAGTGGGGCACACTTACAGGTGTAAGGCCGGAAAAGCTCTTTGCAAGGACGGCCCAAAGCCTTGGAAACGCGGACAAAGCTGAGGAAAAGCTCAGGGAAGACTACCTTGTGGCAGACTCCAAGCTCAGCCTTCTTCGGGAAACTTACGAGGTCCAGCAGGGCGTAAAAAGGGACATGGACCCGCACGCAGTAGGGCTTTATGTAGGCATACCTTTTTGTCCTACCAGGTGCCTGTACTGCTCCTTTACCTCCAACCGCTTTACCGAAAAAGCTGCTGCAGCTTACCTGGAAGCTCTCTTCAAAGAGATAGATGCGGTAAAGGATATCATGGACAGCAAAGGCCTTTACGCAGAGTCTGTATACATAGGCGGCGGAACGCCTTCGTCCCTTACGGACAGCATGTTTCACGACATGGTATGCAGGGTCTCGGATGCCTTTTTAAGGCCCAAAACAGCCGAATTTACGGTAGAATGCGGCAGGCCTGATACAATTACCGAAAGCAAAATGAAATCGCTCAAAACAGCCAATGCGGGCCGCGTAAGCATAAACCCTCAGACCATGAAGGCGGCAACTTTGCAGCTTATCGGAAGGCAGCACAGCCCGGAGCAGATAAGGGAAGCCTTCGGAATTGCCAGAAGCTGCGGAATAGAGTGCATAAACATGGATCTTATAGCAGGTCTTCCCGAAGAGACTGCATCCGACATGGAAGACACGCTGGAGCAGATAATAGGCATGGGTCCGGAGAACATAACCGTCCATACTCTTGCCGTAAAGAGAGGCTCAAGGCTTATAGAAGAAGACAAAGACTTTGCCTTCAGACAGGCTGAAACAGTCGGAAACATGCTGGATATAGCCAGAAGCAAGCTTGGAAAAGCCGGCTACAGGCCTTATTACCTCTACAGGCAGAAGCACATGGCAGGAAACCACGAGAACACAGGATACTGCCTTCCCGGCACGGAAAACCTCTACAACATGAGGATAATGGACGAGGACCAGAGCATCATTGCTCTTGGGGCAGGCGGCATATCCAAGGTCTACTACCCGGCGGAAGACAGGCTGGAGCGCGTTGCAAACGTGTCCAACTACGAGATCTACATCGACAGAATAGATGAAATGATAGAAAGAAAGGTAAAAGGCTTATGATAAGCATACCAAAGGGAACAAAGGACATACTCCCAAAAGACGTCTACAAATGGCAGAACGTAGAGGAACTGTTCAGAAAGACCGCAGAAAAGTACGGTTTTACTGAGATCAGGACACCTATAATAGAGCATACAGAGCTTTTTGCGCGCGGCATTGGTGATACTACCGACGTTGTTCAGAAGGAGATGTACACCTTCGAGATAGCAGGACGCAGCCTTACTCTTAAGCCGGAAGGCACAGCAGGCGTGGGCAGGTCCTTTATAGAGAATAAGCTCTACGCTGAAGGGCTTCCCGCAAAGTTCTACTACATAACGCCTTGCTATCGCTATGAAAAGATGCAGAAAGGCAGGCAGAGGGAGTTCCACCAGTTTGGAATAGAGGTCTTCGGATCCGACAAGATGAGCGCGGACGCGGAAGTAATCCTGCTAGCCTACGATTTCCTTACAGCCTGCGGCATAGACGATGTAAAGCTGCACATAAACAGCATAGGCTGCCCCAAGTGCAGGGGAGAATACCGCAAAGCTCTGCAGGATTTCCTGCGCCCGAACTACGATCTGCTCTGCGATACCTGCAAGAGCCGCTTTGAGCGCAATCCCATGAGGATACTGGACTGCAAGAGCCCAGAGTGCAAAAAGCTTACAGTAGGCGCACCCAGGATGCTGGACTACCTCTGCGAGGACTGCAGAAACGCTTTCGAGGAAGTTAAGAAGCTCCTGGACATCTACGGAGTTCCTTACGAAGTGGATCCCGGAATCGTAAGAGGCCTTGATTACTACACCAAGACAGCCTTCGAGTTCGTATCCGAAAAGCTCGGGTCCCAGTCCACAGTCTGCGGCGGAGGACGCTACGACCACCTTATAGAAGAGCTCGGCGGACCGGCAACCTGCGGCGTAGGATTCGGCCTTGGCATAGAAAGGCTGCTGCTCATAAGGGAAGCTTCCGGCATAGAGGAAAAACAGCCTTCTTCCTGCGATGTTCTTGTTGCAGGCCTTGGAGATGCTGCAAAAGAATATGCAATGAAGCTTACAAAACAGATGCGCGCAAGCGGTATTAGAGTTATAATAGACGTTATGGAAAGAGGCCTTAAGGCTCAGTTCAAGTACGCGGACCGCATAGGCGCAAAGTACGTTGTTGTAATCGGAGACGACGAACTTGCCAAGGGCGTATTCACCTTAAGGGATATGGCAAACTCCGCCCAGTGCGAAGTTCCAAAAGAAGAACTGATAGAAACGATCCAGAAGGGTCTGTAAATACAAGGAGAGTATAATGGACGAACTTAAAAAGCGTACGCATTACTGTGGAAGCTTAAGGAAAGAAAATATAGGAGAAACTGTTACCGTAAACGGCTGGGTAGCAAAGAACAGAAGGCTCGGAGGCCTTATATTTGCAGACATCAGGGACCGCAGCGGCATAGTTCAGGTAGTCTTTGGGGACGGAACTCCTCAGGACGTAATAGATAAGGCTGCAACACTGCGCAGCGAATACTGCGTAGGTGTTACCGGCAAGGTAAGAGAGCGCGAGAGCAAAAACGAAGAGCTGGAGACCGGTTTTATTGAAATAATCGCTGAGTCTCTGAGCATCTACGCTGCATCCGATACGCCGCCCATTTACATCAAGGACAACGACAACGTATCCGCAGACCTCAGGCTCAAGTACCGCTACCTGGACCTCAGAAAGCCCGGAATGCAGAAAACTCTTGCTTTCAGAAGCAAGATGTACAACGTTATCCGCAACTTCTACTACGAGAACGGTTTCGTGGAAGTTGAGACTCCTGTCCTGGCCAAGCCGACACCGGAAGGCGCAAGGGATTACCTTGTTCCAAGCCGTGTAAACCCTGGCAAGTTCTACGCACTTCCGCAGAGCCCGCAGCAGTTCAAGCAGCTGCTTATGATTGGCGGAACAGACCGCTACGTCCAGATCGCTAAGTGCTATCGCGATGAGGACCTGCGCGCAGACCGCCAGCCGGAATTCACCCAGATAGACCTTGAGATGTCCTTCGTGGACCAGGACGATATAATAGCCGTTCAGGAAGCCTTCCTTAAGAAGCTTTTCAAGGAGATGAAGGGCATAGATATAAAGACTCCGCTTCCGAGGCTGTCCTGGGACGAGGCCATGAACAGATTCGGCTCCGATAAGCCGGACCTGCGCTTCGGATTCGAGCTCACAGACATTGCCGAAAAGGTAAAGAACTGCAGCTTCGGCGTTTTCACAGACGCTCTTGCAGCAGGCGGCAGGGTAATGGGCATCAAGATAGACGGCGGCTCCCCCAAATTCTCCCGCAAGGACATAGACAAGATGGTGGAATCCGTAAAGGTGTTCGGAGCAAAGGGCCTCGTCTGGATCAGAAAAGAAAAGGACGAAATAAAATCTTCTGTAAACAAGTTCTTCTCTCAGGAAGAGTTGTCAGATATCTGCAGCGTATTCGGCGCAGCAGAAGGGGATCTTATCCTTATCTGCAGCGGCGCTCAGAACGTCGTATGGGCAGCGCTTGGTTTCCTCAGAAGGGATATAGCCGGCAAGCTCGGCCTTCTGGACCCGGACAAGTACGAGCTCCTTTGGGTCGTGGACTTCCCGATGTTCGAGTGGTCCGAGGAAGAGCAGCGCTACACAGCAATGCACCATCCGTTCACATCTCCGAAGAAGGAACACATCAAGTACCTTCAGACAGGCGAGCTGGATAAGATCTATGCGGACGCTTACGATATAGTTATCAACGGCTACGAAGCTGGCGGCGGATCCATTCGTATCCACGACAGCGCACTGCAGCAGAAGATATTCGAAGTATTAAGACTTTCGGACGATGAGATCAGGACCAGGTTCGGTTTCTTCATAGACGCATTCAAGTACGGAGCACCTCCTCACGGCGGACTGGCATTCGGTCTGGACAGACTGTGCATGCTCCTGCTTGGAACAGACGATATACGCCAGGTTATCGCGTTCCCCAAGAACCAGAACGCTCAGTGCGTAATGTCCGAAGCACCCACAGTAGTATCCAAAGAGCAGCTTGAAGAGCTCTCTATTGCAGTAGATATCGCAAAGGAATAGATATGGCCTACGGCAGTCCATACAGCTACGAAGAACTTAAGGAAAAACTGCTGAGTTTCGTTAAAGGAAATGTAAAGCCGTCACGCTACGAGCACACTCTGCAGGTCGTCAAAAAGGCCATGGAGTATGCGGATAAGTACGGCGCAGACAAGCAGAAACTGGAGATAGCAGCCATCTTCCACGATGCCTACAGGGATGCAGGAAACCTGGAACACGGACCGCTTGCAGCAGAGCATCTGGAAAAGGATTTCGGCGTAACAGAACCGGATATCCTAAACGCCGTTCGGTACCACACCACCTGCAGAGCAGGCGCCTGCGAAACTGAAAAGATCCTTAAGATGGCAGACATGCTGGAGGACAGCAGGACCTATCCGGAAGCAGCTATTCTCAGAAGAGAGATGAGCGCGGACCTGGACCAGAGCCTTCTGCACCTTATGCACAGGATACAAGTTTACGTTACAAGTCAGGGCCTTACGATAGCACCTGAATCAAAGGAATGCATCGAATGGCTGGAAAGCAACATCAAGGAGAGAAAAATGACCAATAAAGAACTTGCACTTCTTATAGCCAAGGCTCTTGATGCTAAGAAGGCAAACGATATAGTGATCCTGGACATTGCTGAAAAGAGCGGTTTTGCGGATTACTTCGTAATAGCTGACGCTCCTAATGCAAGGCTTCTGGAAGCACTTGCAGACGAGGCAGAAGACCAGATGGCAAGGGTAGACGAAGAGCTCCACCACAAGGAAGGCACAGGCGAAAGCGGCTGGGTGCTCCTGGACTTCGGAGA
>JAZQIH010000206.1:0-13299 GCA_045541015.1 Anaerovoracaceae bacterium | reverse complement strand
CTCCTGATCGTCCATACCCTCGTAGAATATAGCCATCAGGAGCGCTGCCGCCTGGTAATCCGGGATAGCCCCTTCCGTATAACCCTTGATGAACCAGCGTATCTCCTCTGGCGTGAGCTTTCCGCCGTCCCTCTTGGTTTTTATGATATCGTACATGCGCATGGCACGCACCTACCTTTGACCCTTGTCGTAAGGTATGCCTTCTGCCTTAGGAGCCCTGGAGTTCTTGGATGTGAATGCCAGAACTATCAGAGTGATTATGTAAGGCAGCATGCGGTAGAGATGCGGGCTGAGGCCTATCTCCTTGAGCCAGAAGATGCCGTCTCCGTTGATATCTATGGAGGAGTAACCGGCTGCCAGGCACTTGAAGAAGCCGAACAGCAGCGAAGCACCTGCTATGGACAGAGGCTTCCAGTTACCGAATATCATTACAGCCAGAGCCAGGAATCCGAAGCCTGCTACATCGCCGTTGGCGGAGCAGTTAGCTGTGGTAAGAGCGTAAACGAAGCCGCCCATGCCAGCCAGAGCGCCGGATATCGTGGTGCCTGCGTAGCGCATCTTGTGGACGTTTATACCCAGGGAGTCCGCAGCGTGCGGGTTCTCACCGCAGGAACGCACCCTCAGTCCGAACCTGGTCTTGTACAGAAGTATGGACAGGACTATAAACGCCAGTATGCATACGTAGTTGGAGATGTAGGTCTTGTGGATGAAGGTGTCCCCAAGGAAGCCCATGCTCTCCTTTGCGGAGTAGCCGAACATGCTCTTCTTGATCATGAACCATTCGGCGGCGTCGCCCTTGGCAAGGAACAGAGTGTTCTGGCCTTCCAGCATCCTGATGAGGAAGAGGACCAGAGCCGGAGCCAGCAGGTTGAGTGCTGTGCCGCCTATGGTCTGGTTGGCGCGCAGATTGATGGATGCGAACGACAGCAACAGGGAGAATATAGCTCCCAGAAGAGCTGCCACCAGCATGGCCAGGATGACTGTAAGCTGCAGGGTGCCGAACTGGTCTGCCCTGTAGGCCTCGTAGACCCAGGTGGTGTTCTGCATCTTGTTTACGAAGAATACTCCGCAGAAAGCTCCGAAGATCATGATACCTTCGAGAGCCAGGTTTATGATACCGCTCCTTTCAGCAAATACGCCTGCCAGAGCAACTATCATCAGTGGTATTGCGTATACCAGTGTCTGCTGGATCAGGAAACTCATTTGCTGCCTCCCTTCTTCTTACCGATGCGCCTTGCTATGACCTGCTTGATCAGCAGCGAGAACGCGGACAGGTACACTATAGCGGCTATGATAACGTCTGTAATGTACTCGTTGTATGCGGTAAGACTTGTTATCTGAAGTCCTATGATGTTCAGCATGGACATGAACAGCGCGGAGAAAATGACTCCTATCGGGTTGGTCAGTGCCAGCATGGCTACCGGTATGCCGTTGAAGCCTATCGCCGGCAGGGACTGGTAGGTGGACCAGAAGAGCTCCGTGTTGCCGGACAGGTAGTAGAGCGCAGCGCCCGCAGCGGACAGCGCGCCTGCTATGGCCATGGAGATAACTATGTCCCTCTTGTCCTTGAGTCCTGCGTACTTTGCGGCGTCCTTGTTGGAACCGCAGGCCCGAAGCTCATACCCGAAGGTGGTCTTGGCCATTATTATGTAGATGATCACCGCTATGAGTATAGCGATTATTATTCCGCCGTTTATCTGGGAGCCCGGGAACAGCTTGTCCAGCCCGAACTTGGCGGTAGCCACGTTGTTGAAGCTGGTCTTGTAGATGTAGCCGCTCTTGGTGCTCTCGGTAACGTTCTTGAAGTTGGAGATATCGAACAGCCAGGTTACTATGTTAGCTGCTATCCAGTTGGTCATGATGCAGGCTATTACCTCGTTGGTATTCAGCAAAGCCTTGAAAAGACCGGGGATAGCGCCCCAGATAGCTCCTGCTACCATAGCGCCGAGGAAGGCAAGTATCCAGATGATGACCGGGCTCACCTTATCGGACGGGATGCTGAGCGCTATCATAAGGGAGGTCATGGAACCCATAAGGTACTGGCCGGGAGCGCCTATATTGAACAGGCCGGTCTTGTACGCGAACGCAACAGAAAGACCTGTCATTATAAGCGGTGTGGCTCTGAAGAGCATGTTTCCGAAGTTTACGGAGTTGAAGCCCCAGGAGAGCCCGCCGGCAGCGTTCCTTCCGGTGGAGAACAGACCGCCGAACACCAGCCTTATGCCTTCCCAGACAGTGTTCATGCCGAGGCTCTTGTCTGCCAGGCCTATTATAAGCATCAGCAGAGCGCCGAACACCAGGCCTATGATTATGGATACTACAGAAGAGAGCACGGACTGGAATCCGTTGCTTTCCAGAAGCCTGGGCTGATCTTTTTTCGGACCGTGTTTCATACTGCAGCCTCCTTTCTGTCCATCCTCTTGGCGCCGGACATGTAAAGTCCAAGCTCCTGAGCGGTAGTCTTAGCAGGATCAAGCTCGCCTACTATCTCGCCCTCGTACATAACGAGTATGCGGTCCGAAAGGCTGAGCACCTCTTCCAGCTCCAGGGATACGAGCATTATTGCCTTACCCTCGTCCCTTTCCTCTACCAGCTGGGCGTGGATGAATTCTATAGCGCCTACGTCCAGGCCTCTTGTAGGCTGGACTGCCATTACGAGTTCTTTGTTGCGGTCCAGCTCTCTGGCTATGATAGCCTTCTGCTGGTTGCCTCCGGACATGGACCTTGCTATGGTCTCGGAGCCCTGGCCGGAGCGCACATCGAACTTTTCTATAAGCTTGTCAGAATACTCCCTGACAGCCGGCCTGTTTATAAATCCGTGAGTCTGGAACTGAGGCTCCTTAAAGCGCTGCAGCACCATGTTGTCTTCCAGCGAAAAGTCCAGTATAAGTCCGTGCTTGTGGCGGTCTTCAGGGATGTGGCTCATATTCTTTGAGCGCTCCTTGATGCTGGCCTTAGAGATGTCCTCTCCGCAGAGCGTTACCTTGCCGCCGTTGATCTTGCCGAGGCCTGTTATAGCGCTTACGAGCTCTGTCTGGCCGTTGCCGTCTATACCTGCTATGCAGAGTATCTCTCCGGCGTGGACCTCAAAGCTTACGCCGTTTACAGCGTTCTTGTTCTTGTGGACCCTGGACGGGGCGGTAAGATCCTCCACCTTGAGCACAACATCTCCGGGCTTGGCCGGGGTCTTGCTTACCTGAAGCTGCACCGGGCGGCCTACCATCATGTTGGAGAGCTCCTGGGCTGTGGTGTTCTTAGTCTCTATGGTGCCGATGCCCTTGCCCTTGCGCAGTACCGTTACGCGGTCCGCAACTGCCATGATCTCGTTGAGTTTATGAGAAATAAAGAGGATGGATTTGCCCTCTTTGGCAAATTCCCTCATAGTTGCCATAAGTTCGTCTATCTCCTGCGGAGTAAGGACTGCCGTAGGCTCGTCGAAAATGAGTATATCGTTGTCCCTGTACAGCATCTTGAGTATCTCTACCCTCTGCTGCATGCCGACCGTGATATCCTCTACCTTAGCGTCCAGATCTACGTGGAGACCGTATTTTTCGGACAAAGCCTTTACCTTTGCCCTTGCCTGTTTCTTCTGCAGGAAGCCAAGCTTGGTGGTCTCAGCGCCCAGGATTATGTTGTCCAGGACGGTGAATACTTCTACCAGCTTAAAGTGCTGATGCACCATTCCTATACCAAGTGCCGTGGCATCGTTGGGGTTTCTGATCTCTACCTTTTTGCCGTTGTAGAAGATCTCTCCCTTTTCCGGCTGGTAAAGGCCGAAAAGCACGCTCATGAGCGTGGATTTTCCGGCGCCGTTCTCCCCTAAAAGCGCGTGGATCTCGCCCTTCTTCAGCTGAAGGGTTATATCATCGTTGGCTTTGATGCCGGGGAACTCCTTGGTGATGTGCAGCATTTCAATTACATAATTGCTGTTTTGATCCATGCTGAACCTGTCTTTCAGTTAACTTTGTGCGTTGTCCTTTAAAAAAGGGAAGAAAGCATTATGCTTTCTCCCCTCTGTCTGCATAACTTAAACTACTCGTAGAGAACTGTTACGTTGTCTGTGCTCTTCGGATAATCCGGAGCCTTGATGACTGCGTCGTCGATCTTGAGTGTGCCGTCGATAACAGCCTTGAGCTGCTTCTCGTACTCAGCAACGCTGTAGTTCTTCATGGACCAGGTTGCGGTCGGAAGTCCGGTAGCGTTCTCAGCTGCGCCCAGGGAAGTTCCCTTGCCGCCGATCTCTGCCCATGTTCCGTCGTAAGCCTTGCCGCAAGCCCAGGATGCAGCTGCGCCAATGCCCTTGAGAGCAGAGGTAACAACTGTCTTGGAATCGAAGCTCTGGTCTACGTCTACGCCGATTACCTTGCCGTCGTTAGCGGAAGCTGCTGCGGTGATGGAATCGAAGATGGATCCGCCGCAGGAGAAGATGATCTCAGTACCGTTGGTGTACCAGCCGTTAGCCATGGTCTGCAGTTCTGCAGAAGCCTGGAAGTTTGCACCGTACTGCCATGTGTACTTAACTTCTACCTTCTTGCCGAGTTCCTTTGCAGCATCGTTAGCGCCCTGAACGAAGCCCCAGCCGTATCTGCAGCAAGCATCGTTGGTTCCGCCGCCGCCGCCCATGAATCCGAGCTTCTCGTAGCCTTCCTTAACTACTGCATAACCTGCAAAGTAGCCGCACTGCTCTTCCTTGAAAGCGATACCTGCAACGTTGTCTACTCCGAGTGGCCAGCCATCGATGAATACGAACTTAACGTCCTTGAATTCCTTAGCTGCCTTTTCAAGAGCTGCAGCCTGCAGGAAGCCTGCGCATACAACGACCTTAGCGCCGCCGTCAGCAGCAGCCTTCATTGCGTTGTAACGGTCGTCGTCTGTAGCTTCTGCGCCGTTAGCGGGCTGATAGTACTTGTAGGAGAGTCCGTTGTTGTAAGCATAGAGCTTAACGCCGTCGTAGGTTCCCTGGTTGAAGGACTTATCCTTCAGCTGGCCTATGTCGGTAACGAATGCTACTTCGAACTTTCCGTCTGCAGAAGTCATGCTGTCTGAGATCTTGTCCGGATCAGTTTCCGGCTTTTCCGGCTTTACAGGACCGGAGGGAGCAACGTTATTGTTGTTTCCGCTGTTGTTGTTTGCCGGTGTTGTTTTGCCTCCGCACGCTGCAAGTCCGATGACCATTACCAGCGCGAGGAGAATAGCAATTACTTTCTTCATAAATGTCCTCCTGTGAAGAAAAACTAAATTAGGCTAATGCCTTAATCATCTTATTGATTATACCACTATATAGTGGGTGTTAGCAACTGAAAACAAGTTTGCGGGACCGATTTCACAAAGCTGTAAACTAACGCTCCAGTGCCTTGACAGCCTTTACTATGCGGCTGGTGCCGAGGCGGTCTGCGCCCAGGTTTATGAAGTCCTCCGCGTCCTTAAGGTCCGCTATTCCGCCGGCTGCTTTTACCTTGACATTAGGGCCTACATTGGCGCGCAGCAGGGCTACGTCTTCCTTTGTGGCGCCTCCGGTAGAAAAGCCCGTGGAGGTCTTTATGTAGTCCGCTCCGGCTTCAGTTACCAGCTTGCAGCAGCGCAGCTTTTCGTCCTCGGTAAGAAGGCAGGCCTCTATTATGACCTTCAGCAGCTTTCCTGCGCAGGCCTGCTTTATCAGCTTGATCTCGTCCAGGACGTAGGCATCGTTTCCGGCTTTAAGGGCTCCGATATTTATGACCATGTCTATCTCGTCTGCGCCGTTGTTTACTGCGTCCGCAGCCTCAAAAGCCTTGGCTCTTGCGGAGTTGTAGCCGTTTGGGAAGCCTATGACTGTGCAGATGGGGACCCTTCCCTGGGTGTATTCCTTGGCCTTTTTTACGTAGGCAGGTGGTATGCACACGGATGCGGTGCGGTACTTCATGCCGTCGTCGCAGATGGCTTTGATATCGTCCCAGGTGGCGTCCACTTTAAGAAGGGTGTGGTCGCATTTTGCGAGTATTTCAGATATTTCCATGGTTTTGTCCTTTCTTTGCGGTGCAGTGCAGGGCAGGCCGGGCGTTAATTACGCTCGGCGTAGGTGCCGCTTGCTACGTCATCTATTTTAAAGCCCAGGGGCATTATCTCCTCCAGCGCGTACTGGCGGTAGTCCTCCGGGGTCTTTGCGAGTATAACGGGAAAGCTTTTGCTGCAGAACTCCACCATTACCTGGCGGCAGACTCCGCAGGGGGCGCAGTAGGTCTCGGGGACTTCTCCGAAGCCTCCGGCTATGGCTATGGCTTCAAACTCCCTGCAGCCTTCGCTCACGGCCTTGGCAAAGGCTGTGCGCTCCGCGCAGATCGTGGGCGAATAAGAGCTGTTCTCTATGTTGCAGCCGGTGTAGATCTTGCCGTCCTTTCCGAGCAGGGCAGCTCCCACGGCGTGGCCGGAGAACGGAACGTAAGCCATTTTGCGCATATCAAGAGCGGTCTTTATGAGCTCTTTCTTTTTATCTTCTGTAAGTATGGTATCCATAAAAAAATCTCCTTGTCTGCAAGGAGATTATAACACAATTATTGCGAAACTGCATCAATACATATATCAGGCGCTCTCTTCCCCGCAGAGGTCTGTTTCCATGAGACGCTTTACATCGTCTGCGGAATAGCCTTTGCTGAAAAGGTAGTAGAGCTTGGCTACGGCGGCCTCCGTGGTAAGGTCTTTGCCGCTTACCGCGCCGGCGTCCTTAAGGGCGCTGCTGGTCTCGTAGGCGCCAAGAGTGACGGTGCCCTGGGGGCACTGGGAGCAGACGGTTATAACTGTTCCGTTGACAAGGGCTTTGCGCACCAGGGGAAGGAGCTCGCTTCCGCCCTGAGGTATGTTGCCTGCGCCGAAGGTCTCTATGACTATGCCTTTGAGCTTCTCGGTGAGGATCTGCTCAAAGAGGCTGAACTGTATGCCGGGGAAGACTTTTATGACGCCTATTGGGATCTCGTCCAGAAGCTGCAGGCGGAACGACTTTTCCGGTCTGCCGCGTAGCAGAGTCTTGTTGTAGCTTACGGATATGCCTGCCTCTGCAAGGGGCGGATAGTTAGGCGAAACAAAGGCTATGAGCTCGTCCGCGGAGTACTTGGTGGAGCGGTTTCCGCGCAGCAGCTTGCCTCCGAAGAATATGCAGACCTCGCGGACGCGGCCTTCTGCCGCTATCAGCAGGGAATCTATGAGGTTGTCCCGGCCGTCGCTCCTGAGCTGGGAAAGCGGTATCTGGGAGCCGGTAAGGATGACCGGTTTGTCCAGCCCCTCCAGCATGAATGAAAGCGCCGAGGCCGTGTAGGCCATGGTGTCCGTGCCGTGCAGTATCACGAAGCCGTCGAAAGCCTCGTAGTTGTCCGCTATCAGCTGGCCGATGCGGTTCCAGTCAGATACCGTCATGTTGGAAGAATCCAGGAGCGGCTCGGTCTGGGTGAGCACCCACTGCGGCATTGGGGCCTGCTTAAGAAGGTCCATGGACAGCAGCCTTTCGCGGAAGAGCTCCCCGTTGGGAACGTAGCCCCTGCCGGAAGAGACCATGCTTATGGTGCCGCCTGTGTTGATTATCAATATCTTAGCCATTTACATACCCTCTATCATGTAGTTGAGCCATTTGCCGGACTTAAAGCGCCTGAACAGTATGAAGGTCTTTATTATGCCCTCCACCTGGGTGATCAGCACCACCGCGGCGGTGGGCAGCTTAAGCAGCAGCGCCCCTATAAAGGCCAGAGGCACGCTGGTGGACCACATCACTATGATCTCCGTGAGGGCCGCAAAGCGGGTGTCTCCGCCGGCGCGCAGTATGCCGGATATCATGATGCCGTTGCAGAGGTACACCGGGCAGAAGACTGCGTTTATGTAGAAGAGCTGCTGGGCTATCTCAAAACCCTCCGTGCTGAGGGAGAATATGCGTATTATGAAGCGGCTGAAGATGGCTATCATTACGCCTGCGGCTACGCCGAAGACCACGCCCAGCTTCAGGAGCTTTTTGGCCATGCCGAAGGCCTCGTCCTTTCTGCCCTCTCCTATCTTGGCACCAACCAGTATCAGGGAGGCATCGCCGATGGAGAACATGCACATCAGGAAGAGGTTCATTACCGTCATGGCGGCGGAGTAGGCTGCGTAAGGCACTGTGCCTATGTGGCCGTAGGCTGCGCTCATGGCGGAGTTTGCGCCGCTCCAGAGGGTCTCGTTGAGGGTGGTGAAGGCGGAGTTCTTGTAGACTCTTGCGGCAAAGTGCTTGTCGAAGGCGAAGTACTCTGCAACGCGGCCGCGCACCGGGTTCTTTCTGAAGAGCGCCAGGATGATCATGAGGGTGAATTCCAGCACCCTGGCAAGGACTGTGGCAAGGGCTGCGCCGCGGACCTCCATCCTTGGGAAGCCGAAGTTTCCGAAGATCAGCAGGTAGTTGAAGACCACGTCCGTAAAGAACGCGCCTATGGATATGTACATGGGGATGCGGGTCTGCTGGGTGGAGCGCAGAGCCGTTGAGAGCGGCTGGATGACTGCTATCAGCAGGAAGTTTACGGCTGCGGTCCTAAGGTACTGGGCCCCTAGCTCTACGGTGAGCGGGTCCGATGTGAACAGCGAGAGCACTTGCTTTGGGATGAAGGTGCCCAGGCAGAAGAATATGAGGCTCAGCGCTATGGTGTTGACCATGCAGAAGCCTGTTACTTTGCGTATGCTTTTGAGGTCCTGGGCGCCCCAGAACTGGGTAAGGAAGGTGGAGCAGCCGGTGCAGAACCCGAAGACCATCATCCACTGTATGCCGAACAGCTGGCCGCCGAGGTTGACCGCCGAGAGCGCTGTTTCGGACAGGCTGCTTACCATCATGTTGTCCAGCAGCGTAAGGGAGCTGCTGATCAACCCCTGCAGCGCCACCGGCACAGCTATCATAGCTACTTTTCTGTAAAACTGTCTGTTATCCATTTATTACCAAAATGTGAATTGGGGACGGTCCCAAATTGTCATTTCCTGAAGCGGCCGCGGAGGAGCTCGTTGGCTGCTATTATGTCTTCGGCCGGAACGCCGCACTCGGCGAGCAGTCCGTACTCGGAAAGGGTGCCTCTGCCGTGCGGCACGCCGAAAGCTCCGCTGTCCGAACCAGCCGCGATGCGAACGCCGGCTGCGGATGCCCTTCTGACGGCTTCTTTGTGCCTTTTCAGCGTGTTTTCCGTTACTTTGGGGTCAAAGCCCGTCCGCCCGCAAAAAGCTGCTATAGCGGCTATTGTGGGCACCCAGAGGCATCGGCTCTCAGCCAGTGCGGCTATGCATTCATCGTCCATAAAGGCGCCGTGCTCTATGCTGTCCGTGCCGGCCTCGGCCGCCGCCATGATCGCCTCTTTTCCATTGCAGTGGGCCATAACGGCAAAGCCCTCGCCGTGGGCAATATCAACAAGTTCGGCTATCTCCTCCGCGCCAAGCGGCGGGCAGGAGAGCTCGCCGTATTCCTTGAAAGTGATTATCCCGGAGTACATTATCTTTATGAAGTCCGCACCCAAAGCGCCGGCCTGCTTTACAAGCTCCCGGAACTCCTTAAAATCTTCGAAAGCGCGCCCTACTATCTTTCCGTAGCGCCCTTTCCTATGGATCGCGAACACAGGCGTGGCATAATCTATCCCAAGCTCCGGGTGCTCTGCGCACCAGCGCTTTGCTTCCGCGCTGATTCCTGCAGCGTCCCCGCCGTCCCGGAAATAAGAGACATTACAAGCAGCAAGGCGGGCAAATGCCGCCTTGTAGTCCGCTCCGTCCATCATTATGTGCCCGTGGCATTCGTAGAATCTGCTCAATCTGTCCTCCAAAAGAGCTAGCGTTTGGCCAAAAGGCCCAGACACCTGTTAGGCCTGCTTTTTGAGCAGCGCCTCCCACTCCTTTACTATGCTGCGGTCCTTGAAGTAATCTATGCGCATGGCGCTCTGCACCCTGGCAAGTACTGCGTTAGTCCTCTCCTGGGCGGTCTTTGTGCCCTCAAGGATTATGTCGTAGACGCTGTCTATGTCAGCAGCCCACTTTGCGCGCTCCGCGCGTATTGGATCGAGAAGCTCGTTAAGAACGTTTATGAGGAACTTCTTGCAGGTGCCGTCTCCCAGGCCGCCCCTGCGGTAGTGCTCCTTGAGCTCCTCCAGGTTTGCGTATTCGGGCAGGAACTCCGCAAAATGCTCGTCCGTTGCAAAAGCATCCAGGTAGGTGAACACCACGTTGCCCTCGGTGTGGCCCGGGTCCTCTATCCTGAGGTGGGTAGGATCCGTGAACATTTTGCCGTTGACCTGCTTCTTAACAGTCTTGGCGTCGTCGGAAAGGTAGATGCAGTTTCCAAGGGACTTGCTCATCTTGGCCTTGCCGTCTATGCCCGGGAGCCTGCGCTGGAACTCGTTTTCGGGGATCATGGCCTTGGGCAGCACCAGTGTGTCTCCGTATATCCTGTTGAACCTTTCGACTATCTCCCTGGCCTGCTCTATCATTGGCAGCTGGTCCTCGCCGACGGGTACCACCGTGGCGTCAAAAGCGGTTATGTCCGCGCACTGGGACACCGGGTAGGTAAAGAAGCCTGCCGGAAGGCCCTCGTCGGAAAAGCCGCGCAGCTGCATCTCGGCCTTGACGGTCGGGTTGCGGGAAAGGCGCGCCGTAGTCACCATGTTCATGTAGTAGAACGTGAGCGCGTGCAGAGCCGGAAGCTGGGACTGCACGCATATGGTGGTCTTTTCCGGGTCCAGGCCTGCGGAAAGGTAGTCCAGAACCACGTTGATTATGTTGTCCCTGATCTTTCCGGGGTTGTCCGCGTTGTCCGTGAGCGCCTGGTCGTCTGCTATAAGTATGTTGATCTGATCGAACTTTCCGGAGTTCTGAAGCTCCACGCGGCGCTTAAGGGATCCTACGTAGTGGCCCAGGTGAAGGCGCCCTGTGGGGCGGTCTCCGGTGAGTATTATCTGCTTGTTGTCTTTGCTTTCCATTGTTTTATCTCCAAACTATCAGCAGCCGAACAGGGCAGCTGTTTTTTCCATGCGTTCTGCTATCTTTACGCCGAACGGGCAGCGTTCCTCGCAGCTCTGGCAGCCTATGCAGGCTGATGCCGTGGTGCCCAGAAGCTCGTAGTGGGACTTAACGCTCTGCGGTACTTCCGGCTGCTGAGTTGCAAGGTCGTAGAACTTGTTGACCATTGCTATATCAATATCCATCGGGCAGGGCTTGCAGTGTCCGCAGTAGGTGCACTGGCCCATGTAGGAGTGCAGCGGCGCCCCCGCAATTACGGAAGCGTAGTCCTTTTCGTCATCCGTTGCTGTTTCGTATGCAAGCGCCTGATCCAGCTGGGCCTTGTCGTCCATGCCGCAGAGTATGGATGCCACCGCAGGCCTTGTAAGGCTGTAGTGTATCAGCTGGCTGGTGGTGAAGGCCACCCCGAAAGGCGATGTCTTTGCATCCAGCAGCCTTCCGCCGAAAAAGCCCTTCATTACGGTGATGCCTACATCGCTCTGCTCACAGAGGCTGTAGAGCTCAGACCTTTCCGCGTCTATGCCGGAAAGCGAGCTGTCGTACTCTCCGAACATGGAGTCCAGATCCTCTGTGGCCGGCCTCATGTCGAAGGCCGGGTTGATGCTGAAGAGTATCATCTCTATAAAACCGGTCTCAACCGCGCGCTTAGCTATCCTCGGGTTGTGGGTGGACAGGCCTATGTGGCGTATTATCCCGTCTTTATGCAGCTGCTTTACGTAGTCCAGGTAGGGGCCGTTCATGGACTTTTCCCAGTCCTCCTCGGAATCTATGTAGTGTATCATTCCAAGGTCTATGTAGCCGCCGCCTATCCTTTCGAGAAGGTCCTCGAACGCCGGCTTTACGAACTCAAGATCCCTTGAGCGCACGTACTGGCCGTCCTGGTAGGTGGAGCCTATGTGCCCCTGCACGTACCACTTGTCGCGGCAGTCCGCGATGGCTGCGCCTATTATGCTGCGGGATTTCGGGTCCGGCATCCAGCAGTCTATGATGTTGACGCCGCGGCGCCCCGCTTCCTTTACGAGCTCTATGGATTCCTCTTCCGGGTGACGCTCCAGCCACTCTCCGCCGAAGCCTACCTCGCTTACCATGAGCCCTGTTTTGCCAAGTCTTCTGTAGTTCATGCTATCTCCTCAAATATGCGGCGGACACCGGGAACTCGAAGTAAGTATCCGGATAGGGTTCGTCGTGCAGCACAAAGTGCCACCATTCGCAGTCCAGGGTGTCGAAACCGTTGCGGACCATTACTTTTTGCAGCATCATGCGGTTAGCGTACTGCTCGTCCGTGATGCCTCGGTAGTCCGGGTGCGATACCTCGCTGAAAAGGTCGAAGGAGCCGCCCATGTCCACCTCTTTGCCGCTCTTCATGTCTATAAGCGTGAGGTCTATGGCGCTTCCGCGGCTGTGGCTGGACCTTCTGGCAATGTAGCCTCGCTCGAAGACCTCCGCCTTGGTGAGCTCCGGGTAGAAGTAGGGCTTCATCCTTACGTCCTCGTCCTCTATGCCCCAGAGTATGAACTGCTTTACGGCAGTTGCCGGGCGGTAGGCATCGAACACCTTTATGCGGTATCCCATTACGTTAAGCTCGTTGGCAGCGGACTTGAGCGCCCTTGCCGCCTCTATAGTGAGCAGCGCCACCGGTTCTTCGTAGCCGTCTATGCGCTCCCCTATGAAATTGTATGTTGAATAATACCTGATCTCCTGCACTATGCCGGGAACGAAGTCCGCCAGCAGCACGAACCCGGAAGGGTCCATTGCAGGATCATTTATGCGATCGTTTGCCATTGTATTTCCTCTGCGCCGGGCTTCAGACCACCTGGAAAATAAGGAATTTGAGGTATTCGGTCTCCGGCACGCCCCAAAGTATCGGGTGGTCCGGCGACTGCCTGCGCTCTTCTATCTGCCTGAGCTGCACGCCTGCGTCCTTTGCGGCTTCTGCCAGCATTTTGCGGAAGAGCTCCGCTGTCATAAAGTGGCTGCAGGAGCAGGTGGCAAGGTAGCCGCCGCGCGGCAGTATCTTCATGGCTTTGAGGTTTATCTCCTTGTAGCCGCGGTAAGCGTTCTTTACTGTGGCTCCGCTCTTGGTGAAGGCCGGCGGGTCCAGTATTATGAAGTCGTAGGGGTGCTTTTTTGACGCTGCCAGCTCTGTTAAGTAGTCGAACACGTCTGCCTGCACCACTTCTACGGTTTCCTGAAGGCCGTTTAAGGCTATGTTTTTATTGGTCTGAGCTACGGCGTCCGCCGAGATGTCCACGGCCGTGACGTGGGGCGCGCCGCCCTTTTCGCAGTCCACCGCAAAGGCGCCGGGATGCGCAAAGCAGGCCAGTA
>JAZQIH010000205.1:0-3780 GCA_045541015.1 Anaerovoracaceae bacterium | reverse complement strand
CCGGGCGTTTCTTCGGCATCGGAAGAACCGTCCCCTTGATGCGCCTGATGCGCGTTGGTGCTAGAGGTCGGCGAAGACGCGGGTGCCGCGTTTGCGGAGCCACATGTTCAGTATAATGGTCAAAATGAGGAATATAACGATCATGATCTGCAGGAAGAGCTCCGGCTGTATCGTCTTATAGAGCACCAGCGCGTACACGGCGGCAAGCACTATCAGGACTGCCCAGCTTCCGAACATGGTCAGGAAGACGCTGCCGCTGCGCTTTACAGCCGCGGCCTCGTTGGTCCAGCCGAGGTTGGGCAGCTTCAGGTTTACCACCAGGCCCAGAACGCTTATAAACATCACGAACACCACCGGCAGCAGGCCGCTCATCACGGAGTCCTTAAGGCTGAGCCCGCAGGCGTAGCAGAGGGCCGCGTGGAGGATCACCACCGGGATGATGGTAAGGATCTCGTGGAGGCGCTTCTTGGACTCGAAGATCTCCATGGTGTCCACCGGCAGGGATTTGAGCAGCCACAGTGTCTTGGACTCCAGGGTTATGGAGGGCGCCGTGAGGTCGTTTAAGGATGCCGAGAAGCATCCGGCGGCAGCCAGCAGGAGCGGCAGGTATTTCATAATGCCGCCCATTCCGGGATCCGCGCTCATAAGACCGATGAAGTCTCTTACGGTACCCGACTTTATAAGCACGAACACCGCAAGCGCAGGCATCATTACGCATCCAAGGGCGCAGTTGAGCATGTAAGTTGCGCTTCCAAGCAGGTGGCGGAACTCCTTGCGCAGCAGCGCAGACGAAGCGCTGGACTGGCGGGCTCTCTTCTCTACATAGGTCTTGGTGTGCTGTTTTTCCGTCTTTGTGACTATTTTAATAAAGCTTCTGGCTATTATAATGTACACTACCGCAAATACTGCAACGCAGATCGCAGCAAAGATCAGGAAAGACACCACGTCGCCGGTGGCGCCAAGGCCCATCTTGTACATCGGGTAAGCGTAGGACGCTATCCCTTTGCCGGTAGCTTCGGGGTCGATGTTCTGGAACGCGCTCTGTATCCTGAAGAAGAAAATGTAATATACAGCCAGGAAGCCCAGCGTGGCGATCACCGTAGTTGCGGTCTTGTTGGGGAACAGGCCGGCCACCAGCGCAACCAGCCAGCCGAGCACGCATGACAGTGCCGTGACCAGCAGCGCCAGGAAAAGCAGGCTGATTATCTGCAGCACGATTGCCGTGGGGCCAACGCTGTGCTCTACCCAGGAGTAGATGTACCCCGGCAGAGTGCCTATCAGCACAAAGAGCAGGGACATCATGTAGACCGAGACCATTCTTGCCACCAGCAGCTTGCCTGTGGGTATGGGCATGGCCAGCAGCAGAGCGTTGTCTTTTGGCTTAAACAGTGTGTTGTAACTGGAGAAAACGCTGCCAAACAGCGCCAGGATGAGGCCCATCATGCCTATCAGGGCCATATAGAGCCAGTTTCCTGTGCCGATAACATCCCCTAGCATCAGCGAATAGCTGAAGAATGCGGAGCCCAGGGACACGAGTATCAGCAAGAAGAGGAAGGCAAAGGCAACGATCACCAGCGGGTTGCGCTTTTTGCCTCTTTTGCGGTCTATCGTTATGGTGCTCAGGACCTGGGTAAGGTCTTTTTTGATCAGTGTGCGGAGCATGGCTTACCTCCCGAGGGAACTGTCCTTTTCCTGGGCAAGTTCCAGGAAGACGTCTTCCAGTGAAACATCGCCCACGACTTCTTCCATGGTGCCGGATTTGACCAGCTTGCCGTCCTTGATGATGGCTATTTTATCGCAGAGCTTTTCCGCAACTTCCAGCACGTGGGTGGAGAAGAAGATGGCGCCGCCGCGGTTGCAGATGTCTCTCATGATCTGTTTTACCTGGTGGCTGGCCACTGGGTCCAATCCAACGAACGGTTCGTCCATTATAATTAACTTTGGATCGTGGATCAGCGCAGAAATGATGGCCAGCTTCTGTTTCATGCCGTGGGAGTAGCTGCTGACCGGGTTAGCCAGGCTGGGCTCCAGCTCGAACACGCTGGCGTAAGTGTGGATGCGCTCCGAGCGGGTGTCCGGGTCCACGCCGTAGATGTCCGCAATAAAGTTCAGGTACTGTATGCCTGTCATAAACTCGTACAGGTCCGGGTTGTCCGGAATGTAGGCCATTACGCTCTTGCAGGCGATGGGCTCCGTGCGCACCGAATGCCCGTCCACGTAGATCTCGCCGGCATCGAACTGCATTATACCAGTTGCGGCCTTGATGGTGGTTGTCTTGCCAGCGCCGTTGTGGCCTATAAAGCCGTAGATCTCGCCGGGCTGAATGTGGAGCGTAAGGTCGCCTACAGCAACCTTGTTCCCGAAAGTCTTAGTCAAATGTTCTATCCTTAGCATTTTATTCCCCCTTTATCATAGGGGACGGTTCTCTATGCTGATTTCCGCACAGGGGACGGTCCTCCATGACCATATGAATAACAAACTAAACAAACGTTAAATATAATAGTTAAACATCCAGCTCCCTGCCGCAATGAGGGCAGTGCCTGGTAACTATAACGTTCACATTGAGCGTTCCAAAGTGCTTTCCGCAGTAGGGGCACTTGTTGAACAGCGCCAGCAGCACAACCATAACCACCATGGCTCCAAGGCTCAGGTACGCAAACAGCGTTACCTTGGTAAGTGAGAATATGATTGCGCAGAGGACCAGCACCGCCGCCAGCCCGATAACGGATCTGATAAGTGTTTTAAGTTTCATGTTTTGCCCCTTAGCGTCAGATGTCTATATCCAGCGGCTTGTCTATTTCCTCGCCAACGTACTTGCCGTTCTTCTTCCGCTGGCGCACGCATTCAGACAGCAGGTACTCTATCTGCCCGTTGACTGAGCGGAAATCGTCCTCGGCCCAGGCCGCTATCTGGTTATACAGTTTTTCTGACAGCCTCAGTGGGACTTGTTTCTTCTCTGCCATTGCTTTATCCTTAAATGAACTTAGGGACGGTTCTCAGGTTCGCCCTAGTACAGGCTTCCGGAGTTGACTATGGGCTGGGCGTCCTTGTTGCCGCAGAGCACCACCAGCAGGTTGGATACCATGGCAGCCTTGCGCTCTTCGTCCAGCTCCACGGTGTTCTTTTCTGCCAGGCGCTCCAGCGCCATCTCCACCATTCCGACAGCTCCGTCCACTATCATCTTACGTGCGTCAATTATAGCAGACGCCTGCTGCCTCTGCAACATAACGGCGGCTATCTCCGGCGCGTAAGCCAGGTAGGTAATGCGGGCCTCGATGATCTCTATTCCTGCGAAATCCACCTTGGACTGGATCTCGTCCTTGATACGGTTTGCAACAAGCTCCGAGCTTCCGCGAAGGCTGCCCTCGTCTGCCACGCCGTCGCCTGTGGTATCAACATTGGGCGCCACGTCGTAGGGGTAGATGCGGACTATGTTGCGGACCGCGGAATCGCACTGCAGGGAGAGGTACTCCTTGTAGTTATCGACGTTGAACACCGCCTTCGCCGTGTCGGTCACGCGCCAGATGACCGCAATGCCGATCTCCACGGGGTTGCCGAGGCAGTCGTTGATCTTCTGCCGGGAGTTGGAGAGCGTCATGTCCTTGAGGGAGATCTTCTTGCTGACCATCTCCGCAGACGCGGCGGCCGCCTCCGCGTTCTTGCCCAGGGCGACGGCGTTGAGCAGCGCGGCGCTGCCGCCGTCCACGTCGCCGGACTGGTTGAGGCGGGTCTTCGCCGCCGGGTTCACCGCGACGCAGAAGGGGTTGACCCAGTAGAAGC
>JAZQIH010000204.1:0-6351 GCA_045541015.1 Anaerovoracaceae bacterium | reverse complement strand
TGTTGAACTGGTGGCGGTAGCCCCAGGGGCCTCCCTGAGCAACGTCTTTTCCTTCAAAGCGAATGTTTCTTGCCCGAAGCTGCGCCTTGATGAAGGCTGCGATCGGGCTTCCTTCAACGAACTTGGTAAGGACAACGCATTCCTTGCCAAGGCTGGAAGAGATGTTAAGAACGTTGGTCTCCGCGCTTGTGGCCTGCATGTAGAACATGTTGGAGTTCTGCACTGCCATGCGGTTTTCCGGTGTGATGCGCACGCCCATGCTGCTGACGCATGCGATAGCGTATTTATAGTTGCTGCGTAATTCCATAATGTACCTCCGCTAAAAGCTATCGATATTATACACACAAAATTATATCCTCTGCAGCTCCCGGCAGGTATTGTGCATTTTGCCTTGTATATTGCAAAAATTGCGGTCTTGATATATACTTGCGTTAATGCAGGGAGGCACCATATGAAACAGCTAAGAAGCCAGTTCAATACGCGCCAGTACATGCTCTCGGAAGACTACGAGGTCTACTACTACAGCGATCTTCATTTCAAAAGTGTAGGCGCGCATTCCCACAACTATTACGAGTTCTATTTCTTTGTGGAGGGCGATGTTACCATGGAGGTCGCCGGCAAAAAGCTGCACATGGCGCCGGGGCAGCTTCTTGTAGTGCCGCCCAAGACCATACACCGCGCTCTGGTGCGGGACAGCAGCAAGCCTTACAGGCGTTTTGTCCTGTGGCTCTCGCAGAAATACTGCAGGGCTTTGGACGAAGTCTACCGCTACGCTGTGGATAAAGCGCAGGCAGAAGGGTACCTTCTTAAAAGCCTTTCATCCACGCAGTTCAGCACGCTTACTGGAAGGCTCTTTGCGCTTCTGGACGAGATCAATTCCGCCAGGTACGGAAGGGAGGAGGCGGTCACTCTGCTGATATCCGACCTGCTGCTCAGGATATCCCGCACGCTCTTCGATAAAGGTGCCGCTCCTGCGTCTGCTCCTTCTGTCTACGAGGCTGTTACGGACTACATAGATACCCACCTGGACGAGGACCTCTCCCTGGACGCGCTTTCCAGGCGCTTTTACGTGTCCAAGTACCACATTTCCCACGTTTTTACGGAGAAGACGGGTCTTTCGGTGCACAGGTATATAGTTAAAAAAAGACTGGAGGCTGCGCATGCCGCTCTGCGGGGCGGAACTGCGCCGTCCCAGGCTGCGGCCATGTATGGTTTCAGGGATTATTCAAGCTTTTACAGGGCTTTTTCCAGGGAATACGGCGTAGCGCCGTCGGTCTTAAAGTGATATAATAAAATCGATTAATTTTTGCGCTGCGGATAAAGCCGGAGGCCTACTATGTACGAATACGAAAAAGACCATATCGCAAAACTCAGACCCTACCTTCCCGAATGCTGCGTGCTCCTGAAAAAGAACGGAGCTTTCCCGCTGGACGGCCCCTGCAAAATAGCGGCCTACGGCAACGGAGTAAGGGATACCCTAAAGGGCGGAACCGGCTCCGGAGAGGTCAATTCCAAGTACTACGTTACGGTGGAGATGGCTCTTGCGGACGCGGGTTTTGAGCTCATAAACACCCAGTGGCTGAGGGACTACGAAAAGGTCCGCGCGGAGGCCAAAAAGGCCTTCAGAAAAAAGCTTACAGAAGGCAAGAAAGGCATTGCCGGGGCTCTGATGAGCGCTATGGGCGCATCCATGCCGGAGCCTGAATACGAGCTTCCTCTGGACTTTTCCGCGGACGCCGCCATCTACGTGCTTTCCCGCATCTGCGGCGAGGGTTCCGACAGGCAGGTCATAAAGGGGGACTTCCTGCTTACAGAAACTGAGATAGGAAACATCCTGGCCCTGGACGCAGCTTACGATAAGTTCATGCTGGTGATCAACACCGGCGGTCCGGTGGATCTTGCTCCTGTTGCAAGCGTGGGCAATATCCTGGTGCTCTCGCAGCTTGGCGTGGAGACTGGTTTTGCGCTTACGGATATAATGCTGGGCAAGGCTTCTCCTTCCGGAAAGCTTGCCACAAGCTGGGCAAGGCCCGCCGAATACTGCCCGGACGTGGATATTTCTGACCCGGACGACACTCTCTACAAAGAAGGCGTCTACGTGGGCTACCGCTACTTCGATTCTGTGGGGAAGAAGGCCATGTACCCGTTCGGATACGGCCTTTCCTATACGGATTTCAGGTTCAATACTGTTAAGGCTTCCGCAGACGGCAGCCGTGTAACGGTTTCCGCAAGGGTGGTGAACAAGGGCAGATTTGCAGGCAAGGAAGTGCTGCAGCTCTACGTTTCTTCCCCCAAAGGAGAGCTGGACAAGCCTTATCAGGACCTTGCAGGCTTTGTTAAGACCAAGGAGATAGAGGCCGGAAAGAGTCAGAACGTGAGCATCAGCTTCGATCTTACGGATCTTGCGGTGTTCGATGAGGCTCAATGCAGATACCTGCTGGAAGGCGGGGACTATGTCTTAAGGCTCGGCAGGAGCAGCGTTGATACTCAGCCTGTTGCTGTGCTGCGCCTGGCAGAGACAGTGGTCCTCAGGATAGCAGGCCGCCTGGTAGGCACCTCCGGTTTTGAGGACAATGCCTACAGCTGCGAAAGGCCGGAAGAGGACCTTTCAAAACTTCCTGTCATAGATATCGATCCTTCGGCTCTTAAATACGAGGCTAAAGAATACAGGAGCCGCGTGCTGTCCGAGACTAACTCCATGAGCGATGAACAGCTGGCGCTGCTCTGCACAGGAGCTTTCAAGAGCGGGCTGGGTTCGCTGAGCGTTATAGGCAACGCGTCCTCCCACGTGAGCGGCGCCGCCGGAGAAAGCTACAGCTGTGAAGGAGTTCCGCCCATCGTTATGGCAGACGGTCCTGCGGGCTTAAGGCTCACCAGGTCCTTCTACAGGGACAAGGACGGAGTCCACGGCATAGGCGGCATAGGCCTTCCCGAGAGCGTTTCGGACATGCTCCCGGCGCCGGTCAAAGCCCTGATGGGAGGCGGAAAGAACCCCAGCATCCCGGAGGGCTCGGTGGTGGAGCACCAGTACGCTACGGCAATTCCTATTGGCACGGCTATTGCCCAGAGCTGGAACATGGAGCTGGCTGAGCTCTGCGGAGATATAGTAGGGGACGAGATGCAGCGCTTCGGCGTTCAGCTGTGGCTTGCACCGGCTCTGAACATCCATAGGAGCGTGCTCTGCGGAAGGAATTTCGAGTACTTCTCGGAAGATCCGCTGATCAGCGGCAAGTTTGCCGCGGCAATCACCAGGGGCGTTCAGAAGCACCCTGGCTGCGGCGTTACCATAAAGCACTTTGCGGCCAACAACCAGGAGCTTTCAAGGTATAACAACAGCAGCTGCGTATCCGAAAGGGCGCTGCGCCAGATATACCTTAAAGGCTTTGAGATATGCATCAAGGAGGCAAAACCGCTTGCGGTAATGACCTCTTACAACCTTATAAACGGCGTGCACAGCTCCGAAAGCCGCGGTCTTACGGAAGAGTTCCTGCGCAGCGAGTGCGGCTTCGAAGGCATAGTAATGACAGACTGGGTGATAGGCATCATGTCTGCATTCGGAGAGCACAAGCACAGGGGCGCGGACGCAGGCTGCGTTATCAAGGCCGGCGGAGACCTCTTCATGCCAGGCAGCAGAAAGGATGCGGACAGCATACTTGCAGCCCTTGCGGACGGCAGCCTTACGCGCCAGCAGCTCAAAGAGAGCGCCAGCCGCGTCATCTCCATGGCCCGCAAGCTTGAAATGTAATAATAACATAGGGGACGGTTCTCTATGCTGAAAATCGCATAGAGAACCGTCCCCTATGTTAATTCGCTGAAACAGCGAATTAGACCGGTGCAATGCGCCGGTCTTTTTATTTATTAAAGGGCAGGGCGGGCTTACAATATACTCAAAGAAGGGCCGCAAGGCTCTCAAAAAGGAGGAAACAAAATGCTCACACTGTTGTTTACGATCATGATGATCGGTGTCTTCGGCAGACTGGCCGGAGCAGCCTTCAGGCTGTCGTGGGGCCTTGGAAGAGGCCTGCTTACACTGATCTTCCTTCCGGGGATCATAATAGCAGGCTTTATGATGGGCCTCCTCCGCCTGGCCTTCCCGCTGCTTCTGATAGCAGGCGTCTTCTCGCTGTTTGCCCCTGCAGGGCGCATCGGCAGAGGCGGAAACTTCTACGGGTAAGTGCAAAAGGCATCAGCTCTAAAAGAGCAGGACCGGGTCAGCAAGGCCCGGTCTTTTATTGTATTTTTTGTCCTCACTTTTTGTTATTGATCAATTTTTTTTTATTATTTTAACATTTTTTTTACTTGGATTAAGCTATTACCAAAAGACAGCATAGCGGGGTGGAAAAGATGTTGATCAAGAATTTCCCTTCAGATGAAACTATCAATGCTATATACGACCAGATCCCGGAAGACAGCCTGGAACACATGGTCATCAGCGGCATGTTCCGCCAGGACATGGGCGCTGCTATCAACCCGGTAGAAACTATAGCATCCAGCGATGTCTGCACAGAATTTGCAGACACCTATATGTACGTTTATATGCCTTCCCGTTTACCTCACGGCTGCCCGGCCGTGCTGGTACTGTGCCCTCAGGAAGATGCCGCAGAGTATCTGGAGAGCACCGGCTGGACAGATCTTGCCGACAGGGAAAAGATAGCTGTTATAGGCCTTTACTCCAAAACAGGCTGGACAGACCCTGCATACGATCTTTCTCTTGCAAAAAGAGCTCAAAAGCTTGTTTTAGACCGCAAATATTACAATATCGGAAAAACATTTTTATACCTTGCAGCTTACGGAAAGTCCGTATGCGCAGCTGAAAAGCTCATTCTTTCCAGCCCTGATTCCATTTCCGGCCTGGCTCTTATAGGGCAGGAAGGCTGCGGAAAAGAGGAGCTGGACAAGCTTGGAAAAAAGGCGTCCAAGGTCTTCTGGATACCAATGAAGTCCGTAGCATGTCCGCTGCACATATTCACGGATAAGGTCTCGGAGGCCAACAAAGCCGTAAGGGATCTCTTCATCAAATGCAACCACTCTGATCCGGAACCGTACACCCGCAAAGGCGCCAGCTACTACATGCCGGACCGCGATCACGACGACAACTGGGTACAGAGCGAAAACGTTGCAGTAGTTTCTGTATACGAAGATCCGGCTCTGGATCCTTGCTCCCACGTTCTGACAGACAGGATATGGGCAGAGCTTAAAAAGTGCTTCAGGAGCCTGGATATAATCAATTCCAACACTCACGCCTTCAGGACCATGGAAGGCTGGGGATTCGAACCCAGGTCCATACAGCTTGGCAAATGGGTGCGCAGCTGGCAGGAATACGTTCCGGAAGAAGCCGGCAGAGGCCACAAATGCCCTCTGGTGATAGATCTTCATGGAGGCTCTTCTACTCCTCAGCTTGCCGTTCTGCAGCATGGCTGGGCTCAGGTGGCAAAGGTCAGGGGATTGTTCCTTGCAGTTCCGTTCGGATCTCTGCGCAGGATCAACAACGGCATGATGCCTCATCCTGCATGGAACGCCAACGGAAAGAGTGCCGCTCAGGACGATTTTGAGTTCCTGGATGCCATGATAAACGACATGCTGGACCGCTATCCCCAGATAGACAGGGAGCGCGTCTACCTTATGGGACACTCCATGGGCGCGGCAATGGTATACCAGGTAGCGCTCAAGATGCCGGACAGGTTCGCGGCTTTCGCAGCAAACAGCGGCGTTATCCGCGGCGGCTTCTACGGAAGCATGCAGGCCCCGGAAGGAAAAGGGGAGTACCGCGTTCCTATTATCGTTCAGATGGGAGAACTGGACCGCGGCGGCGGCACCTTCAAGCTGAACAACGATGCCAAAAACACCATGACTTACTGGATCAGCCGCAACAACGCCGGAGATATAGACGATCCTGCAGTCTACAGGAACGGCCCGTATTACCACAAGGTCTACTGCGATCCTGACGGCATCCCGGCAGTCCAGTACATAACCACGGACAACAAGCCGCACTGCTGCACCTACCAGGACTGCCTGATGTATTACGACGAATTCTTCAGCAAGTTCAGGCGCAGAGCAGACGGGACCATATTCTACATGGGGCGCCAGATGCGCTGAAAACGGTTATTTTGCGGGTATCCCGCTTTAATAAACACTTCAGAAAAAGGAGACTAAACATGAAGAAAGTAATTGCTCTAGTACTTGCAATGGTACTGTGCTTCGGACTTGCAGCCTGCGGCGGCTCGTCCAGCAACAACACTCCGGCTAACAACTCCGGATCTACAGAAAAATGGCCCGGCAAGGACCCTGTAAACGTGTTCGTTCCCGGCAAGGCAGGCGGCCCCACCGATACTGCAGCAAGGATCGTAGTTG
>JAZQIH010000203.1:0-30232 GCA_045541015.1 Anaerovoracaceae bacterium | reverse complement strand
ACTCTATTTTAAGATGGAGCAGTATTTTTAAGAGAAAGGAGGAACAACCATGGCAAGCGGAAAGATGACATACCAGCCCAAGAAGGCTCAGAGGTCCAAGGAGCACGGCTTCCGTAAGAGAATGTCCACAAAGAACGGCAGAAACGTTCTCAAGAGAAGAAGACTCAGAGGCAGAAAGCGTCTCAGCGCATAATGAAGGATCTGCTAACTCTAAGGAACAAGGAAGATTTTACACGTCTCCATAAGCACGGAAGATCTGTAGGAAGCAGATTTGTTGTTATGGTAAGTTTAAAGAACGATCTTCCCTACAACAGAAGGGCCTTTTTAGCAAGTAAAAAGGTCGGAAACAGCGTACAACGCCACAGAGCTGTACGTCTGATGAGAGAATCCTTCAGGCAGATAGAAAAAGACAACCAGATGCCTGTTGGGTACGATTTTTTATTTATAGCCAGAAGTACGATCATTGATTCGAAATGCGCGGATGTGAAAAAATCTATTGAAGCCGCATTAAAACGAGCGAGTCTTACTTAGAAACCATGAAATATATACTCATCTTCCTTATAAATTTATATCGTGGTTACATTTCGCCCAGATTCCCGGGAGTCTGCAGGTTTACTCCTACATGCTCTCAGTATGCATTAGAGGCGATACAAAAGTACGGCGCGTTAAAAGGAACTTGGCTAGCAATCAAACGTATATTAAGGTGCCACCCCGGTAATCCGGGAGGATACGATCCGGTACCTTGATCTGGAGGAAAAATGCAAGCGATCACAGGATTTTTTGCAACCATAATCGGATATCCTATCCAGTGGGTGTATTCACTGGTAAATAATTATGGTATCACGATCATAATCATTACTTTAATAGTAAGATTATGCCTTCTTCCGCTTTACGCTAAGCAGATAAAGAGCACTGCACAGCAAGCAGGACTCCAGGCTCAGATAAAGGATATACAGACCAGATACGCAAACAACAGGGAAAAGATGAACGAAGAGATGAGCAATCTCTACGCTAAGTCCGGTATCAGCCCCATGAGCGGATGCCTTCCACTTCTCATCCAGCTCCCGATAATCTACGGACTGTTTGCCGTACTCAGGAACCCGCTCACCTACATGACATCCAACAACATGATAGCAGCGGTCCACGAGTCTTTCCTTTGGATAACAGACCTTTCTCAGCCTGATTCCTGGATACTTCCAATACTTGCAGGTGTTACAACATACCTTACCTCTGCAACAACAATGTCTGCGCAGAGCGCAGCAGGAGCAGCTAACGGTATGATGAACAGCATGAAATATTTCATGCCTGTAATGATTTTCCTCATGGGAAGATCTTTCCCATCCGGACTTACACTTTATTGGACCATAGGTAACTGCTTCATGATAGTTCAGACCTGGCTCTTCAACAGGAAGAACAAGAAGAAAAAGGCTCAGGAAGAAGCAGAGGCGGAAGTTCTCAGAAGAATGAAGAAAGACAACAAGTAAGCATCTTTGGAGGCATAGATGAAGTATTCGGAAAAGTGGGGCGACAGCATCGAATCAGCGGTGCAGCTTGCTCTTCAGGACCTTAAGCTTACCAGAGATCAAGTTACGGTTACTGTTTTGGAGCAGCCTTCCAAAGGTTTCTTTGGAATTGGATCCAAGCTCGCAAAAGTAAGAGTAGAAGAGATCGTTAAAGAAGAGCCTAAGGCCGAAAAAGTATTTACAGAAAACAAAGCTGTCAAAGAAAAAGCTGAAGCTAAGAAGGCAGAAGCTAAGCCTGTAAAGGAAGAAAAGAAGGAAACTCCGGAAGAAAAGCCTGCAAAAGCAGAGGAAAAGCCGGAGAAGAATCAGGCAGACAGAAAAAAGCGCAATAACAACAGAAAAAAGAGAAACGACAGAGTAAGGGAGTTCAAGATCGAGGGCGAGGCAGAGCAGATCTCTACACGTCCTGCAGACCTGGTGGATGCAACAGAGCATCCTTCCAAGGAATTCCTTGAAAAGCTCATGAAGGAAATGGGCCTTGACGTAGAAGTAAAGGTTGCTACCAACGCAGACAGCGTTTATGTAGACCTGGACGGCAAGGACACAGGAACAGTTATAGGAAAGCGCGGACAGACTCTGGATGCAGTCCAGTACCTTACAAGCCTGGTGGTAAATAAGGGAGAGGACGAATATATCAGAGTAATCGTGGACGCAGAAGGTTACAGGGCAAAGAGAGAGGCTACTCTCGAAAAGCTTGCTTACAGACTTGCAGAAAAGTCCGTTAAGACAGGCCGCAGCGTAAGGCTGGAGCCCATGAACCCCTACGAGCGAAAGGTTATCCACACCACTCTGCAGACAGTTCCTTCCGTTACTACAAGGAGCGAGGGCAATGAGCCCTACAGAAGGGTCGTAATCGAGCCCGCAAAGAAATAACAAAAAGGAGCGGGAAACCGCTCCTTTTTATCATAGGGGACGGTTCTCTATGCTAATTTCAGCAGAGGGGACGCTCCTTGGTTTTAAAAAATATGAAAGAAACTACTATTGCTGCTATTTCAACTGCATACGGAGAAGCCGGTATAGGAATCGTCAGGATGAGCGGTCCTGACAGCCTTGCTGTGCTCAGAAAGGTGTTCGTTCCGCATGTGTGCAGAAAGAGCAGGGACGCAGCGGCTGGTTTTGATTATATGCCAAGGCACATGTATTACGGGCAGGCGGTGGCCGCGGATGGCAGCGCCATAGACGAGTGCCTTGCTGTTTACATGCCCGGGCCGTACAGCTACACCGGAGAGGATGTAGTGGAGCTCCAGTGCCACGGCAGCGTTATTTCCTATAAGAAAATTTTATCTACTTTCCTTGAGGCCGGCGCTGTTCCTGCTGAAAGGGGCGAATTTACCAAGAGGGCCTTTATGAACGGCAAGCTGGACCTTGCCCAGGCAGAGGCCGTTATAGATCTTATCAAGGCCAGGGGCACTAAAGGCTTTGAGTGCGCCCTGGATCAGTACTCAGGTTCTTTGTCTGAGAAGGTAAAAAGCATCAGGTCCGGTCTTATGGACGTGCTTGTGCAGCTTACTGTAAACATGGATTACCCGGACGAAGACATAGAGCAGGTAGTTTACACAGATCTGTTAAATCGTATATCGTTAATAGACGATGAAGTATTGAAATTAAAGGATTCTTCGAACGAAGGCCGCATACTTAAGGAGGGTCTTAAGGTAGCTATTGTCGGCAAACCTAACGTCGGAAAGTCCTCTGTTCTGAACATGCTGCTTGGCGCAGACAGGAGCATAGTAACTGATGTTCCGGGAACGACCAGGGATACCATAGAGGAGCAGATAGCCCTGCGCGGCATAACCGTTTGCTTTGTTGATACTGCCGGAATCCACGAATCGGATGACAAAGTTGAAAGCATTGGAATAGAAAGAAGCAAGGAAGCGTTCAATAAAGCTGACCTGGTGCTGCTGGTCCTTGACGCTTCAAGGGAGCTCGAGGCAGAAGACAGGCAACTGCTGGAGCTTTCAAAAGGCAGGCCGGTCATAATAATTTCTAATAAGCAGGACCTTATAGATAAGTCTGCGGAACAGGAAGAAAAGCTTGCCGCGGCAGTGGAAGAGCTGCTTGGAGGCAAGGCTGATATAGTCCGCATAGCAGCCATCAGGGGCGAGGGCCTGGAGCTTCTTGAGGACAAAATAGAAGAATTCGTTACCGGCGGCAAGGTCCGCAGGGAGGACGATGTTATAGTAACGAATGTAAGGCACGCAAGGCTTTTGGAGCAGGCTCACGCGGAGCTGGCTCAGGCGGCTGGCATGGTGAAAGCCGGCGAGGCCATGGACTTCGTAGAAGTCAATATAAGGTCTGCATTCGATCTTCTTGGAGAGATTATAGGCGAAACCGCCGGGGACGAGGTCCTGACCGAGGTCTTCAGCAGGTTCTGTCTTGGAAAATAGCTTAGGAGCAGATTTGGAAACTTATAAGCTTGGGAAATTTGATGTTGTAGTTATAGGCGCGGGCCACGCTGGGTGCGAGGCCGGTCTTGCTGCTGCCAGAATGGGTAAAAAGACCCTGCTGCTGTCAATAAATCTTGAGGCAGTGGCCAATATGTTTTGCAATCCTGCCATTGGGGGCACCGGAAAGGGCCACCTGGTAAGGGAGATAGACGCTCTTGGCGGCGAAATGGGTGTAAATATAGACAAAACTTACATCCAGTCCAGGATGCTGAACGTTTCAAAGGGGCCGGCGGTGCATTCTTTAAGGGCTCAGGCGGACAAAAGGCGTTACCACGAGGAAATGAAGAAGACCCTCGAGACCTGCGAGAACCTTCTGATGAAGCAGGGCGAGGCTATTGATATCGATTTTAATGAAAACGGCAGGGTAAGGGGGGTGCTGCTGCGCACCGGCGCGTACTACGAGTGCAGCGCTGTGGTTATCGCTACAGGCACTTTCCTTGGCGGAAAGATATTTATAGGGGAGAGCGTTGTGGACAGCGGTCCTAACGGGCTGGCTCCGTCCACGATCCTTGCTGATAATCTTAAGAAAAAGGGCCTTCTTTTAAGGCGTTTTAAGACCGGTACTCCCGCAAGGTGCCTGGCTGCATCCCTTGATTTTTCAAAGATGCAGGTCCAGGAGGGGGATCCTGTGCCTGTTCCGTTCTCATTCATGAACGAGGACATCACAAAAGAGCAGGCAAAGTGCTGGCTGACGTATACAAACGAGGAAACTCACAAGATAATTAGGGCGAATTTCGGCAGATCTGCGCTGTTCGGCGGCCAGATAGAGGGCGTCGGCCCCAGGTATTGTCCTTCTATAGAGTCCAAGCTGGACCGTTTCCCGGATAAGGAGAGGCACCAGCTCTTTGTGGAGCCGGAAGGGCTCTCAACTTCCGAGATGTACCTTCAGGGCATGAGCACTTCTCTGCCGGAGGACGTTCAGGAGGCTTTCTACAAGACCATCCCCGGCCTTGAAAATATAAGGATAGTAAGGGCTGCGTACGCTATAGAGTACGACTGCATAGATCCGCTGGAGCTGAAACTTTCTCTGGAGCACAAGCGCTACCCGGGACTGTTCTGCGCAGGGCAGTTCAACGGGTCTTCCGGATATGAAGAGGCTGCGGCTCAGGGGCTGATGGCCGGAATCAACGCCGCGCTGTGGCTGGACGGCAAGGATCCTTTCGTTTTGGACAGGTCCGAGGGCTACATTGGCGTGCTTATAGACGATCTTGTTACCAAGGGCACCAACGAGCCCTACAGGATGATGACTTCGCGCGCGGAGTACAGGCTTTTGCTGAGGCAGGATAACGCGGACCTCAGGCTTACGGAGAAGGGCAGAGCCATAGGCCTGGTGTCAGATGAGCGCTGGGAGAAGTTCTGCGCGGATAAGGCTGCTTACGAGGCAGAGCTGGAAAGGCTTGAAAATTCAACGGTTTCGCCGTCTGAGGCCAATGAATGGCTCGTGGATCTTGGCAGTGCGCCTCTGGATAACAGGGCCAGCCTGGCGGAGCTTTTAAGGAGGCCGGAGGTAACTTACGACAACCTTGCAGCAGTCGATAAGAACAGGCCGGAGCTCCATTACCACGTAAGGACCAAGGTGGAAGTTGCGCTGAAGTACTCCGGTTACATAGAAAAGCAGCTGGAGCAGGTGGAGAAGTTCAAGAAGCTTGAGACCAGGCTGATTCCTGAAGGCATAGACTACGAGGCGATAACGGGTCTTAGGAACGAGGCCAAGGAGAAGCTTTCGGAGCTGAGGCCGGTGTCTATAGGCCAGGCGTCCAGGATCTCCGGTGTTTCCCCGGCGGATATAAACGTGCTGCTGGTGTACCTGGAGAAGATAAGAAGGCAGTAGGCAGAGAAAGCGTTTGCGCGGCGGTTAAAAATGGAAAATAATACCAATTATATAGAATTGTATAAGAGCGACGATCGCTTTTCTAAGCTTGCGGATCTGATCCTGGAGTGGAATGAAAAGATAAACGTTACTGCCATAAGGGACAAGTCCGAGTTTATGAAAAAGAACGTGGAGGATTCCCTTGCGATCCTCGAAAGGCCTGAATTTTCAACGTCTTTGAGGATTTTGGATCTTGGCACAGGAGGAGGTTTCCCCGGACTTCCGCTAGCTTTGGCAGCGCCGGATAAGAGCTTTGTTCTTATGGACAGCGTGGGAAAGAAGCTTAAGGTAGTGGCGGATGTTGCGGAGCAGCTTGGCCTTTCCAACGTGGAGGTCATCCACGCCAGGGCGGAGGACCTTGCGCAGAAGAAGGAGTACAGGGAGAGCTTCGATCTGGTAGTTTCCAGGGCTGTGGCTAACATGAGCACGCTTTCCGAGTACTGCCTGCCTTTTGTTAAGAAGGGCGGATACTTTGTGGCTTACAAGACTGCCGGTGCTGCAGAGGAGATAAAGGCTGCGGAGAAGGCAATAAGCCTGCTGGGAGGCGCTCCTGCTGTTACAGAGGCCGGAGGAAGCAAGGAGGACGAACACCTTTTCGTTATCGTTAAGAAGGAGAAGCAGACTCCGCCGAAGTATCCCAGGAAAGCGGGACTTCCTTCCAAGCAGCCGCTTTAGAGGCGTTTAGCCTTCGGAAAGAGCTTTTGTGTGAGGCTTCTTCCTTATATAGTATTATGACCAATATAGACCACAAGATAGAGTATATCCTGTGGTCTTTTCTATTATAGAGAATGACGCGAGCTTTTGAGGAGCTGCCATGTTTCACGTGAAACATGTGGAGTGGCAACTGGCTTTGGTGTTTCACGTGAAACATTCTAAACAAAGAAGAAAAAATCAACCTTGGTGCAGGGGTCTGAAAGTCTGGCGTGCTTATCCGGTAACAGCCTAAATATTAGCGCAAAACGCGGTTTTCTTATCCACAGGTTTTACACAGGCCGCCTGGAACAGGTCTGAGCTCACAGAAAAAGCCGAGTTTTCAAGCTTTCCGGGCCACGCTGTCGGGAAACGGGTGTCAAGAGAAATCTCGTACTAAACACAAATCCGTGAAAATCACTGTTTCACGTGAAACATTCATTATTCATTTGTATTAAAAACCACGGCGTAGTATAATTAATTGTAATCAAAAGAGAGTATTGCGCAGCGCCGCGCTGCGGGAAAACGGAGAGTAAAGGAAGAGACTATGGGAAAAGCAATAGCAATATTCAATCAGAAGGGTGGCGTGGGCAAAACCACCACGAATATCAACCTGGCTGCGTGCCTCGCGCTCAAAGGTAAGAAGATCCTGGTTTTAGACATAGACCCTCAGGGAAATACCACCAGCGGTCTTGGAATCTCTAAGAAAAACCTAGGCGCAACAAGCTACGACCTTATAATCGAAGAAGGGATCGATCCCTACACCACGATCTATAACACAAAAGTCAAGAACATGGACATAATCCCGGCAAGCGTTGATCTTTCAGGCGCCGAGATAGAGCTTGTTCAGCTGGAAGGCAGAGAAAAACGCCTCAAAAGGGCTCTGGACATAGTTCGCGGAAGCTACGATTACATATTTGTGGACTGCCCGCCGAGCTTAAGCCTTCTTACCATCAACGCTCTTACAGCTGTGGACTCCGTTCTTGTACCTATACAGTGTGAATTCTACGCTCTGGAAGGCGTAAGCCAGCTGGTAAGCACAATAGACCTTGTAAGAAGGAGCTTCAACCCCAAGCTTGGCCTGCAGGGCGTTATCCTTTCCATGTTCGACGGAAGAGCAAACCTTTCCATACAGGTGGCAGACGAAGTCAAGAAGTTCTTCGGCAGCAAGATGTATTCCACAGTAATTCCAAGGAATGTAAGGCTTGCCGAGGCTCCGGGCTACGGTCTTCCTATAACAAGCTACGACCCCAGATCCAAGGGCGCCAGGGCTTACATGGCGTTTGCGGACGAGTTCCTTAAGATGGAGGCAGCTAATGGCCAGTAAGAAAAAGGGCGGTCTGGGAAGAGGTCTCGAGTACCTCTTTGCTGATGGCATACTGACCCAACCGGCTTCTGTTATCGATCCCGGCAGTGCAGACGCAGCGGAAGAACCTGTTCTCCAGCCTGTTGCAAGGCCTGCTGCAGATCCCGCAAAGCCCAGTGATATCAACGCTTCCCGGCTTCAGAGCAGGCACGCTTCACAAGAAGATGCATCGGCTGAGAGGGTCGTTTATATCAATCTGAACGATATAAAACCGAACTCCGCGCAGCCCAGAAAGGTCTTCGATCAGGAGGCTCTGCAGGAGCTGGCGGACTCCATAAAGACCTACGGAGTCATCCAGCCGGTGCTTTTAAGGCCGGCTGCAAAGGGCTACGAGCTGGTGGCGGGCGAGCGCCGCTGGAGAGCAGCAAGGCTTGCGGATCTCAAGACCATCCCTGCAATCGTAAGGGAACTGGACGAGCGCCAGAACGCATTCTACGCGCTGATAGAAAACATGCAGCGCGAGGACCTGGACCCCATAGAGGAAGCCGAAGGCATACAGGAAATAATTGGAAATTACGGCCTCACCCAGGAAGAAGCCTCCAAAGTAGTAGGGAAATCCAGGGCATACGTGACAAATGCGCTGCGCATACTCAAGCTTCCGCAGGAAGTTCGGGACCTTGTGCAGGGCAAGCAGCTGTCTGCAGGGCACGCAAGGGCTATAGCCGGCCTGGAGACAGAAGAGCTCCAGCTTGCAGCAGCTCTCAAGGCCGCAAAAGAGGGCTGGTCCGTAAGGCAGATCGAGTCCTACACTCAGGTGCAGGCAAAGCCTAAAAAGCGCAAAAAGACTGCAAGATCAAGGCTTAAGAGCCCCGATGTCCGCGCGGTAGAAGAGGATCTCAGCCAGGCTCTGGGCACCAGGGTCGCCATCAACGGCTCCGAAAAGAAGGGCAAGATAGAGATCGAATACTTCTCCAGAGACGAGCTGGACAGGCTCATAGATCTGCTTTCTGAAAAGGCAAGGTGAGAAAAAATGAATAAAAGCGCGAAGTTGATCGCTTTGGTCCTGACATTAGCGCTGTGCCTCAGCTTGTTCTCAGCGTGCGGAAATTCATCTGGCACGCCATCCGGGAACAACGTTCCGGTAAACAGCGATCCAGAGCCAAGCAAAGAAAAAGGACCGTTGTACCGACCTGTAAAAGTTGAAGAGTACGACAGTGCCGGCAAGGTCTCCGATACCTACACTTTTACTTACGACGAAAAAGGAAATAAGATACTCCAGGAGCACGAGGCCGATATTTACAAGGATGTCACACAGTACTGGTACGACGAGAACGGGTATCTTACCAAGTATCAATCGTCCAGCGGAGGCATGACCAGCGTCAGGAACACGTTCGAAAACGGACTTCTGATGGAGTCTACCACTCCGACGCCGGCCGGAGATGTTGTAAAACGATACAAATATTTCTCGGGCGGCGATGTAAACTCGGAGCATACGACCTATCCGCTTTCAGGCTCCAAAATGGGCATCCGCGAGTTAGGATATATATTCGGGCTTGTCGATAAAAGGCTGAGCAAAATAACTTCCAAAGTAGGGGATGACCCGAACCTGAAAGTTATCAGCGAGTACAAATGGACCATGGATGGCGGCCCGGGCGACCGGCACGTAAAAGAATACTCCTTTACGGCTTCCAGCGGGACCTATACTTACAAAACTGAATGCGACGAGCACGGAAACATCACCAAGGTCTACGATAAAGCCACCGGTGCTCTGCTGCGGACTATGGAGTACGTAAAGATAGACGATCCGCTTCCCGGAGTATATTTCAACTCGTTCTTTGATCCAAATTATTGATAAAACAAAGACAGCACCTTTACTGGTGCTGTCTTTTCTATGGGCGTTTCTTACTCCAGTATGGAAGTGAGAACTGATTTGGGTGGCTGCGGCGCTTGCCTTAGCCTTCGATCATGATGACCTTCTTTTCAGGAACCTTTGCGAAGTCCTTCTTGGCCACTGTCAGGTTCAGGACGCCGTGCTCGAACTTGGCCTTGATATCTTCATCGGTAAGATTCTTGCCAACGTAGAAGCTCCTCTGCATTGCGCCAGCGAAACGCTCCTGACGGATCAGCTTGCCGGCCTTGTCCTTTTCGTCCTTGTCCAGCCCCTTGGCTGCACTTACGGTAAGGTAACCGTCCTTCAGCTCCAGGCTGATCTCTTCTTTCTTGAAGCCCGGCAGGTCTATGTCAAGCTCGTAGTGATCTTCGTGCTTGCGCACATCGGTCTTCATAACGTGGTCTGCACGTCTGCCGTACAGCTCCTTGTCGATGTTCCCGAACTCCGGGAAGTTGAACCAACCGTCAAACAGGTTTTCTCCGAAAATACTAGGCATTAACATTTTATGTTCCTCCTTTTGCAAAGATATTTGTGAATTGATTGCGGAGATCAAAGCTCCGGCACTTGCTATTGAGGCTGCCGCTTTATTGCGGGCTGTCATCCTGAGGACCTCTTGCGGCCCTTTTCCTTTGGACAACTATGTTATAGCACTTTTGTTAGCACTCGTCAATAGTGAGTGCTAACAATTTTTGTGACGATTTTGTGAAGATGCAAAAAAGGATCAGGGGGACGGTTCGGCAATAAGTTTATGCTTCGTTTACGAGTTTGCCGGTGATGTGCTCCGGGATGAGTGCGAACATGAAGGTCCGCGGGCCGGAGTGCTTTATCTCGCGCTCTATATAATCAGTATCGTTGGTGAACTTGTAGCTCAGCTGCCTTGAGATCTCGTAGATCTTTTCGCGGTCTTCTATAACTTCTATGCAGCCGAACACGATGACGCTGCGTATGTTGAGCGCTCACTCGCCGTCGCGGCGGAAGCCTTCATCGTAGACGCAGAAGGAAGCTTTGGGGTCGCGCAGGATAGATTCTATCTTGTGGCCCTTGCTGCCGCTGTGGAAGTAGAGCCTGCCGTCGGCCTCGTTATAATAGTGGTTGATGGGCAGGGCGTAGGGGTAGCCGTCGTCCCCCTGCACGGCCAGGACGCCGCGCAGCTGGGTCTTCAAAATTTCTATGCACTCCGCTTTGGGGAGGGCCTGCTTAAAGCGTGTGATCTCTCTGAACATCTGAGCCTCCGAATTGCGTTTTTTATAGTAAGAAAGGCTGCAACTGCTATTTAGTTGCCGGCGCCATTTCAATGCTTAGCACAACATCTTTACTGCCGAGCAGTTCTGTCAACTCGGCTTTATTTAGCCCGTTTATGCGGCCCAGGCGGGTGTAGGACCAGGAATTGCTGCCGTAAAAGACGACTATGCTGCTACTGTTGTACAGGACTATGTCTCCGGGCTGCGTGGTGGTCTGCTTGTCGGCAGAGGGCAGCCTCTGGCCCAGGCTTCCTACTTGCTCGAAGCCGCCGTAGCGGGACATCTGCACGCTTACAGGGGCTTTTTCTGCCATGGCTTTGAGCGTGTCAACGGATTCGTTGCTTTCCCATGCAACGCTTACGGGGGTGCCCCCGATCTTAAGGGTCAGGACCATTTCGGCCTCCTTTTGTGGCGCAGAGTTCTCCGGCGCCGCATTGCTGTTGTTATTGCTTCCTGCGCAGCCGGCAAGGGCCAGAGCCAGCGCCGCTGCAACCAGTATCGTAAGTATTCTCTTCATGTTTTCCGATGTTTTTAAACTTTTCTGTTCATGCTTTCTGCTCTATTTAAACTTTGCTGTAAAGGCTGGCCGCTCCATGACCTGCCTTCAGCGCATAAAAAAGAGGACCGTCCCCTATGCGTTTTTCAGCATAGAGAACCGTCCCCTATGTTGTTACCAGGTGAGGGATGTGCCGCGCGGGAACAGGATGTCTCTGCTGTAGCTGTAGTCAGCGTTGAGCTTGGGCACGTTCACCGGAAGCTTGCCGGTGGGCGATCCGCCGCCTAAAGCCATGTAAACGGCCACAGGCAGGTTGGGCGCGAACTGCGGAACATCACCGGAGAAATCGCCGGGATCCTTGCTCATGCCGCGCGCATTGTAGACAGCCATCAGGGCGTCCGCATCGGTAAAGCGCGCAAGGTCGTAGGGCAGCTGAGCGCTTATAACAGCTATCTTGCCGCCTCTGCTGTGCACCGCAGACACCAGCTTGTCCAGGAAATTGGTCCAGTCCGTCTTGGCCGGATCCAGATCCGAAGTGTCGTAGACCGTTGAAACTGCAATGAATTTGTCCGCCAGAGCGGCTATCTTGGCGGCCTCGGAAGTCATGCCGTTGTAGCAGAGTATGCTGACCTCCGTGGACGCCGGCATCTTGCCGTCCGCCTTCAGCTTGTTGATACCGTAGTTGATGGCGGTCTGCTCGGAAGTGTAGGGGCAGACGATCACGATCTTGCCGCCGGAAGTCAGGGGCAGGAACTCCTCGTTCTTCACAAGGGTGACGGTCTTTTCCGTGATCCTCCACTCTTCGTCGTGGTTGGCTTTGCAGCCCACAACAGCGGCAGCATCGGCGCGGACCTTGGCAAGGTCTCTGAGCTCCGGCAGCTGCAGGCGGTTGTAGTTGGCCTTGAGGGTCAGGATGCGGGTAACGGCCTCGTCTATGCGAGCCATCGGGATCTCGCCCTTGTCTACGAGGGCGGTAAGAGCATCGATCTCCGCCTTAAGAGCGCGGATCTCGTCCGGGTTCCTTGTTTCCTGCGGGATGAGCAGCATGTCTGCGCCGGCGAGAATCGCAAGCCTGGCTGCGTCGGTGGCGTCGAAATTGGCTGCTATGGCGTCCATTACCATGGAGTCTGTGATTATAATGCCGTTAAAGCCCATCTTGTTTCTGAGCAGGTCTGTGAGTATGGTCTTGGAAAGGGTGGCCGGCAGGTAGATCTCCTTGCCGTCCGCCTTGGATGCGTATTTTGCGTCCTCGATCTGCGGGAACTGGATGTGGGCAGACATTATAACGTCTGTGCCGCCCTTGATGGCTTCCGCAAAGGGCACAAGCTCCAGCTGCTCCAGCTGCGAAAGGCTGCTGAGAACCAGAGGCAGGCCGGTGTGGCTGTCAGTGGCGGTGTTGCCGTGGCCGGGGAAGTGCTTGACCGCAGTCATTATGCCCTGGCTGTGCAGGCCCGCAATAAAGGCCCTGCCCATGGATGCAACTGTAGCCGCGTCGTCCGAGAAGGAACGTATTCCTATTACAGGGTTGGCTGGCTCGTTGTTAACGTCGACGCTGGGCGCAAAGTCCAGGTCTATGCCAACGGCCTTGAGCTCGCTTCCGGTAAGAGCGCCGAAAGCCTTTGCTACCTCGGTGTCCGCGGAGGCGCCAATAGCCATGCTTCCGGGGCCCTGGGTGCCGGTGGCAAGCCTTGTAACGTAGCCGCCCTCCTGGTCCACGCCTATCAGCAGGTCCGCAAGCGCGTTGCCTGCCTGGTTGGCTCTGCGCATGTTCTCTATGAAGGCCGCGCCGTTTCCGGCGGTCTGCATGTTTTCGGTGAACACGATAACGCCGCCGAACTGTTCGCTCTTAAGGAGCTCCGCCTGAGACTCGTTCAGCTGCCTTACCGGTTCCTGGGCATCCCCTGTGCCCCAGGTCTTAAAGCGCAGCATCATCATCTGGGTGATCTTCTGGCGGGTGGTCATCTTGGCGAGGACCTCTTTGACAGCGTTTTCTGTGGCGCTGTTGCTGCTGTTGTTGCCGGAGCCTCCCTGGCCGCAGCCGGTAAACACGAGGCACACTGCAACAAGCACAGCCGCAAGTGATAATAATCTTTTCTTCATTTCAATACTCCCTTTAAACTTGATCTGGCTGAATGATAATTGGGGACGGTCCCGAATTGTCATTCTTACAAATATTGCCATTATGTCAATTCGGGACCGTCCCCAATTGGCACAACTGACAAAGACTTGATCGCCGTGGTGGCCAGAGCATCGCAGCGGTCGTTGTATTCCACTATCTGCGCAAAACGCTTGTAGCTGATCTTTTCGCCGTCCGGCGCTTTGGCGCTGATGATAATGTCTCCGTTGTTCTCCTTGAACTTCCTGAAAGCCGGCGCATTGGCCTTGGCGCCGCCCTCTTTAAGCTTCTGGTGGCCCTTTATCAGGTAGAAGTGGGCCTTGTTGGGCTCCAGCAGAGCAAGCAGCTGCTCCCAGAGCTCGCGGTTCTCCACGGGCTTTTTCTGGGCGTTCTTCCAGCCGTTGCGCTGCCAGCCCTGTATCCAGCGCTGCCTGAAACAGTTGACCAGGTAGGAACTGTCCGAAAAAATGCATAGCTCAAGGCCGCCCTCCTTAAGAGCGGAGAGGGCCTCTATAAGGGCTTTGAGCTCCATGCGGTTGTTGGTGGTGTTGACCTCCGCGCCAGAGAGCTCTTTTTCGTGCCCGGCAAATTCCAGCACGCAGCCCCAGCCCCCGACGTTTTCGTCGTTCTGGTTGCCGGAGCACGCGCCGTCTGTGTAGATGTTTACTATTTTAGTCATGTAGCTTAGAACGGTCCAGGCAGGATCAGCTCTATATCAGCGTGTCTGCCCTTGATGAAATCGCCGTCGTAGACGCGCTCCTCGGTGTATTTCTTGCCCTGGAAGGTAACGCCTGCGGGTATGGTGAGCGTTCCGTGGCCGTGAGGCACGCCCGCCTTAAAGCTGCCTTCGTAGGTAACGCCATTTGCAAACTTGAATTTGCCCCAGCCGTAGTACTTGGTGTTCTTTACCTCTCCGGTGTACTCGCCCAGTTTCAGGCCGTCCTTGCATGCGTAGTAGGTGCACTCGCCGCTGAAGTTGCCCTTGCTTGCGTTTCCGAAGAGCTTGCTGCCGTCGGGGTAGACCATAACAGCCTCGCCTTCGGAGTAGTCGTCCACGTAAGTTCCGTTGAAGATCTTGCCGCTCGGGTAGTGGTACTCGCCTTCTTCGGCCCTCTTGCCGGCCTTGAAGGTGCCGACGTAGAATTCGTTATCTGCGTAGTGGAAGATGCCTTCTCCGTCGTAGGTGTCGTTTTCGAACTCGCCCAGGTAAGACTTTCCGATGGGGGTCTGGTAGTAGCCAAGTCCCTTCATCTTGCCGTCCGGCTGGTACTCGCCTGCGTAGAGCGATCCGCTCTTGTATTCCATGACGCCGATAACGCGCTTGCCGTTGCGGAAGAGGCCTGCGAACTTGTTGCCGCTGGTGTAGTACGCAACGCCGTAGCCGTCGTAGGTGCCTTTATCGAATTCTCCTGCGTATTTGAACCCGTCAGCCGCAATGTAGATGCCGGCTCCGCACATTTGGTCGGCTTCGTATTCTCCGTCGTAGCGTGCGCCGCTCTTGTACCAGTAGGTGCCTGCGCCGTGTCTCTTGTCTTCGGAGAACCCGCCCTCGTAGCGAGCTCCGGATTTTGCGTAGTAGAACGTGCCCTGGCCTCCGTAAGTGCCAAGGTCGAAGTCTCCGAAGTACCAGTTGCCGGAGGTGAAGAATATCATTCCCTTGCCGTCGCGGTTGCCCAGATCCTTCTGGCCTATGTATTCGGTGCCGGAGCTGTAGGTCTCGCGGATTATGCTGTCCTTATCTATGCCGGCAAAGAATTCGTCTTCTGTAGGCCTCCAATCCATCTGTTCGGGGGCGGACTGTTTTTTAGTTGCAATCTTGTCGGTTACGTCTTCTGCAACTTTTTCTGCCCGAAGGCCGGCTTCGTAGGCGTTCCTGGCGTCTGTCCTTATCTTAAGGGCCCTCTTAACGATATCGCTTATAACGCTCTGCTTTTCGCATTTTATAGCGGTAAGTGCTTTGTAGAATTCGTCTGTCTTGGGCGGCAGGGCTTCCTTCCTTTCGTCCGGGGTGGCCTTGCTTGCACCGGCGGGCTTTCCGGCGGCGCTGGATGTCTGCTTGTCCGCGGTGGGCTTTGCTGCGGGCTTGTCTTCTGCCTTGACGGCCGGCTTCTCCTCTGCCTTAACGACCGGTTTTTCCTCGGCCCTGACTACCGGCTTTTCTTCAACCTTCGGCGCGGAGGACCTTGCTACCGGCGCATTTATCTTTGCTTCCGGCGGGAAGGACTGGGTTATCTCCGCGTAGTAATCTACGTTTCTGCCGGGGAAGTTCTTGCTGTGGGTGCGCACGCGCTCGTTGTTGTTGTTGAAGATGGTCTTCATGAAGTTCGAGAGCACCTGGGTGCGGCTGCTCTTGGTCTTCTGGTCGAGATCGCTGGTGCGTATCTTGCCGGCTATGCGCTTAGCCTCGGTAACTATGTTGTCGATAACGTCAACATCTATGCAGATTATCTGGATCTGGTCGAAGTGCGTGTCGATAACGTACTGGCTCATGGTCTCAACAACTTCGTTGAAGCAAGGCTGGCTGGTGAGCGAGTGCTCGCTTACGAAGAAGGCCAGCATGTAGCAGTTGTAGGCCTTGATGGCTTCCAACGCGCTGTCCTTCCAGGACGGCTTGGTCTTGTCCAGACATTTGTCGTCCAGCCAGATGTTGTAGCCCATCTCCTGGAACCTGATGACGTCGTTGAAGACGCTCTCGTAGTCCTGGCTGCTGTACGAGATGAAGATGTAGGGTTTGTCGAGGTCGCAGGGCTTTATCCTGTCTAAAAGTTCTTGTTTCGTGAGTGCCATTTTTCAGTCTCCGGTGATATAAGATCTATTTGAAAAGGTTTATTGGTTATCCGGGATCTATGGGTGCGGGGCTTGTGGGCGCTGGCCCTATGGGTGCGGGATCTCCAGCACTGTGTCTCCGCGCTTGCCGTTTATGAAGTCTCCTTCTATGCGGGTGTCCGCAATGTAGTAAGAAAAGCTGTTGCGGTCTCCCAGCGTGCGGCCTGCGGGGATGAAGTAGGTGCCGTGCCCGTGAGGCACGTTGTCGTGCAGGCTGCCCTCGTACCAGCGTCCGTCCGTAAAATCGAAGCGGCCCCAGCCCTCGTACTTACCGTTCTTCATCTCGCCGGTGAAAGTACCGACCTTTTTGCCATCTCTTACAGCGGTATAGGTGCACTTTCCGTTGAAGACGGCTTTAGTTACATTGCCTTTCAGGACGCTGCCGTTGGCATAAGTTTTTGTCGCAGGGCCGTTTGCGGAGCCCATAGTGTAGGTGGCTTCGAAGACTGTTCCGTCAGCATGGTGAAAAGTCCCTTTGCCGTTGAGTTTCCCGTCCTTAAAGCCGCCCTGGTACCAGTCGCCGTTATTGTACCAGTACGTTCCCTGGCCGTGATAATTTCCTTCGACAAAGTCTCCGACATACTTTGCGCCTTTGACTGAGGTATATGTGCCTTTCCCGCTGAGCTTGCCGTCAGTAAAAGTGCCTTTGTAAACGGAGCCGTCATTCCATGTAAACACGCCTTCGCCGTTTCGCTTTCCGCTGACAAAGCGCCCGGTGTAACGGCTGCCGGTTTTGGGGTAGTAATATGTGCCGATACCATCGTAGTGCCCGTTTTTGAGATCCCCGTAGTAAAAGGCTCCGTCTGCAAAGATGCTGATCCCTTTGCCGTCCCACTTATTATCAGCTGAAAGCGTTCCTATATAGCTGTTTCCGTTCTTGTAGTATAAACGTTTTATCAGGGCGGGGTCTGTGCCTGCGAAGAATTCGGTTTCGCTTGGTATGTAGTTCAGATCTTTCGGCTTGCCCTGGCCTGCAAAATGCGGCTTTTCGGGCTCTTTTGCCACTGGTTTGTTTGCCGGAGCTGCTGGCTTTGCGGCTGCCGGGGCAGGTTTTACTTCCTGCTTTGGTTCCGGTTTTGCCTCAGCAACCGGCTTTTCTTCCTGCTTGGGTGTGGGTTTTGCCTCAGCAACCGGCTTTTCTTCCTTCTTTGGCGGCTGCGGAACGAACAGGCGAGTCTCCTTGGGGAAGGACTGAGTGATATCCTTGTAGTAATCCACGGATCGGTCCGGATCCTTCTTGCTGTGGACGCGTATCCTTTCGTTGTTATTATTGAATACGTCCTTCATGAAGAGAGAAAGGACCTTGGTCCTGCTGCTCTTGGTCTTGGCTTCAAGATCGCTTTGGCGTATGTCAGCAGCTATCTGTTTAGACGTGCTGACTATGTTGCTGATAGGATCCACATCTATGCAAATGATCTGTATGGGGTCAAAGTGGGTCAGCACAACATACTCGCTCATGGTCTCGGCCACTTCGTTGTAGCAAGGCTGGCTGGTGAGAGAGTTCTGACTTACATAGAAGGCCAGCATGTAACAATTGTATTCCTTGATGGCTTCCAGGGCGCTGTCTTTCCAGGAAGGCTTGGTCTTGTCTACGCATTTTTCGTCCAGCCAGATATTGTAGCCCATCTCCTGGAATTTTATGACGTCCTCGAAGACGCTTTCCCAGTCCCGGCTGCTGTACGAGATGAATACGTAGGGCTCATCCAAATTACACGGTTTTAGTTTGTCTAAAAGTTCCTGTTTGCTGGCTGCCATGGTATGCTCCGATATATACGCGAAATACTGCTTTTCCAACTATATATTGTACCGCAATAATGACTTCAATGCAATAAATAGTACAAACTTAGGGACGGTTCTCAGGTTCGCGCACCCCTGCATCAGGGGGACGGTTCTTCCGATGCATAGACCAGAAGCATTCCAGGGGCTTTTGGTGCATAGACTGGTGGCTTGTTCTCATTTTTGTTGTGTCAGCAAAGGGTTTTTGTCACAGAATCGTTATTTTCTTAAAAATGTGACATTTTTTTGAGACAGATTTTCGAATAATTCTCACGGAATCAGCAGATTGGACGATCTGTGATATATTCCTTTGAAGGAATAGGCCCCTTACACGCCTGTTAGCACAAGCTAATTGTCACAGAAACGCCGAGACCCCGAAAATGTGACAAGAGAGTGGGATAACAGGACAAAAAAATTGTCACAGAAAAGCAGATTTTGAATATCTGTGACAACGGCAGATCGCTCTTGCTTGTGCTCATTTTGTAAAAATGGCCAAATGAGATCAAATGCCCGTCCGGCAAGCTGGATATACTAAGTTTTAAAGACTCAAAGAGGTTTTTCGGTCATCTTTGCGGCACCGTTTTGCCCAGAAGCAGGGGTTTTTAGGGGTTTTCGGTAAAGTTGTTGTGGCGCAGACCAATATGCCACCCAAAACACTATTTTGGGTTAAAATGATGATGGCGAAAGCGCTGTTTTGTCTGAAACCTTGAAGGCCGCACCAGCAAGTTGGTCTGTGCGTGCATCGGAAGAACCGTCCCCCTGATGCGTGCACTGCTTTGCAATTAGTGCTTGCATTTTGCGGCGCGATTAATGATAATTTATACAAACTGTTGATAGTAGCATCACACATTCTTCACAGCGGAAAGGAATAATACAGGTACAGCATATGAAACTGGCGTTGTGCTCCTTCGCAAGCGGGAGCAGCGGGAACTGTTTCCTGGTAAAAACTGAACAGACAGCAGTCCTCGTAGACGCCGGGATCAGCGGCAGGCAGGTAGAAAGGGACCTTGCGGCGCTGGGCCTCGCATCGGCGGATCTTTCCGCAGTGCTCATAACCCACGAACATTCGGACCACATAAAGGGCCTGAAGATCGTCAACAAGAACTCCAAAGCGGCGGTGTACGCCAGCCGCGGAACTTTTGCGGGCATGGGCTTTGCGGACGAGCTTTCGCAGCGGGTGGAGTTCTCCCCCGGAGAAAGCTTTAAAATAGGGGATCTGGACGTGCGGACCTTTGCAACATCTCACGACGCGGCGGAGCCATCGGGCTTTAGCTTCAGCGCGGAGGGCCGGAAGATATCGATAGTCACCGACACCGGAACAGTCACCCCGGACTGCCTGGAATGCGTGCGGGATTCAGACATCCTGGTCCTGGAATCCAATCACGACGAAAGCGTGCTTCGGATGGGCCGGTACCCCTGGTTCCTTAAGCAGCGCATCCTCAGCGACAAAGGCCACCTCTCCAACGAGGCTGCCGCAGCTGCGCTCCTTAAAGTCCTCGAGGAAGATCGGGGGCGGGGAGAAACAAGACACAGACTCGTGCTCCTTGCGCACCTCTCCAAGGAAAACAATTTCCCGGAGATGGCGCTGCAGACCATGAGCAATATACTGGGCAGCGGCGGTTTTGCCGAAGGGCCGGATCTTCAGATCAGGGTGCTCTCCAGAACAGAACCCAGCCCGCTGTTCACCCTTTGACGGAGGAAAGAAGAATGGAAGGCGGAAAGAGATTTTTAACATTTTTACTTGTTGCGGTGCTGGCGTTTGGCTGCGGCTTTGGGGGAAGCCTGGTAGCAGGAGCCCACTTCAGGAACACGCAGGCTAACGCGAACACAGCAAGCAACACGACTAACACAGTTCAGCAGGGCAACACTGCTCAGAACGCTGTTAGCGAGACCCCAGGCACCAACACAGTGGTAAGCAGCGGCAGCGGATCGCAGATAGTAATCAACCCGCCGGACATCTCCTCTCTGGGCGAAGCCATAGCCGAGAAGGTAATGCCCTCGGTCGTAGGCATAGATACAGTTTACGAGACCAGCTACAGCAGCAGCTACTGGTACTTCGGCTTCGGAGACAGAGGCGGCGCAGTAGAGGCAGAGGCTCAGGGCACAGGCTTTGTTGTGGACGAAGCCGGCTACATACTCACCAATTCCCACGTTGTAAACGACGGCGACTACAAAAAAGTTACAGTCCTCCTCTACGACGGCAGAGAGGTAGAAGGCACCGTTCTCTGGAACGATTCCACCATAGACCTTGCCATCGTAAAGGTAGAAGCAGACGGCCTTGTTGCGGCGGAGCTCGGAGATTCGGACGGCCTTAAGATAGGTTCTTATTCCGCGGCGCTCGGCAACCCGCTTGGCCTGCGCTTCAAGTTCTCCATGAGCCAGGGCGTTATCTCCGGCCTCGACAGGACCATTGAAGTTTCCAGCGGAACCTCTTCTTCCAAGACCATCACTATGGAGAACCTGCTCCAGACAGACGCAGCCATCAACTCTGGCAATTCCGGCGGCCCGCTTGTAAACAACAAGGGCGAGGTAATAGGCATCAATTCCGCAAAGGCCGGCGACGGCGAGTCCATGGGCTTTGCAATTCCTATCAACATCGCCAAGCCTATAGTAGAGCAGATCAAGGAGACAGGCAACTTCACCAGGGCTTACCTTGGCATAACCGGCTCCGGTCTGGAGGAGACCAGAGGCTACAACGCTGAGAGTTACAAAGAACACTACGGCACAGCCAAGGGCATCTACGTTGCAAGCGTAAGCGATAACGGCGGAGCCAAGGCTGCAGGCCTTGAAAAAGGCGATATCATAACCAAGGTGAACGGCCAGGATGTCGGCACCATGAACAAGATCAACTCCATACTCGTAGGTTTCAAGATAGGAGACAGCGTCAGCGTGACCTACATCAGAAACGGTGAGACCCACGAGACCCAGGTAGTCCTTACCGGAAGTTTGGATCAGTAAATGACTATAGAGATCCTTTGCGTAGGAAAATTAAAAGAAAAATACTGGCAGGATGCAGCGGCAGAGTACTCCAAGAGGCTCGGCCGCTTCTGCACACTTAAAATAACAGAGCTGCCGGAAGTAAGGCTTCAGGGAAGCAGCGCGGCGGACGAGGCAGCAGTCGTAGAGGCGGAGAGCAAGGCCCTCCTGACAAAGCTGGATAAGGGTCCGGCAAGCTACTGCATTGCGCTTGCAATAAAGGGAAAGAGCCTCACATCGGAGGAGCTGGCTGAAAAAACAGCGGCCCTTACCTTGTCCGGTAAGAGCCGTATAGTATTCGTGATAGGCGGGTCTTTGGGGCTTTCCAAAGAGCTTCTGGATGCCTGCGATATGAAGCTTTCGTTTTCGGCTATGACCTTCCCTCACCAGCTGATGAGGGTGGTGCTTCTGGAGCAGATCTACAGGGCTTTTAAGATCAATGCCGGGGAGAGCTATCATAAGTAGGAGCGTCCCCTATGCGATTTTCAGCATAGAGAACCGTCCCCTATGTTAGGTGTTGAGCTTCTTTACGGAGTTGAGGTAGCGGCCCAGCAGGCCAAGGTTCACGTAGTAGTAAGAATAGGACTCCTGCTTTTTAGCCTCTACCAGGCCGGATACCAGGAGTTTTTTCATGTGCTGGGAGATGGTGGACTGGGAGTAGCCGAACTCCGCCACAAGATCCTTGTTGCAGACCTGGCGGCGCGCGATGTTTTCTGTATAGATATAGCGGAAAAGCTCCACCCGAAGCGGGTGAGCCAGCGCGTCCGAAGCTTTTGCGATAAGGAGTATCTCCTCCTCGTTGTAGATGTCGTTTTCTTTTCTGATCCTCATAACAGGGAAGATTATACACAAAAGCCGGCAAAAAAACAACAAGCACGCACACGCGTGTGGATAGTATAGAAAGAAAGTGTGTCAGGACCCCTGTTTTTATGATATAATACCTTGTCATACTATTGGTAGATATGCGGAGGAATGCATCATGAACAAAAAGCTCGCAAAAGATGTGTCCCAGCCTTTCGAGATGATAGGCCTGGTGGCAATGCTGGTGCTGAGCCTTATCATAGTCTGGTACAACATTTACTGGGGCATAGGCGCATTTGTGATATCGGGCCTGGTATATTTCTTCCATACCCGCTATACGCGCAGCTACGTGGAGCGCAGCCTGGAGAAGTTCGAAAAGAACGTCCTCAAGGAAAGAGAAGATTTCATGGATGCCTTCACTTATGGCTCGCCGCTGCTTTTGTGTGTGGTGAACAAGACCGGCACCCTTGTATGGTCCAACCCCGCATTCGACGAGGCCTTTACTGATAAGGAGCAGCTGAAGTCCACGCTGGAAGCTAAGAAGATAGCGCCGTTCTTTGATGACGAGGCAACTGAGCTTACAGCATCTATCGATGGTAAGCTATACGCAGTAAGCGCAGCCAACACTGATTACAAGAACCACGAGCGCAGGATGCTCTTCTGGAAGGATATCACGGAGCAGGAGGGTCTGCGTTCCCGCATCAGGGATACAAGGATCTGCGCGGCTTATATAAACGTGGATAACTACGACGAGATGCTGGAGGCAAGCCCCCTGGAGGAGCAGTCCAGCATAGCGGCTCAGATAGACAAGACCATACACAGCTGGGCTATGTCCATGCAGGCAGTCCTGCTGCACACAAGGTCGGACAGGTACATGATGCTGTTCGAGCACAAGTATCTGGCGGAGCTCAGAAAGGACCGTTTCCCGATACTCAATACCATGCACGATATCGAGACCAAGGCGGACTTCCCGACATCGCTCTCCATTGGTATCTGCACGGAAGAGGCCTCCCTGGCGGAGATCCAGGAGGGCGCTACCATGGCGCTGGAACTTGCGCTGGGGCGCGGAGGAGACCAGGCCGTTGTCCGCAGAAAAGGCGGAGAAACCGAGTACTACGGCGGAGCGCTCCCATCCGTGGAAAAGCGCAACAAGGGCAAGAGCCGCGTAATGGCTCACATGCTTGCGCAGCTGGTGGAGAACTCCACCAACGTGCTGGTGATGGGCCACTCCAGGCCGGATATGGACAGCTCCGGCGCCGCTCTGGGCGTGTACGCCCTGGCAAGCAACATGGGCAAGCCCGTGGGGCTGGTGCTGGAAAACCCAGGAGATGCCATAGACCTTATCTACCAGGCTGCAAAGAACCTGAACGCATACAACTTCTACAGCCACGAAACTGCACTGCAGGCGCTTAAGGAAGACACCCTGCTTATACTTGTGGACCACCACAGGCAGGTGCTCTCCGAATACCCGCCGCTTGTTGCTGCGGCAAGGAAGATAGCTATAATAGACCACCACAGGCGCGCAAACGATGCCGTGGAGAACCCGCTGCTCTCCTACATGGAGACCTACGCAAGCTCCGCCAGCGAGCTGGTAACAGAGCTGCTGCAGTACTCCGGAGACAGGGGAGATATCTCCCGCTTCGAGGCCGAGGCCCTGCTTGCCGGTATAACCCTGGACACCAAGAACTTCACCGTAAACTCCGGTGTGAGGACCTTCGAGGCGGCGTCCTGGCTGAGGCGCAGCGGCGCGGACAACGCAAACGTAAAGAATTACTTTAAGGTGAGCCTGCAGTTCTTCCAGAAGAAGAGCGCTATAGTGTCTTCGGCGGAGATACTGCCAAACGGCGTGGCTGTTGCCTACACCAAGGAGCCGGATCCTGCCATGCAGGTGCTGGTATCGCAGGTGGCGGACGAGCTTCTGGACATGAAGGGCGTAGATGCGTCCATAGTGGCAGGCCGCGGCGAGAGCCAGACCTATGTTTCCGCAAGGTCTTCCGGCAAGATGAATGTCCAGACCCTTATGGAAAAGCTGGGCGGAGGCGGTCATCAGAACGTGGCAGCCGCTCAGGTGGCAGACGGACCGGAAGAGGCCATAGCCAAGGTCGTCCGCATCATGAGAGAAGAAGGCACGCTCTAAGGCTGCACACGGCGCACTAAAGATCAGTTGCAACACAGTAAACAACTCGCAGGAGGAAATATACAATGAAAGTTATACTTTTACAGGACGTTAAGGGCCTTGGAAAGGCAGGCCAGGTAGCAAACGCATCCGATGGTTACGCAAGGAACTTCCTGATTCCCAAGAACCTTGTTATGGAAGCCACAGAAGGCAACCTCAGGCAGCTGGAAAAGCAGCGCGCGGAGATAGAAGCCAGAAGGGCAATGGACAAGGCAGTGGCAGAAGACCTCAAGAAGAAGGTAGAAGCTGCGCAGCCTGTCGTGATCGAGTCCAAGGCCGGAAACGGCGGCAAGCTGTTCGGCGCCGTAACAAGCAAGGACATTGCAGACGCGTTCTATAACGAGTACAAGATAGAGCTGGACAAGAAAAAGATAGTCATGAAAGAGCCCATTAAGCAGCCCGGCCCCGCAGAGGTAGAGCTCAAGCTGTTCCAGGGCATAAGCGCAAAGCTCAAGCTGAACGTAGTAGCAAAGTAGAAGGGCAAGAGGCCGCCGGGCAGCACGCGCGGCAGCCCAAGAGGAGCACATAATGGCTCAGATAGAAAGGATCCCGCCCCACGCGGACGCCGCCGAAAGGAGCGTCCTGGGCGCGGTATTGCTGGACAAAGAAGTATTTTTCAAGGTATCGGAGATAGTCAGGGCAGACGATTTCTACAGCGCCGCCAACAAGGAGATCTTTGCCGCAATGGCAGAGCTCAACTCGATCGGCGAGCCCATAGACGTCATAACCGTAACTGACTGCCTTAAGAAGCGCAAGAGCCTGGACGCAGCCGGCGGCAGGGCTTATGTTTCTGCGCTCTCCGGAGAGGTGCCCACCACCGCTAACGCCACCCAGTATGCCAAGATAGTGGCAGAAAAGGCGCAGCTGCGAAGGCTCATCTCCGCCGCCGGGGATATCGTAGAAAAGAGCTACTCCGAGAAGCTGGACAGCGGCAAGGTGCTGGACCACGCGGAGCAGACCATCTTCGAAATAGCAAAGAACCGCCAGTCCAGCGATGTTGTAAAGATCCAGGATGTAGTAAACGCCAACATCCAGTCCATAGAGGCAGCCGCCAGGAACGGCGGCGCGCTGCCGGGCCTTGCATCCGGATTCATTGAGCTGGACAGGATGACATCTGGCTTCCAGAAATCGGACCTTGTAATACTTGCGGCCCGTCCGTCCATGGGAAAGACCGCCTTTGCGCTTAACATAGCCGAATACGCGGCGCTCAAGAAAGGCAAGAGAGTCGTCATCTTCTCGCTGGAAATGAGCCGCGAGCAGCTAGGCATGAGACTTCTGGCCATGGCCGCCAGGGTGGACAGCAAAAAGCTCCGCACTGGAGACCTCTCCGAGGAGGACTGGGAGAGCGTCAATGAGGCCGCCCAGCGCTACGCGGACGCGGACCTTCTTATAGACGATACCCCGGGCATAGGCGTCATGGAGATGCGCAACAAGTGCCGCCGCATAGACCAGGAAAAGAAGATAGACCTCATAGTGGTGGACTACATCCAGATGATGTCCGCAGACGAGGCCGGAGACAACCGTCAGCAGGAAGTCTCCACCATCAGCCGCTACTTAAAGCAGCTGGCCAGGGAAATGAAGTGCCCGGTAATAGTGCTTTCCCAGCTGTCCCGTGCCGTGGAGCAGCGCCAGGGAGACAAGCGCCCGATACTCTCAGACCTTCGTGAATCCGGAGCTATCGAGCAGGACGCGGACCTCGTAATGTTCCTCTACCGCGAGGACTACTACAACAGAAACAAAGAGAACTTCGAGCCGAACAACCTCTGCGAGGTAATAATAGCCAAGCAGCGTATGGGCGAGACCGGCAAAGCCATAATAGGCTGGCAGCCCAGGTTCACGAAGTTCGTAAACATACAAAGAGAAGAGCCTCAGGCCCAGTAAAATGCAGCCCGGCCCGCAAAAAGCATCATGAGCATAAAAAAGCAAAACATACAGAACTATTATCTTTACGATACAGAGGTGGAGAACCTCTTCATATCCGAGTACATGCCTTCCGCGCCGGAAAACGCGGTAAAGCTGTATTTGCTTGCGCTCATGCACCTTGGCAGCGGTATGCAGCTGACCCCGGACCTTGCGGCAAGAAAGCTGGGCATCAGCCTTTCGCAGGTGGACGATGCCTGGACCTACTGGCAGAAGATAGGCATAGCAAGGCGCACCGTAAGGGATCCCGGCCGCCCGCAGGAGTACGAGATAGAGCTCCTGAACATACGCGAGATGATGTACGGCAGAAGGCCGGATGCGGCGCCCGCCGCGCAGGAAGCGCCCTTTGCACTGGACGATGAAGCATTCTCCAAGCTGCTTCGGGATATAGAAAGCACCACCGGCCGCCTCCTGGAGGCCAGAGAGCCGGAGGAAGTAGCGTCCTGGATAGCAGAGTACGGCATGGCCCCGGAGGTAATAATCCTGGGCTACAAGTACTGCACCCAGAGGGGCAAGAGCAACCGCTGCAGATACGTGGCGGCAATACTCAAGGACTGGAGGGCCAAGGGCCTTGTAACAGCCGCCCAGGTGGAGGACAGCCTTGCGAATGCGGACAGGCACTACCAGTTCTACCGCGCCGTAATGAAGGAGCTCGGCTTCCACCGCAGCGCCACAGAGCCGGAAAAGCGCATCATGGACACCTGGTTCGATAAGATGGGCTGCAGTTTGGACGATGTAATGGATGCCTGCCGCAAAACAACAGGCATCAGCAACCCGAATATAAACTACGTAAACAGCGTCCTTGTTGCCAGGTACAACGAGGCCAACGAAGCAAAACAGGCAGAGGGCGGCAGACCTTCGGAGGAGACCATTTTCTCCAAGGTGAACGCCATGTACGAGCAGATACGCCAGGAGAACGAAAGGAAGACAGAGGCCCAGAGGGCTGCGGTCTTTGCAAAGATCCCCAGGATGAAGACGCTCAACGAAGAAATAAAAAGCAGCGGTATAGCAATATCGCGCGCAATGCTGCGCGGAGGAGCGGGGTCTCCTGCCGTGGCAAGGGAGAGAGCCAGGTACGAGGCTCTGGGAAAGGAGAGGTCGGCGCTGCTTGCAAAGGCAGGATTCGCGCCGAACGCACTGGATACCATCTACAGCTGCAGCAAGTGCAGGGATACAGGGGTCCTGGACGATGGCAGCAGATGTCAGTGTTTCAAGGAAAAAGCGGAGATAGTTATCAGAAACAATGGATGAAAAGAAAACAGAAGCAAAACTGAATAAGGCAGAAAGCTTCGAGGAGCGCTTTAAGCGCATGTCCGAGGAATACGCGGCAGCCCGCGAGGCAAGGCGCCAGGAAAGAGCATCCAGGCGGCCCTCCAAGGGCGGAGATGCTCAGGTTGCCGGCGATGCTGTAGTTATCTACACCAGCAAGCACACTGTATCTCAGGTCTACGAAAAGAAGCTGCGCGGCGAGGGCGCCATCAACAGGACGGTGCGCCTGGTAAAGGGGCTCAAGGCTGCAAAGCTGGCGGCGGACGCAATGCCTTTCTGCACGGCGGAGAACCGCAGGCAGATGTATTCGGACGTGTTCCACGATGCCTGGGCGCCGGTGTGCAACGCCGTGGAGAACGCGGCGGACACGCTCTGGGGCTTCCTTAGCTCCCTTGGCTACGACCTTGCGGAGATAGTGGTCTTTATAGTAAACCTGCTTATAAAGCTGTGGTACTACCTTGGCAGCGCGGCAATATTCGTGTGGGACAAGATCTGGGACTTCAGGCTCTGGATGGATGTCCATAAAAAGAGCGTCTTCCAGATATTTGCCGGCGTGGTGTCTGCGGTGGCGGTGGTCCTGATACTCATCAGCTCCATGTCTGCCTACGAGTACAGCTACTACGGCAGAAAGCTGGGCGTTACAAAGTCCAAGCAGGAGGTCTACGATGTTATTGCCCTGCTTGGGGACAAGCTTTCGGAAAATGTTGGCGCCAGCGTGGATCTGGACGTGGAGCGCGATATCCAGTTCGAGAAGATCTACGGCTTTGGCCTTAAGATAGACAAGCACGATGATATCCTCAACACCCTTACCTATATGAAGGACATCCGCGTGCAGGCCTACGCTATCGTTATCAACGGCGAGCAGGTTGCAATCGTTAACCAGGAGTCCACGGCCAACGATATAATGGAGAAGGTAAAGGCCTACTTCGTTAAGCCCATAGACGGCTACGAGTTCGGAGAGGCTACCATCAACGAGGACGTTTACGTTACGGAGGTAGGCGCGGTGCTTGCGGACATCTCCAACCCGTCGCAGGTGGAGCGCCTTATAGAAACAGGCAGCGTAAACCCGGTGGAGGAAGGCCAGGAGAAGCCGCTGGTCACCGTAAGCGTGGAGGCTGTGCACAGGTACACGGAGAACATTGCGTTCGGCGTAAAGTACGTAAGCAACAACGATATGTACATGGGCGATGTGCGCCTTGTAACGGAGGGTCAGTACGGCGTCCGCGAAAGCACAGCCCTTGTTAAGTTCGAGAACGGCGAGGAAGTCTCCAGAGTTGCTCAGGGCACCACGGTCATCTCCAACCCGGTGGATGCTGTGTACTACAGAGGAACCAGGGACATACCCGAAAGGTCCGGAACAGGCACCTGGATATTCCCGCTCAAGACAGGATATACTATTACTTCGCACTTCGGCCCCAGAAACACCGGTATAGCCGGCGCGTCCACCTACCACGAGGGCGTGGACCTGTACGTTCCTGTAGGCACCAAGGTGTACGCGGCTGACGGCGGCTCGGTAGTTTATTCCGGCTACCTGGGCGGTCTGGGCTACTGCGTAAAGATAGACCACGGCGGGCTCTACCAGACGGTCTACGGACACTGCTCCACTCTGCTTGTAAGGGTGGGCGACGAGGTCTTCCAGGGCCAGAACATTGCGCTGTCCGGCCGTTCCGGAATAACCAGCGGCCCGCACCTGCACTTCGAGGCGCGTTACAACGGAGTGGCGTTCGATCCGCTCACGCTGTTCAAATAGTTTCAAAAAACTTTACATATCCCCAAAGGAGGAAAAACTAATGGAAAGATGTATAGGCGCAGTCTCAAGAGGTGTCAGGGCTCCGATCATAAGGCAGGGCGATGATATAGTCCAGATCGTGGCCGACAGCGTTCTTAAGGCAAGCAGGGAACACGGCATAGAGTTCCGCGACCGCGATGTAGTTGCAGTTACAGAGTCCGTTGTGGCGAGGGCTCAGGGCAACTACGCTAAGACCAATGACATTGCAGACGACATCAGGGCTAAGATCCCCGGCGGAGAGTTCGGCGTTATTTTCCCGATTCTTTCCCGCAATCGCTTTGCTATCTGCCTGCGCGGACTTGCCAAGGCTGCAAAGAAGATCTACCTGATGCTCAGCTACCCCTCTGACGAAGTTGGCAACCACCTGATCTCCGAGGACCAGATGGATGCTGCCGGCGTGGACCCCTACAGGGACGTCCTGACCGAGGCTCAGTGGAGAAAGCTCTTCGGCTACGAGAAGCACAGGTTCACCGGCGTGGACTACATTGCTTACTACCGCCAGCTGATAGAGGAGGAAGGCGCGGAGGTGGAGATAATCTTTGCCAACGACTGCAGAGCCATCCTGGGCTACACCAAGAACGTTATTACCTGCGACATCCACACCAGGGCCCGCAGCAAGAGACTGCTTAAGGCTGCAGGCGCAGAGATAGTTCTGGGCCTGGACGACATACTTACCGCTCCGATAAACGGCTCCGGCTGCAACGAGCAGTACGGTCTTCTGGGCAGCAACAAGGCTTCCGAAGACACCATCAAGCTCTTCCCGAGGAACGGCCAGCCCGTTGTTGAGGGCATTGCTGCCAAGCTGTTTGAGGCTACCGGCAAGCACGTGGAAGTTATGATCTACGGCGACGGCGCTTTCAAGGATCCTGTAGGCAAGATCTGGGAGCTTGCAGACCCTGTTGTAAGCCCGGCTTTTACCGCGGGACTGCTTGGCCAGCCCAACGAGCTGAAGCTCAAGTATCTGGCGGACAATGATTACGCGGAGCTGTCCGGCGATGCGCTGAAGAACGCTATCTCCGATGCTATAAAGGCTAAGGACGCGGACCTGGTAGGCAACATGGCTTCCGAGGGCACCACCCCCAGGCAGCTGACAGACCTGCTGGGCTCCCTGTGCGACCTGAC
>JAZQIH010000202.1:0-3057 GCA_045541015.1 Anaerovoracaceae bacterium | reverse complement strand
GTGGCTACCGCGGTCCTTGCGGCAATGAAAAGGCGCGGAATAAAGCTCTCCGCGTTCAAATGCGGCCCGGATTACATAGACCCTATGTTCCACAGGGCCGTGCTTGGCGTGGATTCCTGCAACCTGGACCCGTTCTTCTGCACGCCGGATCAGTTAAAAGAGCTGGCTGCGCAGTACGGTTCGGATATAAGCGTTATAGAAGGCGTAATGGGCTACTACGACGGCATAGGCACGGAAGGGCGCGCAAGCACCTACAGCGTGGCAAGAGCTATTGAGGCTCCCGTGGTCCTGGTGGTGAACGTGCGCGGCATGTACACCTCCGCGGGTGCCATAATACAAGGCTTCAGGCGTTTCAGGGATGACTCCGGCATACGCGGCGTTATATTCAACGGCGCGTCCAAAATGCTGTATAAGGACCTGGCAAAGATAGCGGAAGACGCAGGCGTAAAGGCCTACGGTTTTCTTCCAAGGCTCAAGGAGGCGGAGATAGGATCCCGCCACCTGGGGCTCATAACTGCCGCAGAGATAGACGACCTTCAGAAAAAGATAGATATACTTGCCGAAAAGGCAGAGGAATGCATAGATATAGCAGGACTTCTGGAGCTTGCGGAAACTGCGCCAAAGCTGTCCTGCAAAGAGCGCGCAATTGCGGCTCCAAAGCGCAGGCTAAAGCTTGCCGTTGCCAAGGACGAGGCGTTCTGCTTCATCTACAAGGAGAACATAGAGCTTCTTAAGAAGTGCGGCCTGGATCCTGTGTACTTCAGCCCCCTGCACGATGCTGCTCTGCCGGAAGGAATAAGCGCTTTGTACCTGCCGGGAGGCTATCCGGAGCTCTACACAGAGCAGCTTTCTGCAAATAACAGAATGCTTGCTTCTGTAAAGTCTGCTGTTTTGGGCGGTCTTCCGACTTTTGCTGAGTGCGGCGGCTTCCTCTACTTGCACGATTCCCTGGATGGGCATCCAATGGCAGGGGTAATAGCAAAGAAGGCTTTCAGGACGGAAAAGCTGCAGCGCTTCGGCTACGCAACGCTTACGGCCAAGGCAGACAACATGTTCTGCAAGGCCGGCGAGTCCATAAGAGCCCACGAGTTCCACTACTACGAGAGCGAAGACCCCGGCGAAGGCTTCAGGGCGGAAAAGCCCTCCGGAAAGCGCAGCTGGGACTGCGTGCACGCGGAGGCCGGTCTCTACGCAGGCTTCCCGCATCTTTACCTTCCCGCAAACCCGCAGTTTGCGGAAAACTTCGCGAAAAAGGCGGCTGAATATGGTTCCTTATAGCATGCTTGCACTTCTGCTGGGCTTCGGCCTGGACCTTCTGATAGGAGATCCCCACGGCTGGCCGCACATAGTAATTCTTTACGGAAAGCTTATAAGCTTCCTTGAAAAACAGCTCTACGAGCGCATGGACAAGTTCGCCGGCGGAGCGGTGCTTTGGATATGCACCGTGCTTGCCGCGGGGCTTTCTTCCTGGCTGATCCTGTTTATAGCCTGGAAGATCCACCCGGTCGTCTACGTAATTATCGGCGCTCTGCTGTGCTGGCAGTGCCTTGCAGCAAAGTCCCTTAAAGACGAGAGCGACAACGTCTACTACGAGCTCACGGTAAACGGTCTTGAGGCCGGAAGGCACGCCGTTTCCATGATAGTAGGCCGCGATACCGATGTCCTTGACGAGGACGGAGTGGTGCGCGCAGCAGTAGAGACCGTTGCTGAGAACGCCTCTGACGGAGAGATAGCCCCCATGTTCTACATGGCTCTTTTCGGGCCGGTGGGCGGCTGCGTCTACAAGGCTGTGAACACCATGGATTCCATGATAGGCTACCGCAACGAGCGCTATGAGCATTTCGGCACCTTCGCGGCGAAGATGGACGATGTCTTCAATTTTATTCCCTCAAGGCTTGCCGCGCTGCTGATGATAGCAGCCGCAAAGCTTGGCGGCTTCGATGAAGAAGGCGCCTGGAACATCTGGCGCAGGGACCGCAGAAAGCACGCGAGCCCTAACTCCGCGCAGACTGAATCCGTTATGGCGGGCGCCCTCAACGTGCGCCTTGCTGGAGACGCGGTCTACGGCGGCGTGGTGCACAAAAAAGAGTACATAGGGGACGATATCAGGCCTATAGAGGCGGAAGACATTCATAGGTCCCACAAGATACTGATGATAACATCGCTGCTGTCCCTGGCAGTCTGCGTTCTGATAAGAGCCCTCATCTGGGCAGCGTAATGTAAAAGTGAGGATGTGAGAGTGTGAAAGGGGACGGTTCTCTTTCACAATATGGAAAAAGATGTAAAATTGTGAAAGAGAACCGTCCCCTTTCACATCTAGTAGAATGAGAAATTACGAACATGGCGGAGATGTCTTCGCCGAAGAAAAAAGACCAATAGACTTTTCGGTCAATATCAACCCGCTGGGTATGCCGGCGGCAGCTGTTGCGGCTGCGCAAAAGGCTGTCGCGGAGGAGCTTTCCTACCCGGATCCCTTCTGCAGAAGGCTCACGGCGGCCCTGGCAAAGCGCTATAGTGTGCCGGAGGAGAGCATCATCTGCGGCAACGGGGCATCGGACCTTATGATGCGCCTTTGCACCTACGCCCAGCCGGAAAAAGTGCTAGTGCCGGCTCCCGGTTTTTCCGAGTACGAGCGCTGCGCGCAGCTTATGGGCGCGGATGTGGCGGAATTTGAAGTTCTGGGAGAGCAGAGCCCCATGGAGAGCATCCTTTCCAAGGCGGTGCAGTACGCTCCGGACATGATATTCATCTGCAGGCCCAATAACCCGGACGGAAGCCTTTTAAGCCTTGAAGAAGTAAAAAAGCTTGCGGGCTTTTGCCAAAGGCGGGGCATAATACTCGTCTGCGACGAATGCTTCCTGGAGTTCACCGGGGAGCAGAGCGCGGCAGGGCTCACGGAGGAATACAGCAAGCTTGTCGTTATAAACGCATTCACCAAGACTTACGCAATGGCAGGCCTGCGCCTCGGCTTTATGATATGCTCAGATCAGGACCTTCTGGACGGCAGCTACGCCTGCGGAAGCCCTTGGAGAAGTCGGAGGGCCAAGCGGTCTTAGG
>JAZQIH010000201.1:0-6797 GCA_045541015.1 Anaerovoracaceae bacterium | reverse complement strand
GGCTTCGCCAACATCTGCTACGAATTTGCCACCAAGCGTTACCGCTCCAACTGTATCAACTGGGGCTTGCTGCCGCTGCGCTGTGAGACCTTGCCAGATATTCCTTTGGGCAGCTGGGTCTTCGTTGAAAATATTGGGGATATCCTGCGCTCTGAGGATGAAGAGTCTGTGACCCTCCAGGTGCTGGACGTTCCCGAAGGATGCAATCCTTTCGAGCTTTGCGCCAGGCTCAATAGCGGAGCAGAGGAACTGACTAGGTTCAGTATCTCCTGCACGTTGGATCATCTGACAAGAGAGGAGCGGGACACCCTGCTGACAGGCTGCCTTATCAATTATTACCGCATAAAAAGTAAATAAACAGCATGGTGCGTCCATAGATTTGTCCTATAGTTCAATAGCACAAATATATTTAACAATCGACCAAAGGATGATTATATTATTACTTGTCAAAATTTATAATTTCTGATAAATCATTAAAATAAGGTCATAGATAATGGATCCACTTTCGATGCTGGGCACGCAGTTTGCGCTGTTCGTGTGCCTGATAATAGGTTATTACCTGGGAAAAAAGAATAAAATAACATCGCAGGGGAGGGCAGAGCTCACTGATCTTGTGCTCAACGTCATGCTTCCCGCAAGCATAATAGGTTCTTTCATGGATCAAAAGCTCACAGCAGAGCTTTTGCGCCAGTCCGAGACTGTGCTGATTGCAACGCTCGTGCTTCAGTTCGGAAGCGCTTTCGGCGGCTATCTGCTTTTCCCGCGCTCCCGCTTTCCGGAAGAGGACAGGAAGATCTTCCGCTACTCGCTGATAAACACCAACGCGTCTTTCGTGGCGCTCCCGGTGCTGAACACGCTTCTGGGCTCGCTGGGCTCCATGCTTACATCCGTGGCGCTCATCCCGATCAGGATCTCCCTTTGGACAGTAGGCCTTGCCATCTTTATCGAGGAAAAGGACCTCGGCAAAAAGATAAAGGCAGTTGCGCTCAATCCCAACATGATAGCCGTATACATAGGCCTTGTCCTTATGCTGCTTCCGGTATCTTACCCGGCGTTCATAAGGCGGACTTTCAGCATAGTAGGAAATGGAACCACGTTTATCTCCATGATGATAGTAGGCATAGCTGTAAGCAAGGTGGATCTTAAGCATGTTGTGCATCCTTCGGTGCTGTATTACTGCCTTCTGCGCCTTATAGTTATCCCCGGGATAATGATGGCTGTTATGAAACTGCTTGGCGCAGATGCCACAGCCACTGCTGTATCGGTTGTTATAGCAGCGGTCCCTGCAGGAAGCTTTACAGCAATGATGGCCGCAAAATACCACAGCAACGAGACCCTCGCGGGCCAGGTGGTGCTGCTGTCTACGGTGCTTTCGGTAATAACGCTGCCGCTGCTTAGCGTATTCTTATAGCTAAATAACAGCTGATACAGGAGAAATTTATGGATCGTCTTACACTTGAAGAAGCAAAAAGGCTCAACTCCACTATGGTCAAAGAGGACCATCTTGTTATACACGCGCTCAACGTCAGCTACGCTATGGGCGCCCTGGCGGAGCATTTCGGAGAAGACAAAGAGCACTGGATGGCCGTAGGCATGCTTCACGACTACGACTACGAAAAGTACCCGGAAGAGCACCTTGCGCACACCGCAGAGCCTTTAAGGCAGGCAGGTGTTCCTGAGGAAGATATAAGGGCCATCCTGAGCCACGGCTGGGGTATATGCACAGACGTGGAGCCTGTTACCAACATGGAAAAGAGCCTCTACGCAGCAGACGAGCTTACAGGCATAATCCAGGCCTGCGCGCGCATGCGCCCTAACGGTATAAGCGATCTTGAAGTAAAAAGTTTCATGAAAAAATTCAAGGATAAGCGCTTTGCCGCAAAGTGCAACAGAGAGCTTATCCTTAAAGGTGCTGAAATGCTCGGTATGGAGGTGCAGGAGCTTGCTGCCATATGCATAGAGGGCATGAGGCCCCATGCAGCAGAGCTTGGCATAGCTGGCACTGCTCAGTGATCAGTCGTTAAAGACGTATTTATCCAGCCTGCTGAAGGCTTCCTTTACCATGTGAGTGGGCAGGGCAAGGTTCATGCGTATGCCGTAGGGGTCGTGGAAGGGCCTTCCGTCCTGCCACGCAACGCCAACGTCCGTACCCATCTTCAGCAGATCATCCATAGTTTTGCCGTGTTTTCTGCACCAGTCTTCGCAGTGCAGGAAAAGCATATATGTACCCTGAGGCTTCGAAAGGCTTATGCCGTCGAAGCCTTTTGTTATGTGATCGTACGCAAAGTTTACGTTTTCAGTAAGGACTTCCTTCAGCTGGTCTGTCCACTCCATGCCTTCCTTGCTGTAGGCTCCGATGAGCGCGTGCATTGACATTACGTTCATGGAGTTGTAAGCGGAAAGCTCTGCTTCTTTTTGCTGCTGGTCCGAAAGCCATTTATTGTAGATTATGTGGTAGCTTCCGACAAGGCCCGCCAGGTTGAAGGTCTTTGATGGAGCGTAAAGCGCAGCGGTGTGCTGCTTTGCGTACTCGCTTACGGACTGGGTGGGTATGTGCTTGCTGCCGCCGATAAGAAGGTCGGACCATATCTCGTCGGATATCACCCAGACCTGATGCTTTTCGAACAGCTCCATGACGGCCTTAAGCTCTTCTCTGGTCCAGACTCTGCCGCAGGGGTTGTGAGGGCTGCAGATTATGGCTGCGTGGATCTTGTTTTCTACTATTTTGCGTTCCATGTCCGCAAGGTCCATGCGCCAGATGTTCTGATCGTCCTTATAAAGCGGGCTGTGCACTATGCGGTAGCCGTTTCGCTCCAGAGCAAAGGTAAAACCAATGTAGGTAGGGGAGTGGACCAGGACTTTGTCACCTCTGGCGCACAGAGCGTTCAGGGCGGATACTACGCCGCCGAGCACGCCGTTTTCGTAGCCTATGTTCTGAGGCTTTAAGCCTTGCACTCCGTTGCGGACCTTCTGCCAGTTGATTATAGAAGCGTAGTATTCCTCCGAAGGCCTGAAGTACCCGAAAGCAGGGTGCTGGGCTCTTTTGATCATGGCTTCAGTTATTGCAGGGCAGGTGGCAAAGTTCATGTCTGCGACCCACATGGGTATGGCTTCGAAGCCTTCCTTTGGAGCGGCAGGGCAGCCCGGAGCTCCTATAGAATCTACTGCCGTGGAATCTTTTCCATGGCGCTTAAGCATAGTTGTAAAATCGTATCTCATGTTATCTCCGTTAAAGGCCCATCTCCGGCAGGCAATGCATGTGTATGGTTCCAAGGACTCTGAAGCCTTCGGCTCTTCCTTTGAGGCTCCTGATTCCGAAGTCTATGGAGCGCACCTTTATGTAGCTGTCAAAGGATCTGAAGGCATCCGAATCTTCCGGAAACTGGCTTGCGTGGCAGAGCAGGGCTTTTCTTTGCAGCTGCAGGTAGCCCTTGGTGCCTACGTAGCGGTTTGGCTTTGCCGTCATGTAGAAGGATATGGCTTTTACAGGGGCTGGCTTGGCTCCGTGGGCCTGCATTATCTCTGTGAACGGCGCAAAGAACGCGGCTCTTCTTACGGCTTCTCCGCCGTTCAGATGGTCCGCGTGGCATTCGCTGGCTGCGCAGGGGTCCGGTGCAAAGACTATGTCCGGCTGGACCTCGCCCATGACCTTTGATATGCCGTCGTAAAGATCCTTGAACTCGTAAAGGCCGCCGTCCGAAAGGTCCAGGAAGTGCACATCGCTCACGCCAAGCACAGCTGCGCCGGCAAGTACTTCTTGTTTGCGTATTACGGCAAGCTGGTCCGGGGTGGTGCCTTTTGGCGCGTTGTCAAGCCCGAACCTTCCGTCAAGGCACACTAGAAAGCTCACGTGCTTTCCTGCGGCCACAAGTTTTGCGACTGTTGCGCCAGCTCCGATCTCTATATCGTCCGGGTGAGGACCTATGAAAAGATAGCGGCTGAATTCCTCTACTTTAGGAAGGGGCGCCGCCTTTTTGATGACCATTGAAGTGATGCTCATAAAAGCCTCCGGTAGTTGATATTTCCTTGTTTAAAATATATCACATGGTCTTTGCGGCGGCAATCTATGGACGGATTTTTTTCAATGTGTTATACTGATTTTTAATCACGAATTTTACAGTTTACCTGGTATCAAAGGAGTATATCATGGCAAAGATCGCAATAGGAAAGACAGGGCTTTACGCGGAAGATACAGGCTTCGGCGCGCTGCCCATACAGAGGGTGTCCAAGGACGAGGCTGTAAAACTGCTGCGCATGGCTTACGATGCTGGCATTACATATTACGATACAGCAAGGGCCTACACGGACAGCGAGGAAAAAATGGGTGCCGCTTTCCCGCCTTCGCTCAGAGACAAGATAATAATCGCTACAAAGACTCAGCATTTTACTGTGGAAGGTTTCTGGAGCGATCTTGAAACAAGCCTTAGGATGCTTGGAACTGACTATATAGACATATACCAGTTCCACAATCCTGCGTTCTGCCCCAAGCCGGAAGACGGAACAGGCCTTTATGAAGCAATGCTCAAGGCCAAAGAGCAGGGCAAGATACGCCACATAGCCATAACCAATCACAGGCTGGACACCGCGTTCGAAGCCGTGGAGAGCGGCCTTTACACCGTCCTGCAGTTCCCGTTCAACTACCTTTCCACCTTCAAGGAACTTAAGCTTATGCAGCAGACTCTGGATTCCGGCATGGGCTTTATATGCATGAAGGGCATGTCCGGAGGCCTTATAAACAGCGGCGCCGCGGCAACTGTCTGGATGCGCAGATACCCCGGAGTAATGCCTATCTGGGGCGTTCAAAGGGAAGAAGAGCTTGCGGAGTTCATCTCCTACATGAACAACCCTCCGGAAGACACGGACGAGATCCAGAACCTCATAGAGGCAGACAGAAAGCAGCTTCAGGGAGAGTTCTGCCGCAGCTGCGGTTACTGCATGCCTTGCCCGGTGGATATAGAGATAAGGACCGCCGCCAGGATGAGCCTGCTTCTTAGGAGGGCTCCTGTTGAGGCTAACCTCAGCCCCAGGGCTCAGGCTATGATGAACAAGATAGACGACTGCCTGGAGTGCGGCCAGTGCGCTTCCAAGTGCCCCTACGGCCTGGATACGCCCAACCTGCTCAAGAGGAACCTCAAGGACTACCGCGAGATACTCGCAGGCAAGCCCATACTGCCGCATAACTATTGATAAACAGCTCAGTTTCAATAAATAAACGGAAGGAATATTATGTTCAACGCTGAAAAGGTCAAGGACGAATGCGTCCAGTGGATAAGGGATTTCTTCGAGGAGAACGGCAAGGGCTGCAACGCAGTGGTCGGTATCTCCGGCGGAAAGGACAGCTCCATAGTGGCAGCTCTCTGCGTGGAAGCTTTAGGCAAGGACCGCGTTATTGGCGTGCTTATGCCTAACGGAGAGCAGCACGATATAGACATGGCAAAGCTGCTGGTGTCCCACCTTGGAATAAAGCACTACATAGTAAATATCAAGGACGCTGTGGAAGGTCTGGTGGGCGCAGTTCCTTTTGAGCTTTCCGCACAGAGCCGCACCAACCTGCCGCCGCGCATAAGGATGGCAACTCTTTACGCAGTCTCCCAGAGCCACAACGGCAGAGTTGCAAACACCTGCAACCTTTCGGAGGACTGGGTGGGCTACTCCACACGCTACGGAGACGCAGCCGGGGACTTTTCTCCCTGCAGCCACCTTACCGTGCAGGAGATGAAGCAGGTGGGAAGGGTCCTTGGACTGCCGGACGTTCTGGTAGACAAAGTTCCAATAGATGGCCTCTGCGGCAAAACAGACGAGGACAACCTTGGCTTCACCTACGCAGAGCTGGACCGCTACATAAGGGAAGGCATAATAGAAGATCAGGAAAAGAAGGCCAGGATAGACAGGCTGCACAAGCTGAACCTGTTCAAACTGCAGGTAATGCCGTCCTTCGACCCGGGAATAGAGACAAAGGCTTAGAAAGGCAAGGCCATGTATACCAAACCTTACAGACTTGGCATAATAGTAGGGCGCTTCCAGGTGTTCCACGCCGGCCACGAGTTTATGATAGACAAAGCCATATCCCTCTGCGAGGAAGTTGGCATATTCATTGGCTCCGCCCAGGAATCCGGCACCTACAAAAACCCGCTCACTTACGAGATGCGTAAAAGCCTCATAGAAACAGTCTACGGAGGCAAAGTCCGCATCTATCCGCTGGAGGACATAGGCGTGGGCAACAACTCCCGGTGGGGAGATTACGTCCTGGAGAACGTGGAAAAGCAGATGGGCGTCAGCCCGGACCTGCTGGTATCCGGCAAGGAAGACCGCAGGATAGACTGGTTCGACAGCGTTAAAGGCCTTACCATATCCGAGCTCTACGTGCCCAAGACCGTTGAGATATCAGCCTCCGCCATGAGGGAGTTCATGATAAGAAACGACAAGGAAAGCTGGATGCGCTACACCGATCCCAAGCTCTGGGACCGCTTTGAGGAGCTGCGCCAGATAGTTTTAAGCTCGCATCTGAATCAGTTTACAAGCAGCCTTTAAAGGAGAAGCACAATGAAACTGGATCCTATAGTAACATCACTTCTAGATACAGACCTTTACAAGTTCAACATGAACCAGGTCATATTCCATAAGCACACCAATCTTATGGGCCAGTACTACTTCAAGTGCCGCAACGAGGGCGTAAAATTCACCCAGGAGATGGCGGAAGAGATAAGGTCTCAGATAGACCACCTCTGCAGCCTGCGCTTTAAGCAGGACGAACTGGACTACATGCGCTCCATAAGGTTCATAAAGGACGACTACGT
>JAZQIH010000200.1:0-15885 GCA_045541015.1 Anaerovoracaceae bacterium | reverse complement strand
ATCGGAAGAACCGTCCCCCTGATGCGCCCTGGGCTATGTAGAAAAAAACAACGGCGCTTTTGGCGCCGCTGCTTTTCTGCATTATCGTTCATTCGTTTTATTGGAGGTTTTATTCTAATTTTGCACTTGTTTGCTCTGTTTTCTTCCTTGCAGCTATAGGATACTGCTGCAATGTGTAGAAACAAGAAGCAAATTGTGTATAATGTGTGAACAATACAGCACACTTGTGTGAAGCTGCGTATCCGATGTTTTTTTGCGCACAGAATGCGATTTTGATGCGCTTTTCAGTTACAATCAGACTGATTTGTGATATTATATATTAAATATGCACTTGAAAGGGGCAAGTAAATGTTCTGGAACAAAAAGCGCAAAAATGATCAGGCAGAAAAAGCTGCCGTAGAAATAAAGGAAACCATTGAAAATGCAGCAGACCAGGCAAGGGATGGTGCAGATAAAGCAGCAGATCTGGCAGGTGATGTAGCTGATAAGGTTGAGGATCTTGCAGGTAATGTGGCCGACAAGGTTGAAGATCTTGCAGGCGACGCAGCTGACAAGGTTGCCGATGCTGCGGATCAAGTGGCTGATGGCGCAGATAAGGTTGCTGACCAAGTTGATGATGCAGCAAACAAGGTTGCTGAACAGCTTGAAGACGCGGCCGATAAAGCAGCGGACTTAGCAGATGAAGCCGCCGATAACCTCGCAGCTGCGGCTCCAGCGCATGCAGCTTCCGGGGTCCTGGATGAAAAGGTCTCCGAGATGGCGGCGTTCGCAGCGGAAATGGCTCAGGAGGCCGAAAAGCTGGCAGCCGGCAACGCAGACGAAAGGCCCGGCAGCGCATCGGCCCGCATAGCAGCCTCGCACGGCACATCCGGCGCGGCGGGCAGCGCAGACGGCAGCCACGCCGCAGCGTCAGACGGCTCATCCGGCAGCGGCACCCGTCCGGACGGCGCAGCCATCGCCAAAGAAATACAAGAAGCCGCAGCTGCTCACAGCGCATCCGTAGCGGAAGCCTGGAACACAGCCGCAGCAGACGCAGGCAGCCAGGACGCAGCGCCGTCCAAGTTCGGCCACAGCTCGTCGCTGGACAGCACCATCGTAGCGGCAGACGGCCTGTTTGGCGCAAACTCGAGCGATAAAACAGAGATAGACCTCAAGGCCCTCATCGGGGACTCCTACCGCGCAGACGATAAAGACGACACAAAGAAATACCGCGGTCTAAGCGGCCACAGAAAGACCGATACCCAGCGCATCAAGGCAGCTGGCACCGCAGCCATAGCAGCAGGCACCGCAGCAATCGCCGCAGGTTCCGAGCGCCGCAGCTCCGGCAGCGCAGCAGATGCAGCAGCCCAGGAACCGGATCCGGACGCCATAAAGCAGGCAGAGCTCCTGCGCCTCGTAAAGCTGGAGAACGCCAAATCCGCAGCCAGGAGCAAGCACAAAACCAAGAGGAACGGCGTAGGCGTAGTAAGCAGCCTCCTGTTCATAGCAGCCGTGCTCTGCGCAGTCTACGGCGCCATAGTCGTAATGACGCTGGGCACCGGCAACTGGTTCAACTTCGTGTGGCTCATAGGCGCAGCCGTGCTCATAATAATCAGCTTCGCGCTGTCCAGGCACTCCAGGCTGCCCAAATTCCTGAAATTCCTGCTCTTCCTGGCTCTCGTGGCCTGCATCATCAACTTCGGCGTGTTCCTGTACAAGGACATCTCGTTCGCGGCAAACGGCCCCGGCACAGAGACCAGGTGGGTGATAATCCTCGGCGCAAAAGTCAACGGCACCATGCCATCAGTTGAGTTCCAGGCCAGGATAGAAAAAGCCGCGGAATTCGTCCGCGAAGCTGATTTTGAAAGGACCTCCTCCAAGTCCGCATCTCTGCCGCCCATCATCACCATCGTTACGACAGGCGGCCAGGGCGAGGATGAAGGCGCTGCCGAGGGCGATGTAGCCGCAAGGGTCCTCCGGAGCTACGGCTTCGACTCCTCCAGGCTGCTGGTGGAGAACGTCAGCGCCACCACCCAGGAGAACCTCAAGAACGCCAGGGATCTGATAATCGCCGAAGGCGGGACCATGTACGATGACGTAGTCATCGTCACCTCCACCTTCCACCTCTACAGAGCAATTCGCCTTGCCAACTCGGTAGGCTTCCAGAACGTGTCCGGCCTCGGAAGCAAGGGCCTGGACCTGCTGCTTCCGCACTACTACTTCCGCGAGTACGCAGCTGTAATAAAAGAGGCCTACCTGGACCGCTTCGGAAAATAGCCTGTACAGCCCGGTACCAATCGCCCGGCAACTCAAAATACAACAAAAGCCTTCGGTTATCCGAAGGCTTTTTTAGTGCCGAATAATACTGTTTACTGGATCTCGCCGGGCTGCGGCGCGTAATTCTTGCAGACCTGCGCGCTGCGGTAGAGAGCAACCAGTGCCATTATACTTACCACTAATACCATGATAGCGCCAGCCAGGGTCCCGAAAACAGCGATGATCGGTATGAAGACAAGTATAAGCGAACCCACTGTGATGCCCACCGCTATGTAGGTGTACTTTCTGAGCTGCAGCCATTTTGCGGAAAGCTCCGGCGACGGCTCGCTCATGACCTCCGAATGCGCAGTGTATGAGAAGTGGAACTGGCCGAGCGCTATCGCGGCGCTGACGATTCCCGTAATAACCGTGATCCCGGCTCTTCCATTTGTGGCGCCTGCTGTAAGTCCGGAAACGATGGATATGACGGCGCCTATCGCATATAATATAGCCGCTGTCTTATAACCCTCGTTCTGGTCCTTGAGCTGCCAGAGAAAGTAAGCTTCCGCGGCAATGCACAGCGCGCCGATGACCGTTCCCGCCACCAGCAGCGCCGGTACGCTGCCTCCGATGCGCTGATTAGTCATAAGGCCTGCTATCTCCCTTGGTATAAGCAGCCAGAAAATATAAGAGAAGTACTTTCCGCACTTCTGATAATCGATATTTCTCATTGCGACCCTCCCTTAATATAAATATTATATAACTTATTATATCATTCATGCCCGAAAAACGCTATTAAAATGCCACCATCCCTATATATAGATAAAAAACTGCACAGTATCCACAACAGATAGGCACCGCAAGAAACGCCAGAGCCAGTGTGCAGACTAATGTTGCAAGATGTAGTCCGCCAAATGGCTGAAACCCCTTATAAATACACGCGTAGCGGGCTTTAAAAAAAATTTGAAAAAACCTCAAAAAAACTAAAAATAACACTTGCATTTCGTATTCAATGGTTGTATATTATTAGGGCTTGCTTAAGGCAAGGAAAGGGGCGCAGTATGCCCAAAACCATTGAAAAATGGCCTTTCCAAGCCCGCCAAGACGCAGGAAGTTGCTGCGCTATCAGGGAATTTCTGCTGAGAATTGTCGGTCCTGAGAGACCGGCGAAGGGGTTCTCGCAAATTTCTTTTGAGGGAAGAAACACGGAACGCACGAGCCCGTGTGCAGCTCCTCAGAGCGAGAGCTCTCCTGGCACAGAAATAGCGAAAATGTGCCGAATTTCAAGGCTTTGCGCCATCGCAGCCGCAGCCTTAACCCAGCCGCGGATATGCAAAAACGCACAAAGCCGCATCAAAAAGCAAGGAGGAAAAAGAAAAAATGAGTAGTCAGAAGATCAGGATCAGGCTCAAAGCTTACGATCACACAGCTCTGGATCAGAGCGCAGCCAAGATAGTAGAGGCTGCAAAGAAGACCGGCGCCGAAGTTTCCGGCCCCATCCCACTCCCCACAGAGAAGGAAGTAGTCACCATCCTCAGAGCAGTACACAAGTACAAGGACAGCCGTGAGCAGTTCGAGCAGAGGACCCACAAGAGACTGATCGACATCCTCAATCCTACACCCAAGACCATGGACACTCTCATGAAGCTGGACATGCCCGCAGGCGTAGACATTGAGATCAAACTGTAAGTACAAGAGTAACATAGATTACTAACGTGCTTTGAATGATCGGATATGATGAGCAAATACGTGCGGCAGTAACCGATCCGCTGAAAGAACTTAGGAGGAAAACATGAAAGCGATTTTAGGGAAAAAGGTCGGCATGACCCAGATCTTCTCCGAATCCGGCGAGATCATCCCCGTAACTGTCATCGAGGCAGGCCCCGCAGTGGTCACCCAGATCAAGACAGTTGAGACCGATGGATACTATGGCGTTCAGATCGGTTTCGAAGACAAGAAAGAAAGCAGAGTAATCAAGCCCGAAGCTGGTCACTTTGCAAAAGCAGGCGTTTCCGCAAAGAAGCACCTCACAGAGTTCCGCCCCGAAGAGGGAGATACCTACGAGCTCGGTCAGGCTATCACAGTAGCAGACTTCGAAGAAGGCACCAAGCTGGATATCACCGGTACTTCCAAGGGTAAGGGAACACAGGGCAACATCAAGAGGCATCATCACAGAAGAGGCCCCATGAGCCATGGTTCCAAGCACAAGAGACTGCCCGGCGGCCTCGCAGCTGCAACCTATCCTTCCAGAGTATTCCTCGGAAACGAAGCTCCGGGAAGAACAGGAAGAGATACTGTAACAGTACAGAACCTCGTATTAGTTAAAACCATCGCGGACAGAAACCTGATGCTCGTCAAGGGCGCTGTTCCGGGAAACAAGGGCGGACTTCTGAAGATCCGCACCGCAGTCAAAGGACAGTAAGGAGGAAGCAAAATGGCAACAGTAAAAGTACTGAACATGGCCGGCGCTGAGGCCGGAAGCCTGGAGCTCTCCGATGCGATCTTCGGCATAGAGCCCAACGAATTCGCTGTTCACGAAGTTATCAAGAACTACCTGGCAAACCAGAGACAGGGCACTCAGTCCGCAAAGACCAGAGGCGATGTCCGCGGAGGCGGCAGAAAGCCGTTCCGACAGAAGGGTACAGGCCGTCACAGACAGGGCAGCACCACTGATCCTTCACAGGTAGGCGGCGGCGTTGCATTCGCACCCAAGCCCAGAAGCTACAGATACACCGTTCCCAAGAAGGTAAGAAGGCTGGCAATGTTCTCCGCCCTCTCCTCCAAGGTAAAGGAAAACGAGATCATCGTAGTAGATGCTCTGGACTTCGCAGAACCCAAGACTAAGGAAATGGTCAAGTTCCTCGAGGCTGTAAAGGCCGGCAAGAAGTCCCTGATCGTTACCGATGCCAAGAACGAGAACGTCGTTAAGAGCGCAAGCAACATCCCCGGCGTTGCAACCACGACCGCTACCCAGATGAACGTTTACGAGATCATCAACCACAACAGCTTCATAATCACCAAGGACGCTGTTAAGAAGATCGAGGAGGTATATGCATAATGAAAACTCCTTATGACGTATTATTAACACCGGTCATCACCGAAAAGAGCATGGACGATGCAGCTTCCAAGAAGTACACCTTCAAGGTTGCTCCCAACGCCACCAAGACCGAGATCAAGGCTGCTGTAGAAGAAGCATTCGGCGTAACAGTCGAGAAGGTCAACACCGCAAACTTCGACGGCAAGCTCAAGAGGCAGGGAAGATTCGTAGGAAGAACTCCTGCTTACAAGAAAGCTATCGTAACTCTCACCGCATCCAGCAAGAACATCGAGTTCTTCGAAGGACTCTAAAGGAGGCAGGACATGGGAATCAAAAAGTATAAACCGACTACCCCGGGTCTGAGGGGAATGACAGTCTCCACCTTCGAGGAGATCACCAAGACCACCCCGGAAAAGTCCCTTACCACTTCTCTCAAGAAGCACTCCGGAAGGAACAACCGCGGTAAGATCACCGTTCGTCACCAGGGCGGCGCAGAACGCAGAAAGTACAGAATCATAGACTTCAAGCGCAACAAGGACAACATCCCCGCAACAGTCAAGTCTATCGAGTACGATCCTAACAGAACAGCTAACATCGCACTGCTTGCTTACGCAGACGGTACAAAGACTTACATCATCGCTCCGAACGGCCTTTCCGTAGGGGATGTCCTCTACTCCGGCCCGGAAGCTGATATCAAGACCGGAAACACACTTCCGCTCGCAAACATCCCAGTTGGTACCATCATCCACAACGTAGAGCTCAAGGCCGGCAAGGGCGCACAGCTCTGCAGAGCAGCTGGTAACGGCGCTCAGCTGATGGCTAAGGAAGGAGATTACGCGCAGGTGCGTCTCCCGTCCGGAGAAGTAAGAAAGATCCGCATGGAGTGCAGAGCTACCATCGGTGAGGTCGGCAACCTCGAGCACGAGCTCGTAACCATCGGTAAGGCCGGCCGCAAGAGACACATGGGCATCCGTCCGACAGTACGCGGAAGCGTAATGAACCCGAACGATCACCCGCACGGCGGCGGCGAGGGCAAGGCTCCTGTAGGTCGTCCCGGACCTGTTACCCCGTGGGGCAAGCCGGCTCTGGGTTACAAGACCAGAAAGAAGAACAAGCCCAGCAATCAGTACATAGTCAAGCGCAGAGATCAGAAGTAGTTGAAAGGAAGGATGCATTAAATGAGCAGATCATTAAAGAAGGGCCCATTCGTCAACGAAAAGCTTCTCAAGCAGATCGAAGAAATGAACGCGGCAAACGAGAAAAAGGTCATCAAGACCTGGTCCAGACCATCAACTATCTTCCCGCAGATGGTAGGACACACTATAGCGGTCCACGACGGCCGCAAGCATGTCCCTGTATATATTACAGAAGACATGGTAGGTCACAGGCTTGGAGAGTTCGCGCCGACCAGAACATTCAGAGGTCACGCAGGCTCCAGCAAGGTTAAGTAGTAGGAGGAATTCTTCATGGAAGCAAAAGCAGTTGCAAAATATTTAAGGATGTCCCCCACTAAGCTTGCTCCTGTAGCAGACCTCGTAAGGGGAAAGAGCATCGATGACGCTCTGACCATCCTCAAGTTCACACCCGGAAAGAGTGCTGAATATGTGGAGAAAGTCGTTCAGTCCGCAATGGCTAACGCAGAAAACAACTTCCAGATGGATCACGCTAAGCTCTATGTAGCACAGATCATGGTAAACCAGGGCCCCACAATGAAGCGCTGGAGAGCCGGTGCTCAGGGAAGAGCAGGCCGCATCCTCAAGAGAAGCAGCCACATCACAGTCGTCCTTAAGGAAAGGTAATCGGAGGTTTATAAATGGGTCAGAAAGTTAGTCCTCACGGACTGAGAGTAGGCGTCATCCAGGATTGGGATTCCAAGTGGTACGCCAACAAGAAGAACTTCTCCGATTATCTCGTAGAGGATAATAAAGTAAGAGAGTTCGTAAAGAAAGAACTCTATAACGCAGGCGTAGCCAAGGTCGTTATAGAAAGAGCAGCTGAGGACCAGATGAGAGTCAACGTCCTCACCGCTAAGCCCGGTATGGTCATCGGACGCGGCGGAGACGGCATAGACCAGGTAAAGACAAAGATCGAAAAGCTCACAGGCAAGAAGGTCTCCGTCAATATCGTAGAAGTCAAGAAGCCGGATTCCGACGCTCAGCTCACAGCCGAGAGCATCGCTCAGTCCCTGGAGAAGCGTGTCTCCTTCAGAAGAGCAATGAAGCAGGCCATCCAGAGAGCAATGAAGGCCGGAGCAAAGGGTATCAAGGTTGTCATCAGCGGTCGTATCGGCGGCGCTGAGATCGCCAGAAGCGAAAAGTACGCAGAGGGCAACGTTCCTCTTCATACACTCCGTGCAAACATCGATTACGGTTTTGCAGAAGCTGATACTCAGTACGGAAGAATAGGCGTCAAGGTCTGGATCAACGATGGTATGGTCCTCGACAAGGGTCTTGTCCCCGCAATTCCGGAAGAAAAGGAAACCAAGAGAGAAGGCAGAGAGCGCAGGAACAGCAGAGACCGCAGAAACGGTGAGCGCCGCGAGAGATCCGGCGAGCGCAGAGAACGCGGTGAGCGCAGGGATCGCAAGGGCGGCAAGTTCGAAGAGAAGCCCGTCAAGAAGTTCGAGAATCCCCGCAAGCGTCCTGTAAAGCCCGCAGAACCTGTAGTAGCAGAAGCACCTGCTGAGGAAGCAGCTGCACCTGCAGAAGAGTAAGCACGAAGAAAGGAGGATCAAGCCATGTTAATGCCTAAGCGCGTAAAGTTCAGAAGACTTCACAGAGGCAGAATGAAGGGCAAGGCTACAAAGGGAAACACAGTCACCTATGGTGATTATGGTCTCGTGGCTCTTGAGCCCGCATGGATAACAGCCAATCAGATCGAGGCTGCACGTGTCGCCATGACTCGTTACATCAAGAGAGGCGGCAAGGTATACATAAAGATTTTCCCGCACAAGTCGGTAACCAAGAAGCCGGCAGAAGTGCGTATGGGATCCGGAAAAGGTGCTCCTGACCACTGGGTAGCAGTAGTCAAGCCGGGCAGAGTTATGTTCGAGATCCAGGGAGTCACGGAAGAGCAGGCAAGAGAGGCGATCCGCCTTGCAGGCCACAAGCTTCCGATCAAGACCAAGTTCGTAGCAAAGGGCGGTGAAGCGTAATGAAAATTGAAAATATCAGAAAAATGAGCGCCGCCGAGCTTACAGCTGAAGAGCTCAGGCTCAAGAAGGAGCTCTTCAACCTCAGATTCCAGCACACCACGGGCCAGCTCGAAAACCCGGGCAAGATGAAGGAAGTCAAGAGGGATATCGCCAGAGTAAAGACCGTCATTCGTGAAAACGAACTGAAGGCACAGGCTTAACTGAAAGGAGGATGCAATAATGTCTGAAGAAAGAAATCTCAGAAAGACCAGGGTCGGCTTCGTAACAAGCGACAAGATGGACAAGACCATCGTAGTAGCAGTAGAAGAGTCCCGCCGCCATGCTCTTTACGGTAAGTCCGAAAAGATCACAAAGAAGTTCAAGGCACACGACGAAAACAACGAGTGCCAGATAGGCGACAAAGTAGAGATCATGGAGACAAGACCTCTGTCCAAGGACAAGAGATGGAGACTTGTCAGGATCGTAGAGAAGGCTAAATAAGGAGGCACAGGAATGATCCAGACTGAAACCAGACTTAAGGTTGCTGACAATTCCGGTGCTAAGGAATTGCTCTGCATCCGTATCCTGGGCGGCACAGGACGTAAGTACGCCAACATCGGCGATGTAATCGTCTGTGCAGTCAAGGACGCTACTCCGGGCGGAGTAGTAAAGAAGGGCGACGTAGTAAAGGCAGTTATCGTAAGGTCCGCAACAGGCGCCAGAAGAGCTGACGGAAGCTACGTAAAGTTCGACCAGAACGCCGCAGTCATCGTCAAGGACGATAAGACCCCGGTAGGAACACGTATCTTCGGACCGGTAGCCAGAGAGCTCCGTGACCGTGGATTCATGAAGATAGTTTCTCTTGCTCCCGAAGTACTGTAAGAAGGAGGACACAAGTCAATGAAGATCAAGAAGAACGACACCGTCCTCGTCATTTCAGGCAAGGACAAGGGCAAGACAGGAAAGGTCCTCAAGGCCATCCCGTCTGAAAACAGAGTAGTTGTTGAAGGCGTCAACATCCAGACCAAGCACCAGAAGGCTAAGCAGGATATCCCCGCTCAGATCGTAAAGGTAGAAGGCCCCATCGATGCTTCCAACGTTATGTACTACGACAAGAAGGCCGGCAAGGGCAGCCGCATTGGCTACAAGCTCGAGAACGGCAAGAAGGTCAGAGTTTCCAAGGCCAGCGGCCAGGTTATAGAGTAAGGTAAGGAGGAAAACTAAAGTGGCAGCAAGAATGAGAGAGCGCTACAAAAAGGAAGTTTTCCCCGCACTGCAGGAAAAGTTCCACTACGATAACGTAATGCAGGTCCCCAAGCTCGAAAAGATCACCCTTAACATGGGTCTTGGAGATTGCAAGGACAACGCCAAGCTGCTGGAAATGGCAGTTAAGGAAATGGCTACTATAGCCGGCCAGGCTCCGGTAGTCACCAAGTCCAGAAAATCCATCGCTAACTTCAAAATCAGAAGCGGCATGTCCGTAGGCTGCAAGGTGACCCTTCGCGGCGACAGAATGTATGAGTTCGCGGACAAGTTCTTCAACATCGCTCTTCCCCGTGTAAGGGACTTCAAGGGCGTAAGCAAGAACTCCTTCGACGGTCGCGGAAACTATTCCATGGGCGTCAAGGAACAGCTCATCTTCCCTGAGATCGTATACGATCAGGTAGAAAAGATCAGGGGCATGGACATCGTATTCACCACCACGGCCAAGACAGACGAAGAAGCAAGAGCGCTTCTGGAGCTCCTTGGTATGCCGTTCGAGAAGTAAGGAGACAGCAATGGCAAAAACATCTTTAAAGGTTAAGCAGGCAAGAAAGCCCAAGCATTCCACTCAGGCTTACAGCCGCTGCAAGATCTGCGGCCGCCCGCATGCTTATTTAAGAAAATACGGTATCTGCCGTATTTGCTTCAGAGAGCTGGCTTACAAGGGAGAGATCCCCGGCGTAAAGAAGGCCAGCTGGTAGTAGGAAGGAAGGAGGAAATATCATGGCAATGACAGATCCTGTAGCAGATATGCTTACAAGAATCAGGAATGCCAACACTGCAGGACATGCAGAGGTTGAGATTCCGGCATCCAAGATAAAAAAGAATATAGCCGAGATCCTTCTGAAGGAAGGTTATATCAAAGGATACGAAGTTGTCGAGGCTGAACCTCAGAGCACCATCAAGGTCCAGATGAAGTACGGCCCCGATAAGAAGAGAGTCATCAGCGGTATCAAGAGGATATCCAAGCCCGGCCTTAAGGTCTACGCAAAGAAGGGTGAGGTTCCCAAGGTACTTGGCGGACTCGGAATAGCTATCATCTCCACCTCTAACGGTCTGCTCACAGACAAGCAGGCAAGAGAGCTCGGAGTCGGCGGCGAAGTAATCTGCTACGTTTGGTAATAAGGAGGTAAGAAACAAATGTCCAGAATAGGAAAACTGCCTGTGACTGTTCCTGCCGGTGTAGAAGTCAGCATCGCTGACAATAACCTTATTACAGTAAAGGGCCCCAAGGGCACCCTTACTCAGCAGGTAAGCCCAGCTATAAAGATCGAACAGAAAGACGGCCAGCTCGTTTTCACCAACGAGAGCAAGGCTAAGGGAGCAGACGCTCAGTTCGGACTCGTAAGGTCCCTCGTCCACAACATGGTCGTAGGCGTATCCGAAGGCTTCTCCAAGAAGCTCGAGATCCAGGGCGTTGGCTACAAAGCTGAAAAGAAGGGCAAAGACCTTGTTATGCAGCTTGGTTACTCCCACCCCGTTATCATGCCGGATCCCGAAGGGATCACCACTGAGGTTCCAAGCGCTACCGAGATCATCGTAAAGGGCGCTGACAAGGCTCAGGTCGGCAACTACGCAGCTAACATCCGCGCATGGAGAGCTCCCGAACCTTACAAGGGCAAGGGCATCCGCTACTCCGGCGAGAACGTACGCCGCAAAGAAGGCAAGACCGGTAAGTAACAGGAGGGTTTAACGAGAATGGCTATCAAAAGCAGAAATGACAACCGTGTTGCAAGACACGAGAGAGTCAGAAAGACAATATCCGGAACTCCTGAAGTGCCAAGACTCTGCGTATACAGAAGCTCTAAGAACATCTACGCGCAGATCATAGACGATGTCAACGGTAAGACACTGGCTGCTGCTTCCACACTTGATAAGGACATCAAGGCAGAAGCTGCTTACGGCGGAAACAAGGAAGCTGCAAAGCTCGTTGGCAAGAAGATCGGCAAGGTCGCAAAGGATGCAGGCATAGAGACAGTATGCTTCGACAGAGGCGGATACCTCTATCACGGCAGAGTCAAGGAACTGGCAGACGGCGCAAGAGAAGCCGGACTGCAGTTCTAACAGGAGGGAGAAAACATGGCAAGAAACATTGATGTCTCCAAACTTGATCTTAGTGAATCCATCATCAACATCAGAAGGGTCACCAAGGTAGTTAAGGGAGGTAAGAACTCCAGATTCAGCGTTACCGTAGTCGTCGGAGATAAGGACGGCCACGTAGGTCTGGGCCTGGGCAAGTCAGTCGAGATCCCTGAGGCTGTAAGAAAGGCCTCGGACGACGCCAAGAAGTCTCTCATCACCGTTCCTATGGTAGGGACCACCATCCCTCACAGGAGCCTGGGCGTATTCGGAGCAGGCAAAGTGCTGCTCATGCCCGCTGCTCCCGGTACCGGCGTTATCGCCGGCGGCGCTGCGAGAACAGTTCTCGAGTTCGCAGGGATCAAGGATATAAGAGCTAAGTCGCTCGGTTCCAGCAATGCAGGAAACGTTGCGTACGCTACCATAGAGGGCCTTAAGGAGCTCAAGACTGTAGAAGAAGTCGCAGCTCTGAGGGGACTTTCCAAGGAAGAGATCTTAGGATAGGAGGAACAACAAATGGCAGAAGCTAAAAAGCTCAAGATCACGCTCGTAAAGAGCACCATTGGTTCTACTCCTTATCAGAAGAAGGTCGTAGAAGCAATGGGTCTTAAGAAGATCCGTCAGAGCGTGGAACTCGAAGATACCCCGTCCACACGCGGTGCAATCTTTAAGGTTTCTCACCTTCTGAAAGTTGAAGAGCTGTAAGGAGGAACGAACTGATGAAACTTCACGAATTAAAGAAGCCGGCAGGCTCCACACATAAGGAAAAGAGAGTCGGCAGAGGTTCCGGTTCCGGTCTTGGTACCACATCCGGACGCGGCATGAACGGCCAGAACTCCAGAAGCGGCGGCGGCGTTCGCCTCGGTTTCGAAGGCGGCCAGATGCCTCTGTACAGAAGAACACCGAAGAGGGGCTTCACCAATCACTGGAGGAAGGACTTCATAGGCGTAAACGTTGAGGCTCTCAACATCTTCGAAGACGGCACCACCGTTACTCCCTGCATGATGATCGAGGCTGGCCTTGCAAAGGGCGATGCCTGCGGCATCAAAGTGCTCGGCGGCGGAGAGCTCAAGAAGAAGCTCACCGTTCAGGCTAACAAATTCACGGGCTCCGCGCTCGACAAGATCACAGAGGCAGGAGGAAAGGCAGAGGTAGTATAGAATGGGCATGATCCAGACATTCAGACAGGCCTGGAAGATCCCTGAGATGAAGAGAAAGATGCTCTTCACGCTCCTCATTCTGGTGATATTCAGGCTTGGTGCGAACATCCCTGTTCCCGGCGTCAACAAGGCGCTGCTGGAGGCCATGTTCGATGCTAACAACGCCGGACTCTTCGGACTGTTCGATATGTTCACAGGCGGATCGTTCTCTCAGTTTACGGTCTTTGCCCTCGGTATCGGACCTTACATTACATCTTCCATCGTACTGCAGCTGCTCACAGTAGCCATCCCGGCTCTGGAAGAGCTTGCTAAGCAGGGCGAGGAAGGAAGAAAGAAGATCAACAGGATCACAAGGTACACAGCTATAGGCCTGGCACTCATTCAGGCTATAGGCTACACCTTCGGTCTGTTCAACGGAGTACTTTCCGACAACAGCATCTTTGCTAAGATCGTTGTAGTACTGGTACTCGTAGCAGGTTCTACCTTCTGCATCTGGCTGGGCGAGAAGATTGACCAGAACGGAATAGGCAACGGTATCTCCCTGCTGATCTTCGCAGGAATCGTTTCCAGGATCCCCACAGGCATCTCCAATGCCGTTAAGGGACTGATCAGCGGCGATCTCAAGATCTACGCAGCAGTCATCTTCGTCATCTTTGCCATCATCGTGATCGTAGGCATAATCCTCATCACTGAAGGCACAAGGAAGATACCTGTACAGTACGCAAAGCGCGTCGTAGGACGCAAAATGTACGGCGGACAGAGCAGCCACATACCCATGAAGGTAAACCAGGCAGGTGTTATTCCTGTAATCTTCGCGGTATCCCTGCTGTCCATTCCCATGACCATTGCGTACATGACCGGCACCGATTCCGGATTCTACAAGTTTGTATACAAGTACCTGTCTTCTTCCGGCAATCCGGGAGCTTACATCTACTTCGTATTCAATATCTTACTTATAATCGCCTTCACGTATTTCTACGGTCAGATCAGCCTTAACCCGACTGAGATCGCAGAAAACCTGAAGAACAACGGAGGCTTCATCCCCGGCATCCGTCCGGGTAAGCCGACAGTGGAATACATTACCAAGGTTGCAAGCAGGCTTACGATAGTAAGTGCTATCTTCCTGGCAATAGTTGCGTCCATTCCTACGCTGCTGTCCAAGTGGACAGGCCTGGCAACAGGCTTCGGCGGAACATCGCTCATCATAGCGATCGGTGTCGCACTGGATACCCAGAGAGCGATCGAGACTCAGCTGGTAATGCGCAACTACAGCGGTTTCTTAAAGTAGGAGAATAAACTATGAAGCGCGTCGTATTATTGGGCCCCCCGGGAGTCGGGAAGGGCACCCAGGCAGGATTGATCTCTGAAAAGTACGATATCAAGCACATCTCCACCGGAGACATATTCCGTGCCAACATCAAAGAGGGAACACCTCTTGGAAAGAAAGCCAAGGAATACATGGACCAGGGACTCCTGGTTCCGGACGAACTGGTGTGCGATCTTGTACAGGACCGTATAACATGGGATGACTGCAAAAACGGTTATCTCCTGGACGGTTTCCCAAGAACAGTATTTCAGGCTGAAGCCTTCGACAAGTTCCTCAAGGAAAGAGGAGAAGACCTCAGCGTAGTCCTCAACATCCAGGCACCGTACGACCTCCTTATGGAGAGAGCAACGGGCCGCAGGGTGTGCAAGCAGTGCGGCAAGACCTACCACGTAGTCAACATGCCGCCCAAGACCGATGGCATCTGCGATGTCTGCGGCGGAGAGCTCCAGCACAGGAGCGACGACAAGCCGGAGACCGTAAAGAACCGCCTGAAGGTCTACGAGGATCAGACAAGTCCTCTTGTCGAATACTACACAAACAGCGGAAGGATAGCCAACATAGACGGCAGCAAGAACTTCCCTGAAGTATTCGAAAAAATATGCGCCCTTCTGGGAGAGTAAAACATGATCGTGATCAAGAACCAAGAGCAGATCAGCCTCATGGAAAAAGCCTGTGAGGTAGCGGGAAACCTCCTTAAGGAACTCCACACGGTTATAAAGCCGGGGATGTCCACAAAGGATGTAGACCGCTGGGTCGAAGAATATATCGTGGATCATGGTCAGAAACCCGCATTCAAGGGCTACGGCGGATTTCCCGCCTCAGCCTGTGTCTCGGTGAACGAGGAGATCATCCACGGGATCCCTTCCAAGCATAAGATACTTAAGGAAGGCGATCTCGTGAAGGTGGACCTCGGATCCATATACAAGGGCTACTACTCTGATGCGGCAAGAACTTATCCGGTGGGCAAGATCACTGAAGAAGACGCACGGCTGATCAAGGTGACAGAGGAGAGCTTTTTCGAGGGAATAAAATTCGCTCGCGAAGGCTATAGGATAGGAGACATAGGACATGCCATCCAATCCTACGTAGAAGCGGCTGGCTTCTCGGTCATCAGAGATTATACCGGGCACGGAGTCGGAAGGGATATGCACGAAGATCCCCCCGTCCCCAATTACGGAAAGCCAGGCCACGGGCCTAAGCTGGTAAAGGGCATGGTCCTTGCCATAGAGCCCATGGTTGCAGCAGGCGGATACAATGTAAAAGTGCTTGGAAACGACTGGACTGTTGTCACTACAGACGGTTCGCGGACAGCACACTACGAGAACGATGTCGTAATAACCGACGGAGATCCGATAGTACTCACCTGCTTCGACAGAGATCTGTCAACAGTCACCGGAAAGGAGGAATAGCTGTTTATGTCAAAACAGGACAGCATAGAAGTAACAGGAACTGTGCTGGAAGCGCTGCCAAACGCAATGTTCAAAGTTAAGCTTGAGAACAATTACGAAGTGCTGGCACACATTTCCGGCAAGATGCGAATGAACTTTATCCGCATCCTGCCCGGCGACAAGGTAAGACTAAGTCGGAGGCCAAGCGGTCTTAGGAAGACAAAATATCTCTCCAACTCCTTGGCTCACAGAACGACATGGCT
>JAZQIH010000199.1:0-5263 GCA_045541015.1 Anaerovoracaceae bacterium | reverse complement strand
CCCTGCAGCACCCTGTTGAGCTGCTTTATGCTCTCTTCATCCGCACCTGCCTGCTTAAGAAGGCTCAGCATCTTCATGCGGCCTAGCATCTTCTGAAGTGCGGGGTTGTCCTTTACGGCATCGGCTACATCGCCTCTCGAGGCGGCACTCTTTGCCATCATGGCATCCACCACGGCGCCTGCCTGCGGGTCCATTCTGAGTTCGCCCAGGGTGTCCTCAACAGAGTAGCAAGTAGGATCTATCTCCTCCGCGTCGAACCAGTTTGCAACGCTTGCAGCTGCTTTGTTGAATACGTAGTCCGGGTTCGGCTCCGCTGTCTTTCTGATACGGATCTCGTCAAAGCAGCCATCTGCCTCCGCCCTTATTACATGCTCTGCGCTTATCGGAACGCGGAAGGTAAAGACAGTGCGGCCTTCCTTGCCTGCAAACTCCCTGCCGTCAACAAACAGCTTTACGCAGGGCTGGTTGCTGTAGACTTTTACCTCTGTTTCATCCTCGCAGCGGTCTGTGTAGCGGCTTCCGCAAAGATGCACGAAGGGCTCTTTCTTGTTCCATGCCGCCTTGTAGAGGTAGAAGGCGTCTTTTTTGAGCTTGCGGTCGAAGCACACCAGGCCCTTTTGGTTCTCGCCGTGCTTTCCTCCCTCGTCCCTGCCGTCAGCCGCAAAATCAAAGAGGTTCCACACGTGGGTAGCCCACAGCCAGGGGCGGGCCTCTATCATCTTAAGCATGTGCTCGTGGTAGAGAGCCTGGAATTCCTCTGTGTAATCCCCCTTTTCCGGCCTGGAAGAATGGAAAGCAGGGTTAGCGTCCGCGCCGTACTCGGAAAAGCCCATTACCTTATCCGGGTACTTTTCGTGGAACTCGTCGAAGAACTCATCTGTCTGCTCCATTTCCCCAACGTACCAGCCAAAATAGAGGTTGTAGCTGTTTATATCCGGTATATCCAGTATGGGGCTGTCCGTTTCCAGCATGAAAACGTCAGCCATGGTGGTCTTTCTGGTGGGATCCATGCGATGGCAAAGCTCGTTAAGAGCCCTGTGGTTCTCCAGAAGCTCCTCATTTACTGCGCTTGCCGCTGTTATCTCGTTGGAAAGGCCCCAGACCGCAATGCTCGGGTGGTTGTAGCACTGGCTAATGAGCTCCCTCATCTGGTCCAGTGTGTTCTGCCTGCCGTTCCTCATATGCATTGAGATATAAGGGATCTCGGCCCAGACTATAAGGCCTTCTTCATCGCACAGATCGTAGAACTCCTGGGCGTGCTGGTAATGGGCGAGCCTCAGCGTGTTGGCGCCAAGCTCCTTTATGATCTCCATGTCCGCCCTGTGATCTTCTATGGACAGAGCGTTGCCCTTGCCCTTAAGGTCCTGATGCCTTGAAACTCCGCGCAGCGGGTAGCTCCTGCCGTTAAGCAGGAAGCCCTTCTGGGCGTCATAATCAAACTGCCTGCAGCCGAACCTTATGGTAAGCTCGTCTCCGCTCTCCAGCCAGACCTTGGCTGTGTAGAGGTAAGGATCGTCCAGACTGTCCCAGAGGTGCACATCCGGGATAACGAATTCCACCTTTGCTGCGGCGGACTTGGTCTCCCCGTTCACCTGCGCAAAGAAGCGCTTGGCATTGTGCCAGGCCCTTACAGTTACAGAGGCGCTGCGGGTCTTTAGGTCCACTATTGGTGTTACCATTACCCCAAGGCTGCCGTCTGTCATAAGATCGAAGTGCTCCTTGGGCACAGTGATGAGCTTTACTTCCCTGTAGAGGCCGCCGTAGAAGGTAAAGTCAGCCCTCTGCGGGTAGACGCTGCCGTTATCGGAGTTATCCACCCTTATTGCCAGAATACTGTTTTCTGTTACCTTGCCTGTAAGTTCAGCTCTGAAGGCAGAGTATCCACCCTCGTGGTGAGCAAGAAGCTCGCCGTCCAGGTAGACATCGGCTGTCATTGCCGCGCCACCGAACTCTATAAAGGTGCATGCATCCTGGCTGAAAGCGTCCCCTGCAAGCATGTCAGCAAGAGGCCTCACGTACCAGCAGGCTCCGCGGTAGTAATCGTTGCCGCCGTCCTGGCCGTCTTCAGCGTTCCAGGTATGAGGAAGGCACACGGCCTCCCCCTGATCGGCGTATTTTACGGCGTTTTCAAAGGACATATCGTGCTTTAAAAAGCGCCATCCGTCTTTTAATATCGTTGTTTTACGCATCATGCGCTCCTGTTTCTGTACGCTTAAGCTTCGTGCTTAAGAGCTTCCTTCTTTTCCTGTATCCTCTTCTGTACTTCTACCATCTCAGCCTTGTTGAGCTTGCAGAAGCGCATTGCAATGAGGGTCACGAGCCAGCCTATGATAGCAAGTCCGTAGCGCAGGAACATGGTCACCCAGAACACGCCTGTGGTAGCCTCGTCTCCGGGCTGCGGCATTGTGGTGGTGTATCCGACCATTGCAACGCAGGCGGTAGCAATAGCTGCGGAGAAGGAAGAGATTATTTTGTCTATAAGGCTGTAGGTGCCGGAGATGACAGCCGGGATGTACTTGCCGCTGCGGTCCAGCTCGTAGTCTATGATGTCAGCCATAAATCCTGTAGCTGCTGTGGTAACGCACATTGCAAAGCCGCTGCAGATAAGGGTTATGAGCATGAATACGTACATCAGTATGCCCTTGTTGGCGATCTCTTTGGGGTTGATTATGGTAAGGAATGCTATGGCAACGATGTTTGCAACGATGCAAAGCCTTGTCCAGGTAACTATGGATTCCTTGTGGCCGTGCTTTCCTGCGTACCTTGCTCCGAAGACAGCAAAGATTATGGACGGGAAGCTTCCGATAACAGTTACCATGGTGCCGAGGCTCATGTCCCCTATTACGATACCGAGGAGCAACGTGCTAACTATTGCAGCCGACTGAGCCTGCTGGGCTATCTTGTCGGATGCCTGCGCGGCTATGTAGCACTGCAGCGGTCTGTTGTGAGCAAGGACATCTATCATATCCTTGAACTTGAGCCTTTCGCTGCTCTTGTTTATGCCTTCGAAGCTTTCCGGCTTATCGTAAGCGGAAACACCTATGCAGGTCATGATAACGCCGAACAGTGACATGCTGACGCAGATGATGCAGGCAACTGTAAGGAACTGCTGGTTGTAGGTACCGCCGTACTTGGGGAGCAGCTTCATGTTCAGAACTATGGTAAGAGCCATAGGTATCATGTAGTTGAAAGCTGTCTGCCATACGCCTACGGTAGGCCTCTGCTTAGGATCGTTGGTGATGAGCGCGGGCAGAGTCTGAGCTGTCATGTTGACTATGGTGTAGCCTATGACGTAGATGATGTAGCATGCCAGGAACACCGGAATTCCGTGACCTTTTCCGGAGAAAATGATAAACATGCTTACAAGGCCTATGGACTGGATGAGCCAGCCGAGGACCATAAGAGGCCTTACCTTGCCCCAGCGGGTGTTTACTCTGTCGTACAGGAATGCAAGCAGAGGGTCGGTAATGGCGTCGAAGATACGCGTAAAGGTAAGAAGTCCGCCGACTGCCACAGTTGCTATGCCGTAGCCTATGCTGGCCGAATACGTAGCCATGTTTATAAGGCTGTATACCGCCATACCGTTGAATGCATTGCATGCGATGAGAATGATCTGCCAGAGCTTAGCGCGTCTGTACTGAACGCCGTCTATCTCGCTTTGTGATAACTTATGCTGTGCCATCTTTGGCTTCCTCCTTATGAAATTGTATGAGTGCGGGCAGGAGCTTTTGGCTTGTGCCGTTATTAACAAGTACATTGTACGAAAAACAGCGCGGTCCGCAAAAGACAATAGCTATGAAAAAGTTACAATATTTCGTGACAATATATTTGACCTTGCGCAAGCGTGATGTTATTATCATTAATAAGGCATTTCGAAAGCTCATTTTGGCAAAAATTGCAGCTATAGATAAAACAGGAGAGCGAAAAATGGCAGAAAAACTCGATCCCCGCGTCCAGACAGACTATCTTACACTGGAAAAAGCCATCCCCAAGATAGGGCAAAGCTACAAAATTTCGCCTAAAGAAGGCCACGACCGCAACAAGGTCTACCGCATGGAAAAGGCCCTTTTAGCCATGGTAAGAAACGGCGATATAAACTACCAGGCGGCGCTGCAGGGAAGCGCAAGGATAAGCACCGGCGTTCCTGTAAAGGGACGGGATCCGCTGCGCCAGGCCAAGACCAACCTTACGGTATTCACCTCTCTGGTGTGCCGCGCCGCGATGGAAGGCGGGCTGTCACCGGAGATAGCCTACCCTCTTGGAGATTACTACATCCAGGCCGGAGAGGACAGCTGGAGCATAAAGGATCTTGAAGCGCTCACCATGGCAATGTACCACGATTTTATCTTCCGCGTGCACCACGCCAAGGCAGACCGCGGGTATTCGCTTGCTGTCCAGAAATGCTGCGATTACATAGAGCTGAGCATAGACCGCAGGATATATATCAGGGACCTGGCTGCCATCTGCGGCTACACAGAATATTACCTTTCGGACAAATTCAAGAAAGAGACCGGGCTTTCCATAAACGCTTACATAAAGCGCGCCAAGATAGAGCGCGCCAAGCTGATACTGGAAAGCACGGAGCGCTCCGTTTCCGAGATAGCAGAGCACCTGGCGTTCAACACCACGAATTATTTTATACAGTGCTTTAAAGAAGAGACTGGAGTTACCCCGGCGCAGTACAGAAAGCAGAAACGATGAACAGAGATCTTACTACAGGACGGCCCCAGTCCGTACTTTGGCGCTTTTGCATGCCTCTTTTCGGCAGCGTCATTTTCCAGCAATTATACAACATAGCCATAGCCTTTGGCTGCAACATTGGCTGCTCCGTTAAAGAAAAGCTGAGATCAGATCTCAGCTTTTATCTTTTCTGCTATTGTTTTCATCCGCGCTTTGTCTACTTTGCATTTGCTGCGGTCGTAGGTGTAGAGGCCGTTGATCTCGTCCTCTATGTCCGACAGCTGGGTGTAGATGCAGCCGCAGCAGCCGAGTTTTATGGCCGGGATGATCATTTTATCGTACATAGCCTCTATCTTGCCTGTGAGCTGGGCGCTGTCCCTGCACTTGCCGTAGCCGTAGGACTTGGCGCTCTGGCCAGGGTTGAGAGGGCCCTTTTCCCCGTGGCCGCGGGCCTCCAGGCTGTAGCCTCCGCATTCGCTGATAAACAGCGGCCTGCCGCCCTTTCCGCCCTTCTTGATGCGCGGCGTTCTGAAGTATATGTGGCGGCTGTCGAAGTCAGACTTTTCCTGGGCGAACCAGCCGG
>JAZQIH010000198.1:0-3946 GCA_045541015.1 Anaerovoracaceae bacterium | reverse complement strand
GTATCCTTCCGCTCATATCAGTGCTTTCCGCCTCCGCTTATGATGAATATTGGGTTGCGGGCCATCATCATGTCCATGCCGCCCACGCGCTTAGACGCAGCCGAGCTTATCTGGACGATCTCCGGCTCTATACCATGATTTTTGAACGCTTCCATGGCTGCCTGCAGGGTCTGCAGTACTATGGCGCTCGTGACTATCCTTGCCTTCGGATTTTTGGCAAGCACAGCGTCGAAGATCTCCGCCATGTTGCCCTTGCTTCCGCCTATAAAGGCTGCGTCGAAGGCCGGAAGATCCTCCAGAGCCTGGGGCGCAAAGCCTTCCAGGGCGCAGACGTTTCCTATGTGGAAGTTCCTGCAGTTCTGCTTTATCAGCTCCACTGCTTCCGGGTTTGGATCCACTGCGTAGACCCTGCCCTTCCATGCTGCAAGTGCCATCTCCACGGTGCAGGAGCCGGTTCCCGCGCCTATGTCTGCGCAGATCATTTCAGGCTTTATGCCAAGCTTGCTCATGATGACTGCGCGCACCTCTGACTTTGTCATGGGAACGTCTCCTCTTACGAAGTGCTCGTCCGCAAGCCCAAAGTACACTGCGTCGTCCGCGTCAGGGTTTTCCGCCAGGACCACTGTGAGCGACGAAAGCTGAAGCTTTGCAAGCTCCGCAGCCGTGCATTCAGTTACCTTCTGGTCCTTGGATCCGAGGTCTTCTCCGGCCCAGAGCCTGAGGCACTCGTAGCCTGCCTCGCAGAGCCTTTCGGAAAGCTCCGCGGTGTTCTTTCCAGTAAGGAACAGCGTGTATTTATTGCGCCTTACCATTTCGGCTGCGTTCACATCCCGTCCGTGGAAGCTGCAGAGCGCAGCGTCCTGCCAGGGAAGCTTTACAGCCGCGAACATGGCGTTCACGGAGGAGATGCCGGGCAGTACCTCCACGCAGACGTTCTTATCGCCCACAAAAGCCTCGCAGAGCTTAAGAGATGCGCTGTAAAAGCCGGGATCTCCGGACACCAGCACGGCAAAGCTGCTCTCTTGGCTTTCTGTTACCGCCTTATATATCGGCTCCGAGGCGTACTCAGCAACCAGCTTCTTTCCGCTGCAGACGCTCTTGTATTCCTCCAGCAGCCTCGACGCGCCAAACACTGTGCTGCAGCCGGCCAGAGCCCTTACGGCGTCCGCCGTTATGCTGCCTGCGCCAAGTCCGGCGCCTATGATGTAGACTTTTTTCATCTTAGACCTCCTGAGGTCTGTATCAGATATCAGAGCTTTCCTGCCCTGAGGGTTTCCTTCCAGCAGCTGAGGCTCTCTCCGCCCAGCTCTTTTGGCCTTTTTATCACGAACACCTGCATGCCGCAGCGCCTTGCAGCTTCAAGCTTTTCGGGAAATCCCCCGGCGCTTCCGGTGTCCTTGGTCAGTAGTATGTCCGCGCCGCAGGAGCGGAACATGGCTTCGTTGAGCTCAGCGGAAAACGGCCCCTGCATGCATATTATGTGCTTGGCGGGAAAGCCCGCATCCAGGCAGGTCCTAAGGCCGTCCACAGAAGGCAGGACCCTTAGCCATATGCGCTCCGCAGCGCCTTCTACCTTTGCAAGCTGCGCGGCTTCCTTGGTGCCAAGGGAGGAGAACACTGTGCCCTCCGTCTTGTCCAGGAAGGCTGCAAGCTCCTCCAGGCTGGCAAACTCAGTGCAGCCCTCGTGGCTCTCTTCTTCCCTCAGAACGCGCCCGAGCTTTGCGCCGCACTCCTTGCAGGCCGCGGCAATGGTAGCGCTTGCGTCCTTGGCGTAGGGGTGGGTAGCGTCCAGGACCAGAGCAGGATCTTCGGCCTTTATAAGGGCCTTCATTCCCTCTTTGTCCAGGCGGCCCATGCGCACCCTAAGGCTTCCGCCGCCTTCTATCAGGGACTCTCCGTACTCCGTGGCAACGCAGGCCACCGTGCTTATTCCAAGCTCTTTTGCAAGCTCCGCAAGCTCTCTTCCTTCAGTTGTTCCCGCAAAGAGGAGCAATCTAGCCAATGTGGTACCCCCTGGGCGTTACCATTTTGCCGTTTATAACTTTAGTGGAGCAGTTTCCTATAAATACCGTGGTGAACATGTCCACGGGGGTGTCCCTGAGCTGAGCCAGGGTCATTACCTCCGCGCTCTGGCCGTCGCGTCCTATGTTGTGCACCAGGCCGCAGACTGTCTTTCCGTCCTTGTGCTTAAGCATAATATCGCAGGCCTTCTGGAGGTAGTCCGTGCGCTTGTGGCTGCCCGGGTTGTAGAGGGCTATGCACATGTCTGCCATAGCGCAGGCATCCAGCCTCTTTTCTATGAGCTCCCACGGAGTCAGCAGGTCAGAAAGGCTTATGACAGCGAAGTCGTGGCCGAGAGCTGCGCCAAGCACAGCGCCTCCGGACAGAGCTGCCGTAACGCCCGGAATTACTGCAATTTCAACATTTCCGAACTCCGGCGAGAGCTGCCATACAAGGCCCGCCATGCCGTATACGCTGCTGTCTCCGGAGCACACCAGGGCAACGTTTCTGCCTTCGGAAGCCATCTTCAGAGCCTCCCTGCAGCGTGCTTCCTCCTGGCGCATGCCGTTGTCGAAGAACTCTTTGCCTTCAAAGTGAGGCATCACCAGCTCCACGTACTTCTTGTAACCGACTATTATGTCCGCGGCCTTAAGAGCCTCGGCCGCCTCTATAGTAAGCCCCTCGTACTTTCCGGGACCTATTCCCACTACTGTAAGTTTACCCATTCTTAAGCCTCCCAGCTAAGTTTCGGCTCGCTGATCGCAAGCGCCATAGTAACGCCGTTTCCGGCTTCCTTCTTGTTTATGAGCCTTCCGCCCGAGGCCAGCACAGCGGCCCTTTCGCAGACGTTGTCCACACCTGTTATCTTCTTTACGAACTCCGAGCCTGTGTACTCTCCCGGCACCGCCATGAGCTCCCCTGCTGTGTAGGTCTTAAAGGGGAAGCCGTGCCTTTTGCAGAATTCCAGCAGGGCCGGCTCGTCCTTTTTAAGGTCTATGCTTGCGGCCTGGAACACTGCCATCTTGTGGCAGCCGCTCTTTGCAAGGACTGCGTCGAAGGCCGTTTCCAGAGCCTCCAGCTCTATGTTCCTGTGGCAGCCCACGCCAAGGGTAACTATGCGGGGCACCAGGCGCAGTGCGTGAGAATTACCTCTGGACCTGTGGGATACCAGTATGTCGTAGCCGGTGTCCGCGTACTCCAGGCAGTCCGGGATCTGGCCTTCTATATCGTAGAGGCTCTTTACCTTAAGCTTTTCGCCCGCCAGAAGCCTGCTTGCCACCCACTTTATGCGTCCCGGGTTGGCCACCAGCATTCCCTGGCTCCTTGCCCAGTCGTCTGCGGCAAATACTCCGTTGATGTCCGTAGCCGTTGTAACTACAGGGATAGCGCCTATGGCCCTGGATATCTTTACAGCAAGGTCGTTGGCCCCGCCTATGTGGCCGGACAGCACTGGAATTACATAGGTCCCGAGCTCGTCTATGACTATCACAGCCGGGTCTTCCGTCTTTTTCTTTACCCAGGGGGCTATGGCGCGCACAGCAATACCGCAGGCACCTATAAATACAAGTGCGTCCGCGCTTTCCCATGCGCTTTTGGTCCATGCGGAAAGACCGCCGGCCTCGCAGCGCTCTAGCTCGTATTCGACTGTTTCCTTTCCCATGGGGCCGTCCTTAAGCTTAAAGGACAGGTCCATTCCCAGAGCCATGCCCCGGGCCGAGAAAGCTATAGCCTTTATTATCATTTGCTTGCCTTTCTGAATTCAGTGGAGAAGTCCGGAGCGTAGAGCCTGGAGAGCTCGTAGTCGCTTCCGAGGCAGTCTCCTATTACCATCAGCGCGGTCTTTGTGATGTTGTTTTCCGCAGCGGTCTGAGCAAGGGTGCCTACTGTGCAGCGGCAGACCTTCTCGTCCGGCCAGGTGGCCTTGTAGACTACTGCTGCCGGGGTG
>JAZQIH010000197.1:0-2959 GCA_045541015.1 Anaerovoracaceae bacterium | reverse complement strand
TTCGCCGTCCTGTTTGCGTTATCATGTAACTGACATAGGGGGTTCGAACCCGAAAGGGACAAACAGTCCAGTGGACTGTTTGTGTCCGAGCACGGCTGAGCCGAGCGCAGGACGGCAGGTTTTGCGGAGCAAAAACTGCTCCCTTCTGCCCCTGCCGGTCCGGGTCTTTTAAGTATCGGACCTCTGGCGTGGCTTTAATACCAGAGTATTTGTCACAGACGGGTAAGATGCTTGCTCCTGACCGGGCTGTTTTCAAAAAATCGGACAGTTCATTCCTTTTTAAGGTTCTAAGGTAATTAATCATTTATCAAAGCTTATCAGCGGTCTCTTGTAAGTGGAACATCAGGGCCGCATCCTTTGCTTCGCAAAGTCTGCCGTCCTGCGCGATCATATCGGTTTTTGCATGGGCGATATTTCCCAACTGGCATTTTACAAATGAGCCTCTGTTCTTTTATACTTAAAGTGAAAAAGGAGGTTCTGACAATGACCAGAGATGAGATCATAACAGCTCTGCGAGGATTTTCCACCCCTGAACTTTGCGACGGGATGGAGCTCTACCGCACCATGGATCATCACATCAGGCACCAGGTAGGCAAGACCCACATCGTGGGGACTGCTGTAACGGTGGACGTGCCCGCCGGCGAGGGAGGCTTTATAGCCGACGCTATCCTCTCCCTTAAAGAAGGGGACGTGCTTGTGATAGCAGGGAAGGGCAGCTGTGCCTCCAGCTATTGGGGAGACCACCGTTCCATCTGTGCTGCCATGCTCAGGGCCGAGGCTGTGGTCATTGACGGGGCCTTCCGGGATATAGACGGCTGCGAAGAGGTTGGTTTTCCCATCTTTGCCCGCGGCATAACTCCAGGCACCGCCCTCAAGACCGGCAGCGGAGCTTTGAATATTCCCGTGAGCTGCGGCGGAGCGGTAGTACATCCCGGCGACTACATAGTGGGAGACCGAAACGGGGTGGTGGTCCTGCGACCGGATGAGGCGGAGCGAGCAATGGCTAAAGCTCTTGACAAGCGTGCGCGCCAGAAGGCCACTATCGAGGAAATGAAGCTCACCGGGCAGGTCCTGACCAAAATTAAGAAGTAGGTAGACTAAATGATATCACTGACAGACCACGGTGTTTTTCTTAGCAAAAGCGGCCGCATAATGCCAGGCGGCGATCCTAAGGCAGGGAAGGCCGGCACCATGGCCTGGTCCATTTTAAAAGCACACAACCATTCGGGGAACATGGAGCGGCTCTCTCTGAAGTTCGATGCTATGGTGTCCCCGGACAATAACTATGTAAACATACTCCAGACAGCCAGGGCATCGGGGCTGGAGAGGTTTCCCGTGCCCTATGTGCTGTCTAACTGCCACAACACTCTTTGCGCAGTAGGCGGTACTATAGCTGAAGACGACCATGTTTTCGGCCTTTCAAGCGTAAAGAAATACGGCGGCATCTTTGTGCCTCCGTACCGGGCTGTGCTTCACCAGTACATGCGGGAAAAAATGGCCGGGGCGGGAAAGATGATCCTGGGTTCCGACTCCCACACGCGCTACGGCGCTCTTGGGACCATGGGCATAGGCGAGGGCGGCGGCGAGCTGGTAAAACAGCTCCTGGGCCAGACCTACGACTTGGCCTATCCTCCGGTAATAGCTGTAAAACTTACCGGCAGACCGGCCCCCGGCGTTGGGCCAATGGATGTTGCTCTGGCTATCATCGCCAGGACCTTTTCCAACGGTTTCAATAAAAACAAGGTGCTGGAGTTTGTGGGCAGCGGTATAGGGGATCTGTCCATGGAATATCGCATGGGCATAGACGTAATGATGACTGAAAGCTCCGCTCTTTCCTCCATCTGGGAGACCGATGATAAGACGCGTGAATATCTTAAGATCCACGGCCGGGAGGAAGACTATGCAAGGCTGCAACCCCGGGAGGGAGCCTACTACGACGGCCTCATAGAGGTAGACCTGTCCGCCGTGGAGCCAATGATAGCTCTGCCGTTCCATCCATCCAATGCCATGCCTATACGCGAGTTCAAGGCCAATATGGCCGATATTCTGCAAAGCATTGAGGACGAGGGCAACAAGTTGAAAAAGGGGCAGGGCGAGCCTTTCTCCATCATGGATCATATCCGCGGCGGAGAGCTTTACCTGGACCAGGCCCTGGTCTCTGGCTGCGCCGGCGGCATGTTTGAGAACATAGTTGCCATGGCTGATATCCTTAAAGGATGCGCTATCCGGGCAGATAAGCTCAGCCTTCACATCAACCCGGCAAGCCTTCCTGTAATGGATCAGCTTATGAAGACAGGGATAGCAAGCGAGCTTGCTGTGGCAGGAGTCACTATGAGGCCTGCTATCTGCGGCCCTTGCTTTGGGGTGACCGATGTTCTCGCAAATGACCAGCTCTCAATACGCCATGTTACCAGGAACTACCCGACCAGGGAGGGCTCCAGGCCGGCCCAGGGCCAACTTGCGGCGGTCTGTCTGTTGGACGCCCGTTCCATTGCCGCCACTGTTGCAAGCGGAGGAAAGCTTACCGCAGCTACAGAGCTGGATGTGGCCTACCGGGACCTGACAGCCGGGTTCGACCCAGCTATATACGAAAACCAGATCTTTGACAACTGCGGACACCCTGATCCTTCGGCAGATCTGGTCATGGGCCCCGGCATTGCCGACTGGCCGCGTATGCCCGGACTGACCAATCATCTGCTACTGAAGGTGGCAGGATCTTACCATGGCTCAGTTACCACCGACGAACTTGTACCCTCCGGGGAGGCCAGTTCCTACCGCTCCGACCCGGAAAAACTGTCTTCTTTCACCATGATGAGCCGTGACTCGGACTATGTGCCCAGGGCAAAGGCTGTCCGTGAGCAGGCGAGGGTCATAAACGGCAGCGGAGATGTGGCCTTTGGCTCTATTATTATCAGCGACAAGATAGGGGACGGATCCAGCCGAAGTCGGAGGCCAAGCG
>JAZQIH010000196.1:0-1503 GCA_045541015.1 Anaerovoracaceae bacterium | reverse complement strand
ATGGCTACGATCCGACTTAGGAACACTACCATTGTCGCGTGGTGAGCCGCAAAGCTTCTGATGCTCTCGCGCTCCAGCACCGGGGTGCGCCCTGCCATGCGCGTGATTATAACTGACTGGGACACGTTAGGAAGCGTGTACTCTGTCTTAAGAGCCGCCGCAGCTCCGCAAAAGCTGGACACTCCGGGGCAGACATCGTACTCTATGCCCTGCGGGGCAAGCCTGTCCATCTGCTCTCTTATTGCGCCGTAGACGCTGGGGTCTCCTGTGTGCAGGCGGACGGTTGTCTTTCCTGCCTTTTCTGCCTTTTCTATCTCAGCTATGACCTCGTCAAGGGTCATTGTAGCGCTGTTAAATATCTCGCAGCCGGGCTTGGCGTAATCCAGAAGCGCCGGGTTTACAAGGGATCCGGCGTAGATGATAACATCCGCCTCCTCCAGCAGCTTTTTACCTCTTACAGTGATAAGATCCGGGGCACCGCTGCCCGCTCCTACAAAATGTACCATTTATTGCTCCTTCCAAAGTTTCATCAGCTCGTCCGCGCCGGCGCTTTTGCATAGCACTCCGCCCAGATCCGCCCTGTTCGTAAAGCAGATATACTCTATCTGCACATCATCCGGGACCTTGCGCAGAAGTGTTGCCTCTATGCGCCGCCCCAGTATTTCCATAGTTTGTTCCTTGAGCCCGGCCTTTATGAGCACGTTCAGCGCGGCATCCGTTGTTGCGCAAGGCAGTATCTCTTTAAGCACTTCAAGGCTTGCTCCGGCCTCCAGTGCGCAGGCTATAAGCGTTTCCATGCGGCCGTCTCCTCCGGAAGAATGGGTAAAGGTCTGGCCTATGCCCAGCTTTACCATCTTGCCTATGTGGCCCACCATGAATATCCTCTTAAAGCCAAGCTCCACGGCGGAATTTATCGCGTCCCCTATAAAGTTGGACATTGCTACGCACTCGGAAACATCAAGCCCCAGAACGTCTTTGGCAAAATCCCTGCCGTAGTTGCCCGGCACCAGGAAGATGTCCGTTCTGCCCTTTGCGGCAAGCTGGCGTATCTCCACCTTTGTTGTATCCACCAGCGCCTGGTTGCTCATAGGCTCCACAATGCCTGTGGTACCTATCACGGAGATGCCGCCCACTATGCCAAGCCTTGGGTTGAAAGTCCTCTTGGCAAGAGCCTCGCCGGCGGGGATGCTTATCTCCACCCTAAGGGCTCCGCTGTAGCCGTACTTTGCGCAGACCTCCGTAAGGGCCTGCTTTATCATGCGGCGCGGCGTTGAGTTTATGGCCGCCCTGCCGACCGGCTGGTCCAGCCCCGGCTTGGTGACCCTTCCTACGCCCTGCCCGCCATCTATCTCTATGAGGCTTTCCGGCTCCGGATCCTTAAGCTCGGCCGCATCGCAGAGGCTCACCTTTGCGTACACCAGCGTGCCGTTGGTAACATCCGGGTCGTCCCCCGAATCCTTCCTTACCGCGCAGCTGACTTGATATAGGGGACGGTTCTCCGTC
>JAZQIH010000195.1:0-1675 GCA_045541015.1 Anaerovoracaceae bacterium | reverse complement strand
CCCAGAACTGCAGCCAGCTCTTCTACGAGCTTGAAGCCTTCTGCATCGCCCATTCCGCGGCCGCCTGCAACGATTATATCAGCACCTTCGAGGTTAACTGCTTCGGTGATCTCCTTAGCAGCCTCGACGATCTTAGCTTTAACTACGTCTGCAAGAGCGGGATCGCACTCTTCTACAGCAGCAGCTGCGCCAGCAGCCGGCTTATCGAAGCTTCCGCTTCTGATGGTAGCGATCTGTACCTTGCCGTGGTTCTTGAGATTTTCGATTACTGTGCCGCCGAATGCCGGACGGGTGTAGAGAACTGCGCCGTCTGCGCACTCGATTCCGGTAACATCGGTGATGCATCCGGTGCCGAGCCTCTTGGCAAGACGCGGAGCAAGGTCCTTGCCCAGCTGTGTTCCTGCGAAGAAGAAAGCATCAGCGTTCTTAGCCTTTGCAACTGCTTCCAGGGAAGCAACGATCTCGTCCGGGTTAGCTCCGTCTGCCTTTACGCAGATAACGGGAGCGCCGTACTCAGCTGCCTTTGCTGCGAGTTCGGGGTATCCTACAACTACAGCGGTAGCATCGCCAATGGTCTTGGCGGCTGTTATAGCCTCGAGGCTGCCCTGTACGAGGGCGCCTTCTTTAACTTCAATAAATACAAATGCTTGCATGACCGACCCTCCTACAGCACTTTATCCTGAATAAGGATCTCCATAGCCTTAGCTACGGTATCAGCGACTTCTTTTTCCTGGACCTTGAGTCCTGCCTGCCTCTTGGGCGGCTCGGTGTATCCGAGGCACTCTACGAAGCAAGGAGCCTCACCAACGCCTGCGTCTGCAGCGCTGAAGGTAGGAATAACAGCCTTGCGGGCAGCCAGCTTAGCCTTGATGTTAGGATATCTGGGATCATAACCCGGCTTAGCTATGGTGTAAACTGCGGGCATTGCAGTTTCGAACTTGATGTAGCCGTCTTCAGTTTCCTGTTTAGCAACGAGCTTGTCTCCTGCGGGAGCAACTTCGATAACGCTGGAAACGAACGGGAGATCCAGTTCTTCTGCGAGGCGTGCGCCTACCTGGCCGCTGATCTCGTCTGTGGACTCTTTTCCGCAGAGGATGAGATCGAACGGAGCGCCGTTCTCAGCTTCGCACTTCTTAACGAGCTGAGCAAGGCGGCAAGCTACGGAAGCCTCGTCTCCGGTCTCGAAGGAGGGATCGGTGAAGAGGTAAGCCTTGGATGCGCCTACAGCGATAAGGTTCTTAAGGGTGCTGTCGGTACCTGCGGGACCCATAGCAGCAACTGTTACCTTGCCGCCGTTAGCCTCTGTGTACCTTGCAGCGAGCTCCAGAGCATAGGTATCGAAAGCGTTGGCAACTTTATCTATGCTTCCGGTAGCGGGCTTGCCGGTAGCCGGATCCAGACGGACTTCTACGCCGTCATCCGGGACCTGCTTAACAAATACCAGAATTTCCATAATGGTCTTCTCCTAAATTATATAAACTTTACGTTATTGCCTTAGTGATTGCTGATAACAGAGCGGCCGATAACCATGCGCTGGATCTCGTTGGTGCCTTCGAAGATCTGGAAGATCTTAGCATCGCGGAGGAGCTTTTCTACCGGATACTCTCTGCTGTAGCCGTAGCCGCCGAAGATCTGGATGGCGCCAACAGCGTTCTGAACAGCGGAATCGCCTGTG
>JAZQIH010000194.1:0-25235 GCA_045541015.1 Anaerovoracaceae bacterium | reverse complement strand
CCGACTTTGTTGAGCAGGACGACCGGCAGCTTCGTTATGCCCTCCGTCAGGCTGCGCGCCTGAGGGCAGGTGGCGCCGGTGTCCACGAGCAGCGCCCTTTCGCTGCCGGCCAGAAGAAACATGCGCACAAAACCGTCCTCTATACGCCATGTATTGCTGTTGATCCTTATGATATCTGCCATAATAATGCACCTCCTATTTATATCTATTATACTAAAATCGCCGGCAAACACAACTTGGCAAAACAATAAAACAGAGGCAGCCGAAACCGCCTCTGCTTTTAATTTATGAACTTGGCACCTGAGAACCGTCCCCAAGTGCTGCCCCGGGCGTTCCATGCGCATCGGAAGAACCGTCCCCCTGATGCGCGGGGCCGGTGTTACTCGGCTTCTTTGATGCCTTCCAGGATCTTGTCCTTGCTGCGGCGGCGCGGATCCACCTTTATCTGCACGCGCTTAACTATGAACACCAGCACAGCCTCCATCACGAAGTACAGGATGGCAACGGCTATCAGAGCAAAGAACGCAAGGTAGGTGCGGCTCCTGACCAGGTCGCCCATCTTGGTGAGGTCTCTTACCGCAATGTAGCCCACAACGGAAGTTTCCTTGATCAGGCTCACCACGTTGCTCTTGTAGATAGGCAGGAAGTGCTGAGCAGCCTGCGGCAGCAGTATCTTGAAGAAGCTCTGGGTGTCGGAGTAGCCCATAGCGGTGGCCGCCTCGAACTGTCCTTTGTGGATAGCGCCGAAGCCCACCTGAAGCATGCCGTACATGCCGCATCCGAAGATGAAGGTGAAGCCTATAATGGAGATCCAGTCAGCAGCCAGCGTGGACTTACCGAAGATAACGAACGCCAATATCATCAGGAATACTACCGTCGGGATGCCCTCGATCAGCCAGTTTATAACGCCGGTTATGAAGTTCGCTACCTTGTTGCCGTGACGGCAGGCCATGTAAGCCGCAAATCCAAGGATGGTACCGAACACTATGGACAGCACGGTGATCATCATGGTGCGTCCCATACCTTCAAGGAAGAGCTTCCAGCGGTCTTCACGGATGAAGGTCTTGTTGAAGTTGTAGGCCATTCTCTCGAAGAAGCCCATCTCGGATTCGTACTCGCCTTCAACAACGAATACCAGGTCGCAGACGTAGTACCAGTCGGTCAGGACGGAGTCCTCGGCACGCTCCTCGTCTACAACGATGTTCATTCCGAAGTCGTACTTGCCGGAGATGGCTCCCGGAGCTATGGAGTCGAACTCCATGGTCCAGAAATCCCACTGATAACCGTACTTTGCGCAGAAGTTCATCATGAACTCTACATCATAGCCGGACACACCGTTTGCAGTCTCGAAGGAGAAAGGCTCGTAGCCGCCCTCGATAGCGATTATGACCTTGCCGTTCTCTCCTGTGGTGGTGGGGACGTTTTCTATCTTGCAGGTGTTGGGGTTCCAGTTCTTTACCCAGTAATCGTAGAGCTGATCCAGCCAGCCGGACTTCTTGCCCTCGGCTATGAACTCCTGCATCTGCTTGTAGAAGGTGTCCTGCTTGTCGTTGTTGCCTATGATGACGGCAAATTCGCTCTGGCCGGCCTTTTCCTCCAGGCGCATAAGTTCCGGGTGCTCGTAGCGCTGAGCGTAGAAACCGACTTCCTCTATGAGGTAGGCATCGATCTTGTTTGCCTCAAGAGCCGCGATCATGTCGTTGGGCATCTTGTAGTACATCCACTCTTCGCCTTCGATCTCGTCCTTGATCTCGTCCTCGTAGAGAACGCCGGTCTGGACGCCTATGGTCTTGTTGTTGAGGTCTTCTATCTTGGTGATGCCGTTCTTGGGCTGCATCTCTTCGGTGGAGGAGCTGTCCTCTCCGTCCGCAAAGATGGCGGGCATGTTGACCGCGGAGATGGCTATCACCAGGGCCAGGAGCAGGGTGAGAGTCCTGCGGAGCCTGCTGGTCTTGTCTGAAGTGAGGGTCCTATATGTGTTTTTCATCTTACTGATCCTCCCACTTGAAGTCTAACTTGGTGTGGTTGGTGTACCACTTGCCTGTAACGGTCTCGTCCAGCAGAGTTGTTGTGGGCTCTGCGAGTATGGACTTGAAGAGCAAGCTGTCGCAGGTCTCCGGGTCGAAGTGCTCTCCGGCGTATTTCAGCTCCAGGGAGAGGACGTCGCTCTTTTCGGAGTAGTCTATGCTTACGAAGATGTTGGGGTCTCCCTCGAACTCGAATATATTGTTCATAACGAGCTCTTCCAGGCAGAGCTGGAGCTTGGATGTACGCTCGTTCTCGATAAGGAGCTTTTCTGCGTACTGCTGCAGCTCGGCGGCAACGGCTTCGAAGTCGAAATCGCGGCTCTCGATGCGGTATGTGATCGTGGACAGCCTCTGGATGAACTTCCTGGTGAGCTCCTTCTTGGGGTGCTCGAAGATCTCCTTGGGGGTGCCTTCCTCGTAGACTATGCCCTCGCTCATGAAGATGACGCGGTTAGCTATCTTCTTTGCGAAGTCCATCTCGTGGGTGACTATCATCATGGTGCGGCCGGTCTTGGCGATCATGCGGATGATGGACTGAACTTCGCCTATCATGGTTGGGTCCAGAGCGGAAGTGGGCTCGTCGAAGAGTATGATCTCCGGGTCCATAGCCAGGGTGCGCGCTATAGCGATACGCTGCTGCTGTCCGCCGGAGAGCTCGTCCGGGTAGGACAGAGCCTTGGCCCAAAGACCCACCTTGTTGAGCAGGTCCATGGCCTTGTCGTAGGCTTCCTGGCGGCTGCGGCCCAGCAGGGTTATCTGCGGGTTCATTATGTTTTCGATAACGGTCAGAAGTCCCAAAAGGTTGAAGGACTGGGACACCATGCCCATCTTCTTGCGGGCTTCATTGAGGTCGCACTTGCCGTCGTTGATGACCTGTCCGTCCACGACGACTTCGCCGGAGGTGGGAGTCTCCAGCATGTTGATGCAGCGCAGGAGGGTGGATTTTCCTGTGCCGGAAGGCCCGATCACGGCGATGATATCTCCGTTGTTGATCGTGATGTTTACGTCCTCCAGGGGCGTTGTGCCTTCGTACTCTTTTCTTAAGTGTCTGAGTTCGATCATTTCTTTTCCTCTATTAAAATACAAAAAGCCCAGGCATTACGCACTGCGCTGCTTCCGTTCGATATTGTATTCCCAGGTCGAAACCACTTGTTGGAGCTGCGTTTGTATAAGCTCCCGCGGCGGAGTACCTCGATCCCGCCATGGCCCTAAGATATTCGGTTTTGAACATGTTGGAATTATCAGCTCCTTCCCTTAGAATTACAAGTCAAATGCAGTGTAAAGCATGAGGGGGTCCGTGTCAATCAGTTTTTTATAATTGTCTCGCCTTTTTTGAGTTTGACTGCCAGTATGCCGCGGCTGCCCTTGCCCTGAACGGAAAGGTCGGCGGCTTTTACCTTAACGGTGCGCTTGTTCGTAACAACGGAGATGCTGTCCTTTTGCGCCACAGAGCACATGCCGGCTACCGGAGCGTGGGTGCTGATGGCGTTCTTTATGCACTTGCGGTTCTGCATGGTGGAGAAGTCGTCCAGGCTGTAAAGGCTCACCCTTCCGTCCTCGTAGACCGCGGCTGCAAACCTGTCCTTTTCCAGCGGCATGAAGCCCACGACCTTTTCTCCGACGCCCACCTTTACAGCGGAGCCTATGTAGGTCTCCTTGGCCGGGATGTCCGCTGCGTAAAGCTTGTAGCACAGGGCGTTGTCCGTAAACACCAGTATCTCCGTGTCTTCCGTTATCTTGGTGCCCTCCTTGCCCTTGGAGATGTAGCCCTCCGGCGTTATGCTGTAGAAGCCCAGCTCTGCCTTGCGCGGCGCGGCCTTGGCCACCTTCTCCTTCTCTATTATCCTTGAGCGCCTCTTGGAGGGGTACTTCTTGTCCAGGGCCAAAAGCTCGGAGGCGATAAGGTTCTTTATGCCTTTGTCGCTCTTTAAGATCTTGTCTATCTCCGCTATCTCTTTTTTAAGGGCGGCGGTGTCCTTGGTCTGGTTGAGTATGAACTCCTTGTTGAGGTTGCGCAGCCTGATGTTCAGCACGTATTCAGCCTGCAGCGCGTCTATCTTGAAGGCTTTCTGCAGCCCTTCGCTGGCGGCTTTGTCGTTTTCGCTCTTGCGTATTATCTTTATGGCCTTGTCTATGTCCAGAAGTATCTGGGCAAGACCTTCCAGCAGGTGCAGGCGGTCCGCCTTTTCAGCCCTGCGGTGGGTAAGGACCTCGCGCTTTTCTATTTCCCTTTCGAAGAGCCACTCGTCCAGTATCTCCCGCACTCCAAGCACCTTGGGGGCTCCCGCTATCAGCAGGTTGAAGTTGCAGGCGAAGTTGTCCTGAAGCGGCGTGTTTTCGTACAGGAAAGCCATTATGTCCTTGACCTTGTCCTTGTAGTCGCGGCGCACGTCCAGCGCTATCTTAAGGCCCTGAAGGTCTGATTCGTCCCTTACGTCCGAGATCTCCGGCAGCTTGCCGGCCTTCATGAGGTCCATGATCTTCTCAACTATGACCTCTATAGATGTGGTGTAGGGGATCTCGCGGACCAGTATTATTCCGGCCTTGGCGTCGTACTCGTAGGTGCCGCGCACAGCAAAAGTGCCGCGGCCTGTGCGGTAGATCTCGGCCATTTCGTCGCGGTCGTAGATTATCTCCCCGCCGGTGGTGAAGTCCGGGGCCGGCATTATCCCAAGCAGGTCCGCTGCCAGCGGGTGCTTTATGTACTCAGCCGTTGCCCTGCAAAGCTCCCCGAAGTTGAAGCCCGGGAAATTGCAGGCCATGCCTACAGCAATGCCCATGTTGGCGGAAGCCAGGATGTTCGGGAAAGCGCAGGGAAGCAGGGATGGCTCCTTCATGGTGCCGTCGTAGTTGTCCACCATCTCCACGGCGCCTTCTTTTATCTCCGGGAAGATCTCCTCGCAGATAGGCATCAGCTTGGCCTCCGTGTAGCGGCTGGCTGCCGGCTGCATGTCCCTGGAGTAGGTCTTGCCGAAGTTGCCCTTGCCGTCTATGAAAGGCATCAGCAAGGCCTCGTTGTTCTGCGTGAGCCTTACGGCGGTGTCGTAGATGGAGCTGTCCCCGTGGGGGTGGAGCCTCATGCCCGCGCCGGCTATGTTTGCGGACTTGGTGCGGCCGCCCTTGAGCAGGCCCATGTTGTACATGGTGTAGAGCACGCGCCTTTGCGAGGGCTTAAAACCGTCTATGGCGGGCAGCGCCCTGTCCGTTATGACCGACATGGTGTAGGGCATGTAGTTGGTGCGCAGTATCTCCTGCTCGTCTATGTTGCGAATATTCTCTTTTATGGGTTCAACAGTCTTTTTCTTTGCCATGGTCCACCTCTATACGTCAAGATCGGTGTATTCGGCGCCGTGGGCCTCTATGTAGGCCTTGCGCCCTGCAAGATCGTTGCCCATCAGGACATCGTAGAGATCTTTTACGTCGTTTTCGGTTATGCGGATAAGCCTTCTGGTGGCGGGGTCCATTGCCGTAAGGCTCATCATTTCCGGGTCGTTCTCGCCCAGACCCTTGGAGCGCTGTATCTTGGCGCCGGGTCCCTTGAAACCTTTGAGTATCTTGTCTTTTTCCTTGTCGTCGTAGGCAAAGTAGGTCTTGTCCTTGTATGTTATCTCGTAGAGCGGGGATTCGCCAATGTAGATCTTGCCTTCGCGGATCAGGGTCGGGCAGAGCCTGTAGAACATGGTAAGGAGCAGGCAGCGTATCTGGAAGCCGTCCACGTCCTGGTCGCTCATAAGGATGATCTTGCCGAAGCGCAGCTTGCTCATGTCGAAGGGCGGGATCCCCTTGCCGCTGGCCTTGACCTCCACGCCGCAGCCTATGACCTTTATGAGGTCCGTGATTATATCCGACTTGAATATGCGCGGCAGGTCTGTTTTAAGGCAGTTGAGTATCTTGCCGCGTATGGATATCAGGGCCTGGAACTCCGCGTTTCTGGCCTGTTTTACGGAGCCCAGAGCGGAGAGTCCCTCCACTATGTAGAGCTCGCGCTCTTCGGTCTTTTTGGAGCGGCACTCTATGTAGTTGTCCGGGCGGGAGAAGGTGTTGAGGCTGCCGGAGAGCTTCTTCTTGATGGAGACTTTGGCGCTTTCGGCCTGCTCCCTGGCGCGCTTGTTGACGAGTATCTGGGCGGTGACGGCGTCCGCTTCCGCTTTGTTTTCCGCGAAGTACTTGTCCAGGTACTCCTCCAGCACGCGCTGCTCTTCCTTTTCCGCGAAGCTGTTGCGTATGGCTTTTTTGGTCTGGTTCTCGTAGGATACTATGTTGGAGAAGCAGTTGGACACGAAGATCAGGGAATCTTCTATATCCCCTATATCCACCTTATTTTCGTTTTTAGTGTACTTTCCCTGCGCTTTGATATATCTGTCCACCGAGTTGGTAAAAGCTTTCCTGGCGGCTTTTAAGGGGCTTCCGCCGTACTCCAGGAAGGAGGAGTTGTGGTAGTGCTCCTGCACGCCGCCGTCCTTTACGAACACGAAGGCGAAGTTCATGCGGAGGGTGTACTCCGGGCGGTCTTCCGCGTCGCGGCCGCGGCTTTCTTTGGACAGGGACTGGATCAGGGAGATGGGGGTCTTGGAGAGCTCCTTGACGTGCTCGACTATGCCGTCCGGGTAGAGGAAGTGCTTTTCCTCCTGGCCGTTTATGAACACGAACTCCACGCCGGCGTTGACTATGGCCTGGCGCTTGAGGCAGTCCTCGAAGTATTCGGGCGGGATGTCGGTGTCGGTAAAGACCTCTCCGTCCAGCTTGAAGCGTATGAAGGTGCCGGAGGGCTTGCTGGTCTTCTTCTTGGTGAAGCCGGGCTCCTCCATGGTGTTGACGCCTTTTTCGAAGTGGAGGTCGTACTGGAAGCCGTCGCGCCTTACGCGCACGTCCATGTATTCGGAAGAGTACTGGGTGGAGCAGGTACCGAGGCCGTTGAGGCCCAGGGCAAAGGAGTAGTCCTCCCCGGCACCCTGGTCGTACTTGCCGCCCGCGTAGAGCTCGCAGAAGACGAGGTCCCAGTTGTAGCGGTTCTCGGCGTTGTTGAACTCCACTGGGATGCCGCGGCCGAAGTCCTCTACGGAGACGCTGCCGTCCTCGTACTTGGTGACTATGATCTTGTTTCCGTGACCTTCCCTGGCTTCGTCTACGGAGTTTGCTATTATCTCGAAGGCTGCGTGCTGGGCGCCTGTTATATCGTCGGACCCGAAAATGACCGCCGGGCGCTTTCTGACCCTGTCCGGTCCTTTAAGGGATTTTATCGATTCGTTGTTGTATTCTTTTTTCTTTGCAGACATGTTTCTCTCCACGAAATATAGTGCATTACACTCCATTATACCACAAGAGCTCCGCGAACGCTAGGTTGCGAAGCGGCGGCGGAGCTGATATAATCGTACGGCAAAAGTGTCGGAAAAAGGAGCACATCATGAAGGGTACCTACACATCGGTAAACGACATTAGGAAAAGCGTTTTCGCTGCCATAGCGGAGCTTTCATATAACTATAAGGAGGGGGACCTCGCCAAGCTGAGCGCCCTGCCCTACGAGATCATACCCGGGGAGGTTGCAGAGCACAGGGAGAGCGTCTTCCTGGAGCGCGCCATCGTTACGGAGCGCCTGCGCCTGGCCATGGGCCTCAACTTCAGGTCGGCCGCCGAGTACGGCGAAATAACCGACGGCGCGGAAGAAGCCATCAAGCCGGAAAAATACTACCAGCCGCCGCTGATCAACATCATAAAGTTCGCCTGCCACGCCTGCCCGGACAACGTCATCCGCGTAACGGACCAGTGCCAGGGCTGCCTTGCGCACCCGTGCAAGGAGGTCTGCCCCAAGGGCGCCATCAGCATCTACGGCGGAAAGTCCCACATAGACCAGGAAAAGTGCATCAAGTGCGGCAAGTGCATAGCGGCCTGTCCCTACGGATCTATCATGCGCATGGAGCGCCCCTGCAGGAAGGCCTGCGGCATGGACGCCATCCATTCGGACCAGTACGGCCGCGCGGAGATAGACCAGGAAAAGTGCGTCAGCTGCGGCATGTGCCTTGTAAACTGCCCGTTTGGCGCCATTGCGGACAAGAGCCAGATCTTCCAGACCATACAGGCGATCAAGGGCGATGCCCCGGTCTACGCCGCTGTGGCTCCGGCTGCTGCCGGCCAGTTCTCCAAGGACCTGACCCCAAAGAAGCTGCGCGGCGCATTTAAGGCGCTGGGCTTTGCGGACGCGGTGGAGGTGGCTATAGGCGCGGACCTTTGCACCATGCAGGAAGCGGAGATGTTCATAAACGAGGTGCCGTCCAAGCTGCCGTTCATGGCAACGTCCTGCTGCCCGTCGTGGTCCGTTATGGCCAAGAAGCTGTTCCCGGCCCAGGCGGACTGCGTGTCCATGGCCCTAACTCCGATGGTGATGGTCGGCCGCCTCATAAAAAAAGAGCACCCCGGATGCAAGGTGGCTTTCATTGGGCCCTGCGCGTCCAAGAAGCTTGAAGCAAGCCGCAAGTCAGTGCGCAGCGATATAGATTTCGTCCTCACCTTCGAGGAGGTCATGGGCATGTTCGAAGCCAAGCAGGTGGATTTTACGCAGATCCCGGAGGACGACAGCATGCACGGCGCCAGCGGAGACGGCCGCGGCTTTGCGGTGCCCGGCGGCGTTGCGAACGCTGTTAAGGCCTGCATAGAAAACATTGCGCCGGGCGTGGAAGTTCCCATAGCCCGCGCCGAAGGCCTGGCCGACTGCCGCAAGATGATGATGGTGGCCAAGGCCGGCAAATACAACGGTTACCTGCTGGAAGGCATGGCCTGCCCCGGAGGCTGCGCAGGCGGCGCCGGAAGCGTACAGCCGGCGTCCAAGACCGCCCAGGCCGTGGCCAAAGCCGTAGCAGGTTCCACCTACACCCACGCCTACGAGACCAAGTTCTCCGGCCACCTCACAGAAATAGAAGAATAACATAGGGGACGGTTCTCTATGTTATTTTTAGCAAAGGGGACGGGTCTCTATGCGATTTTCAGCATAGAGAACCGTCCCCTCTGTTTCTTTGTTTTTCTGTTTTTTCTATTTAACGCTTCTGAGGTAATCCTGTATTGCTTTGGCGTGGTCTTTAGGCATCTTTCTGCTGAAAGAGAACCACACGCCCTTGCCTTTGTACATTTCGTAGTACTTCTTTACCAGCTCCACCTTTTCCTCCGCCGATGTTTTGGGCGGGTTGGGCACCATTACGCCAAACTTGAAACGGTCGCCGTAGGTGTTTACCAGCATCATTTTATCGCAGCAGTTCTGCCCTACCCAGGTGTCGGTGCCGGCATCTATCATGTTAGGGATCAAGTCGTGGACAAGACCGCAGCAATGCTGCTCGTAGTACCATCCGTGGCTGTGGAACTCGTCCACAAGCTTCTTAACGTACGGGAAGATCATCTCGCGCTGAGTTGCCGGTCCAAACAGCGGCGCCCTCTGGGAGCCCCAGTCGTCGTGAACAAGGAAATACTCAACGCCGAAGTACTTGTTCATACGCTTTGCGTACTCGATGTAAAGCTCCGTGAGCCTCTCGAAGAGCTCGTGAACATCGTCCTGGCTGTCCGGGTCGATCAGCGCCATGGCCGCATCCTCAAAGCCCATAAACGATATGAGCCTCTCAAAGAAGCCGGTGTAGATAGTGGTTGCTATCATCTGATCCGTGTTCAGGTAGTCCTTGTTGCGCTCCCTGATCCCTTCCCAGTCCGCCGCGTCCAGATCCGGCCACACCAGCTTTTCCTTCCATTCGCTGATGTCGTCCAGGATCTTGTTGGTGGTTATGGATCCGGCAACCTGCGGAACGTACTGCCACTGCAGCCCGAACCAGCCCTCGCCGCCGAAGAAATCCATGGTCCTGGGGGTCTGCTGGTTGATCATGCCCCTGGCTTTGTAGTCGTGGAGCTCCTCCGGCTCGAAATAGATCTTATCGCCGCTGTTAGGAAACCACTCGTACTCTTTGCCTGCAAAATAATTGATCAAGTTCTCTCTCGGAGTCATTTTTTCCTCCCGTTGTAATACGCGTAGCCATCCATCAGAAGGTTGGCTGTCCTGTAGCCGCAGGTCTGGTCGACAACGGCAGCTCCGTTCTCTTCGTGCGAAACACAGCCTGCGGGAAGCACTCCGTTGGGATGCCCTATCCTGATGCTTTCAAGGTCTGCCTTTTCGGAAATGACCTCGTTCACCACTGTTCCCTTTATTACGGCAGCAGCGGCAGTGCACATAGCGCCTGTCATTGCGTAGCTGGGATGCGCTTTCTGCATGGACATCATGTAGCCGCGGAAATCTATATCCTCTGCTTCTATACGGCTGCCGCTGGCAGTTTCGTAAGAGCAGGACGGCCCCACCATAGCCAGCTTGGGGATGGTGGGCGTGCTCCAGGCTGCGTCCTTGTAATCCCTGGTAAATCCAAGCATTACCGCAGCCTTTCCGCGTATCTCTTCCAGCCTTGCAAGCAGCACATGATCCTCGTTGATCTGCTCTGTGCTTTCGGTGCCGGTAAGGCCAACATCCGCATACTTTATAAAGACCAGAGGATTTGCCGCATCAACTATAGACACAGCAATGTCTCCGAGGCCGTCGACACTTATGACATCAACGGGCTTTCCTGTAGGCAGAAGCTTTCCGGTAACAGACCCTGCCGGATCCAGGAACCTTAGCTTAATCCTGGAAGCGGTACCCGGAACGCCTGCAATGGCAAAATCTCCGGTATACTTAACGCAGCCGTCTTCCACAGCCACTTCTGCCACAATGATCTTATCGGTGTTGGTGTTGTGTATACGGACCTTTGTGATCCCCTCTTCGGTCTTGACCAGTCCCTTTTCGATCGCAAAGGGGCCCACTGCGGAAGAAATGTTTCCGCAGTTGCCCTTATAGCTAACGATAGGTTTGTCGACAGAGACCTGGGCGAAAGTATACTCTACGTCTGCGTCTGCACGGTCGGACGGTGCTATTATAGCCACCTTGCTCGTTACAGATACAGCACCGCCCAAGCCATCTATCTGGTTGACGTCAGGACTGCCCATAAGTTCCAGAAGCAGCTCATCTCTGCCCTCCTCGCGGGCCGGAAGCTCCGACTCGATAAAGAACAGGCCTTTGCTTGTCCCTCCGCGCATTATTGTGCATTTGACTGCTTTTTTTGAACTCATCGTTTTATTCCTTACAGATGCTCGTTAGTCGTTCTGGTGATAATGTCTGTCTGGATAGCCGGGGTCAGGATGGTGAAGTATGTGGAGTATCCTGCTACGCGGACCATAAGGTCGCTGTAGTTTTCGGGATGCACCTTGGCCTCCTTAAGATCGTCGGCATTTACAACGGTAAACTGGATGTGGTGTCCGCCGTTGGTCATGTAGATCTTGATCATTTCTCCGAGCTTTTCGAGGTCCTCATCGGACTTGAGCGCGGTAGGATCGAACTTCATGTTGTGAAGTGTTGCGGACCAGCCGTGAGCCATCTTCATGCCGGAAAGCAGGGATGCGGTAGGACCTTCGTGGTCTGCGCCCTGAGCCGGGGAGATGGAACCGTCTGCAAGAACATCGCCGGAGTAACGTCCGTCAGGTGTAGCGCCGGTGAGCTTTCCGCCGGGGCCGTGAGCTGTGATGGAAACGCCGGAGATGTTGATCTTGTTGCCGTAAGGTCCCTTGAGCTCTCTGCACTTATCCTTAAGATCGTCCCAGAGCTTGACGCCTATGGAGTCTGCGTAATCGTCGTTGTTGCCATACTTCGGGCAAGCGAGGCAGAGCTCTCTGATCTTCTGGTTCTCTTCGCCTTCCCAGTTCTCCAGGAGTGCCTGGTGGAGTCTTGCCGGAGTGACTACCTTGTCATCGTAGCAGAGCTTCTTGATAGCTGCCAGGGAGTCGATAGTGTTTGCCATACCTACAACGTTCAGGGAGTTAGCCTGCTCCAGAGGCATCTCTCTCCAGTAGAAGTCTCTGCAGACGTTCTCTGCATCGTGGAAGAAGCAGGAGTACAGAGCATCCTGGTTGTAGTACCTTCTGGAACCGTAGCGCAGGTTGTTGGTCTCCACGTTCATGGCGAACATGTAGCCGCACTGGTCTATGAATTCATCGTAGAACTCTTCGTAGGTCTTGCACTCGTCCAGAGTCTTGCAGGGCTTGGCAAAGTGCGTGCCCATAAGCTTGTCCTCGCCGCCGTCCATGGTCAGCTGGAGTATGATAGGAACGGACATCATAGGAACACCTGTCTGGCGGGATCTTCCGGGCAGACCTACGTCTATGCAGCCGTTGAGTATAAAGTCGTGAGCTTCCCTGCGGCTGATCTTGCCGTTGGTGTGCTCTACTACGTAGTCCATGTACTGGTCTTCGGAGATGAATGCCGGGTATCCGCAGCCGGTGCGTACGCAGCGTACAGCCTCGGTAAGGAATTCCTTGGGGCTGTTCTTGTGGACCCTTATGGTCATGGTCGGGTGAGCCAGCTTGCATTCCTCAGCGCACTTGAGCAGCATGTAGGAAATGTCGTTTGTTATATCGTTGCCGTCTCTGTCTGTGCCGCCCAGGATTATGTTGTTCCAGCGAGCGCGGCCTGCCCACTTTTCTCTCTGGGTAGGCATACCAGCTATCTGGATGTACTGAGCTATCTTGAGCCTGAAGCACTGGAGGTACTCTTCTGCTTCTTCCGGGGTGATGAGGCCGGCTTCCAGGTCCTTCTTGTAGAACGGATACAGTATCTTGTCCATTCTGTTGAGGCCGTAAACGCCGGAGCCTATCATGCACCAGTAGAAGTTCATTGCCTGCATTGCTTCGCGGAAGTTGGTAGCGCCCTTTGCGGGTACTCTTCTGCAGACTTCTGCCATCTGCTCGAGTTCCTTCTTTCTCTTGGGATCGGTGCACTCAGCTGCCTTCTGCTCGCAGAGGTCTGCATAGCGGTTAGCGATGCGCAGAACTGCCTCGAACTGAATGATAGCGCCGGTGAGGAAGTCGTAGGACTCCATGTCGCCCATGGTGAAGAAACGGATCTCTTCCTTCTTCTGCTTGAGTATCTCAAGATACTTTTCGAAGCCGGTGTAGAGGTGCATCTCGATGTCAGGGCTGTTGAGACCAAGAACGGGGTTGAGAGCCCAGCCCCAGCCTATCTGATAGTTGGAGAATCCGACCTTCTTGGACTTGTATGCGGGAAGTACCATACCTCTGGTACGGAAGTCCCAAAGCCTGTCCTGATCGTAGTAGAGGCACTCGAGCTCGGACATGCAGCGTCCGGTTCCGTCCCAGAACTCATCCAGGCTTCTGAGGTATTTTCTGTCTTCCGGATCTATCTTGATACCGGACTTGAGTATGTTGTCGAAGTCGTCATCCGGCCATGCGGGTGCAGAGGGCTGGAATTCAACAGAGTGCGGCTCTGCGCCTATGTCTCCGACAAGCAGCTGACCGTCTTCGATGAATATGGTGCGGTTGTCGAGATAGCTTGCGTAAGCCCATGCGCGCTTAACTACCGGTGGATAGCCGTCGTACTTTCTGAGCGCGTCGGTAACATAGCGCATCTTCTGGACAGTGATCTTGATGTTATTGTAGTTGTCCATAACATCCTTATAAAGCTTTTGGATCCTCTCTGTCATTTTGTCCTCCTTAATGATTATGTGTTAAATGTTTTAGCCTATCTTAACGGGGATGCCCCCAAATTCAAGCGTCTTGATGATCTCCTGCTTTCTCTCCTCCGACGGGGTCCTGAACTTGTCCATTACTTCTGTGGACCAGTCGAGGGATTCGAGCTTTGGCAGCCCCAGGGTGTGATACGGAAGCACCCATATCTCCTCTATGTTGTCTTTGAGCTCCATAGAGAGGTTATGCACGCTGAGTATCTCGTCCGGACTGTCGTTTACGTCTGCTATTATGGGCAGCCTGAGCCAGATCTTCTTGCCAAGCTCCTTTGCTGCCATGCGCAGGTTTGCGTGTATCTGTTCGTTGCCCACGCCTGTGAGCTTTTTGTGGACTTCTGTGTCCATGTGTTTGATGTCAAACAATATCAGATCGCAGTTTTCGAACACCTTCCTGGCATTCTCGGCACTTGCGAAGCCGCTGGTCTCTACTGCCGTGCTTATGCCCTGTTCGTGGCAAAGCTGCATGGCTTCAGCCACGAAGTCCGCGTGCATAAGAGGCTCTCCGCCGCTGAATGTGGCGCCGCCCCCGGACGTTGCGTAGAATATCTTGTCGTCTGCTATCTTCTTTACGACCTCTTCTGTGGTCATGGTCTTGCCGGCAAGCTCCCTGGCATCGTGCTCGCAGATCTCCGGAGCGCAGCATGTTCCGCAGTTTACGCAAAGGGACCTGTCTGTCTTAGCCTTGCCCTTTGCGGGATCTATGCTTATGGCTCCGTGCGGGCACTTGGGGATGCATATGCCGCAGCCCACGCACACGGACTCGTGGAAGAGGAACTGGGGAGTTGCCAGATTGGACTCCGGGTTGTGGCACCACTGGCAGCGCAGCGGACAACCCTTTACAAAGACCGTGGTACGTATACCGGGGCCGTCGTTAACACAGAACTTTTGAATATTGAAGATAGTTGCTGTCTTACTCATAGCCGAGACCCTGTAAAAACAGCAGGCGGCACGGCACTGTAACCGCGCCGCCTGCAATCACGAAAGAACCGATTTTTCAGCTAATTACATCAGCTTGAAGAGTCCGGTCACACCGAATATCGCGACCAGTACCATGCCGGCGACAGCCATGATCAAGCAGCCGTTAGCAAGGTAGGAGCTCCACTTCTCGTTCTTGCACATACCGATGGTGAGTGCGCCGCCGGTAGAGAACGGGCTGATAGCGGTGAGTCTTGCGCCGCAGCAGATGGAGATGAGCATTGCGTAGGGCGCGATGCCTGTAGCCTGTGCGATAGGCGGAACCATTGCAGCCAGCATCGGGAATACGACGGACATACCACCTGTGAAGAAGGAGAGGAATCCACCGATAACGCCCAGAGCTGCAACTACGATACCCTCGGAGATGTCGCCGTCAAGAGCCTGTGCGATGTAGTCGGTAGCACCGGCAGCGGAAGCGACCTTGATGAGCATTGCCATACCGGAGAGCATGAATACTGTGTTCCAGGGAACTCCCTTGGTGATAGCCTGTTTGAGGTCTCCGAAGTGACCAAGTGTGAAGATGAGTGTTCCGAGTACGCAGAGCATCTGGATGTCGAAGAATCCGTTGAGCTTGCTGAAGATCTTGACGCTGGGAGCGATCATCTTCAGGAACGGCCATACGACGGAGAGAAGAACGATGCATACGATCATTCCGAGTGTAGCGACCTGCTTGCCCTCGAACTTGCCCGGCTTTTCCATCTGGATAGCATCGCGCTTCTTGAAGCCGCCAAGTACCAGAGAGGTAACTACGAGCATGAGGAAGGAGAGAACGAAGTAACCGAGCCAGAGCTTCCAGGTGTAGCTGTCTACTACATCAGGCCAGTACTGCTCCATTACGCCGTGAGCGATGACGCCCTGTGCGGACCAGGGGAGCTCGGATCCTGCTGCGGAACCGTTGCAGGAAGCAACTGCCATGATCAGCGGGTTCATGCCGACCTGGTCAGCGATCTGATAACCGATAACTGCTACGATGATGGTTCCGGTTGCGCCGGGAGCACCCATAGCACCAATAATGAATCCAGCGAAGTAGATGACCAGCGGGAGTGCCCAGGTCTGCTTACGGAAGGCGTAGATAAAGTGGTCTGCTACCTTCTGCAGCGTTCCGTTCTGGTTGGGGAAGCTGAACATCATGGTGATGGCGATCATCTGGAATACTACGCTTGTAGGGAATCCTGCAACGATATCCTTGATCTTGAGGTCTACGAACCAGTAACCAATGATCCATGCGAATACGATAGCGGGTACACCGATGTTTATATTGAACTTCCAGTTGAGGAAGATCGAAACAAACACGGCGATCAGGCAAAGAAGCAGAGCTGTGCTATTCATTTAGTTTCTCCTTTCAATGATACTAAACGTTCTCTTTACTTGAGATATAATTGCGTCCGGTCCGGCCGGCATCAGCCGGACCGGTTATTGCTGCAGTTTAGAGCTTCTGGTTGGAAGTTCTGTCTATGATCTCGTTCTGTACAGCCTTGGAGAGGAGCGTGAAGTAAGCGCTGTAGCCGGCTACTCTTACTACAAGGTCTCTGTACTGATCCGGGGTCTCCTGAGCCTTTACGAGGGTCTTGTCGTCCACTACGTTGAACTGGATCTGCTTTCCGCCGTTGTCCAGGTAAGCGTGGATGAGAGCTCCGAGCTTGGTTACGTTCTCCGGGGTCTCGAGAGTCTTCGGTGTAAACTTCATGTTCAGGAGCAGGGAGTTGAGCTTCCTCTGGTCTATCTTAAGAGCGGACTTGAGCATTGCTGTAGGACCGTTCTTGTCGTAGCCCTGGATGGGGGATCCGCCGCCGTCTGCGAGTATGGTTCCTGCGTAGCGGCCGTCCGGCGTTGCACCGGTGAGCTTGCCTGCGGGCTCGTGAGATGTGATGGATATGGAAGCTGCAACGTACTTGGTGCCTCTGTAGGAGGTCATGCTCTTAACGATATCGCAGAGCCTGCCGTAGAACATTGCTGCCATTTCGTCTGCGTAGTCGTCGTCGTTGCCGTACTTCGGGCAGGCCAGGCACATTCTGCGGATCTCCTGGTTGCGCTCGCCGGCCCAGTTCTCGTCCAGAGCCTTGATGAGCTCGTCCATGGTGATCTTCTTTTCGTCGTAGACGAGCTTCTTGATGGCTACCAGGGAGTCGGAGACGTTGATGGCGCCTACGCCGAGGGACATTGCCGGTCCGAGGCCTTCATAAGGAGGCTTGCGGAAGAACGGGCTTACGCCTACCTTTATACCGTCTGTCCACATGGATACCTGGAGCACATCCTGCAGGAACCTCTGGGATCTTCTTACGTTGAACCTGATCTGACGGTCTGCTGCGTAGCACTTGAGGTACCAGGTGTAGTGCTCCATGAACTTGTCCATGAATTCCTCGAAGGTCTTCATTTCGCGGACATCGCCGGTCTTGGGGCCTACGTAGTGGTCTTCTATCGGGCTGTAGCCGTTGTGGATGAAGGTATCGAACGGCAGAGCGTTGTTGCACATGGAGAAGAGGTTGCCCCAGCCTTCCGGAACGTTTACGTCCAGGCAGCCTACGATGAAGTAATCTCTTGCCTTTTCGAGTGGAACTCCTTCGTCTACCAGGGTAGCGATGTAGGAGTTGTCGCTTACGTAGGACGGCATTCCTATACCGGTCTTTGTAAGCTCTATTGCCTTGTCCATAAGAGCCTTCGGGGTGTTGGGGTTAACGCGGAGGGTTATGGTGTGGTGCGGTGTGCGGCATCTGTATGCTGCTTCAAGGAAGAGGTAGGACAGCTCGTTGGTAGCGTCGTTTCCATCCTTATCGCAGCCGCCTATGGTTACGGATCTCCAGCCTGCGTTTCCGGACCACTTGCTTCTGTGCTGTCCGCCGGAGGTGGATCTGATCATCATGTATTTGAGTCTGAGGTTGATGAGGTACTCCAGAGCTTCTTCCTCTGTGATCCTGCCCTCTTCTATGTCCTTCTTATAGTACGGATACATGAACTGGTCGCAGCGGCCGAGAGGCATGGTGTTCATGTAGTGGGTCAGGAAGTAGATGAACCACTGGAAGTGGACTGCATCCAGGAAGGTCTCTGCGGGGCCTTCTGCTATCCTGTGGCAGGATTCAGCCATCTTGATGAGGTCTTCCTTGCGCTTGGGATCTGTTGCTTCGAGAGCCTTTGCTTCTGCAAGAGCTCCGTAGCGGTGGATGAAGCGGGAAACTGCCTCGAGTATTACTACCATTGCGCGCAGGGAGTAGACTCTGTCTGTGCTGTAGTCGTCCTTAAGATCCCAGCAGTCTACCTTCTTGAGCTCTTCCTTGGCTTCCCATGCCAGGGCGCCGAAGCCTTTGTGCATAGGATATTCGTAGTTGACGCTTGCGAATTCCTGCTCGGGGAATATGGACAGGGAGCTTACGGCAAGGCCGGAACCTGCAGCCTGCTCTATTGTCTTATTCCTGGGGAGATGATAGCCGGACTTTTTCCAGGCCCACATCTTTTCGTCGAAGAGATCCAGCATCTTGTACTCTGCTGCCCAGCTCTGCCAGTACTCGGAAAGCTGGTACATATCTTTTGCGGTCTCATCGGTTATGATGTGGAATCCGCCTTCTCTGAGGGATTCTATTCCTTCCGGTCTCCAGCAGCCTCTGGTCCAGAAGTCTGCCTCTATGCCCATGAAGCAAGAAGCGGGGTATCCTGCAAGGCGGTCCTCGTCGAGGAGGAAGATGCTGATATTATCGAGCATGTAAGCCTGTGCCTTTGCGGTGCGAAGCACGTCCGGTTCGCCGTCGTACTTCTTGTAAGCCTCGGTGAACAGGCGGGACTTTTCTGTGCTGATGGTCATTTTGGTATTGTTGATCCGATGGTTGAGCTGTTCCATCTGGGCCGACATCTTTCTCTCTGCCATGTTTATCTCCTTTCATCCACATGCAATGATGTATGTCCTTTTTCGACAATAATAGGTTATCAGAACTTTTTCGAGGGGTAAAATAGCTTAATCGGCGGTCTATCCTTCCAAAACGTTATGACAGGGGTATTCCATATTGTAATATCTGGGGAAACGTATAAAACAGCACGCGTTGCAAAAAAGGCTTAGATTTATTGACATTGTTATGATATTATTGTCGTTAAGGGAAGGATTTTTTATGAGAGACTTTGACTGGAAAATAATCGCCACCTTAAACAAAACCCAGAATATAACAAGGACCGCGGACCTGCTGTTTGTAACGCAGCCGACGCTCACCAAGCGCATCCATATCATTGAGGACGAACTTGGTGTAACGCTTGTTGTAAGGAGCCGCAAGGGCTCTGTTCTGACGCCTGAAGGCAAGCAGATAGCGGCTCACGCGGAGGCCATAGTGGCTGAGATAGAGGCTGCCAAGCACGAGCTTGCCGAGAGCAACCAGGGCACAAAGGGCGTTCTGCGCATAGGCGTGCCGTATTCCTACAACAGGTACGTGCTGCCGGAGCTGCTGCACATGTACAGCGAGATCTACCCTTCTATAGAAGCTGATGTGGTATCGTCTATAAGCGATGACCTTATAAAAGAGGTGGAGGACGGGAACCTGGATGTGTGCTTTGCGCACTTTAACGCGGAGGATTCCTACCTGGAGCGCATACCGGTTGGCGAGGACCAGATGTACGCGGTGTACAGCAAGCCTTTTGAGCTGGCGGACCTGCCTAAGCTGCCTTACATAGAGTACAGCAAGAACCCGGCTACGTATTCGGCTATAAAGCGCTGGTGGGATGAGTATTACGACACGCCCAGAAAGACAAAGTACAAGGTAAACAACGGGGATATTTGCATGACCATGATACATAAGGGTCTTGGCTACGGGCTGTTCTCCGACCCCAAGTACTTTATCTACGATTCAACTATATATTCCAAGCCGCTGATATTCAAAGACGGCACGAAGTTTACCAGAAAGACCTGGCTGTTCTATAAAAAGGACAAGCTGAGGAGCTCCCTGGTAAAGAATTTCGTGAATTTCGTAAAGAAAACGGATATAAATAAGCTGAGCAGCGAGTGAACTGAAAATCAGTTGCGGGTTGCGGAGCGAGAATCAGGCCTGGTCCTTGCTCCTTTTTTCTTGCTTTAAAAGGTGGATGAGCACTGGAATTCCAACGGCTCCGGCAAAGATCTCCGCTACTATGGACGTGCTGGCTGCTCCGTAGAAGCCAAAGAAGTGGTCCAGTATGTACAGCGCGGGGAGGAAGACTATCACCTGCTTGAATATGGCGTAGGCTGTGGCGGTCCTCTTTTTGCGCATGGCCTGGAACATGGTCCTGGTGGTGTTGTGGAAACACATAAAGAACGGCAGGAACGCGAACAACCTTACCAGCGGGATGCCGAAGGCCACGGTGGGGTCGTCGTTGATGAATAGCCTTATGAACCATTCGGAGAAGCTTTCCAGGACCACCGCGGCTATGACGCCCCAGGAGATGTTGATGATGAAGGTCTTTTTTACTATCTCCATGAGCCTGTCTGCGTTGTGCCTGGCGTGGTTGTAGGAGATTAGAGGGATGACGCCCTGCCCTACGCCAACGATGACCTGGCCGAAGGTGTGCTCTATCTTGCGGACCACGCCCATGGAGGCCACGGCGGCGTCGGAATAATCGCGGATGACGTTCATCTGCCTGGTGTTGCAGAGGCTGCCGAGGAAGGACGCTATGAAAGCGGGGAAGCCTGTTGTTACTATGCCGGCGGCGTATTCCGGGCGGAAGCTGAATTCACGCAGGCTGGTGTAGAGGTGGTATTTGCGCTGCATGCGCCTGGCGGTCACGAGGAAGAAGACCAGGGAGCAGCAGGAGGATATGAATGTGGCTGCGGCGGCGCCGGTAACGCCGAGGTCCAGGATGAATATGAATATCGGGTCGAGTATGATGTTGAGTATGTTGCCCAGGGTGAGGCCGTACATTTCGTACTTGGAGAAGCCGCGGCCGCGCAAGCCGGCGCCTATGGTGGCGGAGCACAGTGCGGGGAGAGCGTTGAGGCAGACGACCCAGAACTGGTACTGCATGGCGTACTGGAGGTTGGTCTCGGAGGCGCCTGAGTAGAGGGCCAGCTGAGTGCGGAAGAGGCCGGTCAGAAGCATTATGACGAGCCCCAGGCCGCACGCCATGAGCGGGGCCAGGGTGGCTATGTCTTCGGCTTTCTTTTTGTTGCCTTCGCCGAGGGCGGCTGCTATGAGAGCGCAGCTTCCTATGCAGATGAGGTTGGAGAACGCGGTGATGGCGACCATCAGCGGAGCGCTTATCGTGAGCGCGGCAACCATGGAGCTGTTGTTGAGCTTGCCTATGTAGAACGTGTCGGCCAGGTTGTAGATGACATTTACGAGCTGGTTGATGACATTTGGTATGGCCAGCGTGAAGATGGCCTTGAATACCGGCATGTTTTCGAAGATCTCTGTTCTGGATGTTTCTTTGCTTTTCATGGTGCCACCCTGTTTTGTTCCTTTCCTGCAATTAGATACTAGCATTTGCGGCGCGCAACAAAAAATGGCATTTTGGGATGAGCAAAATGCCGAATCGTTATATTAACAAAGGGGACGGTTCTCTATGCGAATTTCAGCATAGAGACCCGTCCCCATTGTTGGCAAGGAGTGCCGCGGCGATGCCGTCGTGATCGCAGTCGGCGGTGAGGGTGGCGAGGCCCTGCAGTTCGGTCTTAAGGGTGCCCGGGGCGTTGCCCATCAGGAAGGGGTGGCCCACGGCCTTAAGCATTTCGAGGTCGTTGTAGTGGTCACCGAAGGCAGCGGCGTCGGCGGGGTCGATGCCGAAACGCTGGCAGAAGAAGCGGGCGGCGTCGCCCTTGTTGACCCCGGAGGGCATTATCTCCAGGTAGGTGTCGGTGGAGCGGGTTATGCAGAGCTGCGGGAAGGCCGCCGTTACCTGGCGCTGGATGTCGTCCAGCTTGCCTTCGCCGCAGAGGCCGAGCAGCTTGTGCACGCCCTGACCCGGTGGGAGCAGTTCCAGACCGCCCTCTTCCGGGACTTTTTTGATGATGCTGACCTCGCGCTGCACGCTGGGAAGCGTCGTGTCGGCGACGATCAGGCGGTCGTAGCTGAAGATGCCGCAGAGGCAGTCCAGCCCGCGGTCTTTTATGAAGTCCATTACCTGCTGGGCGGTCTGCTGGGAGAAGGTCCTGGAGTAGACTTCGCTGCGCTGCGCGTCCAGAAGGAGGCCGCCGGAGAAGGCTGCCGCGCAGCAGTCGAAGCCGTATTCGTCGGCTATCATGTATATGCCCTGCGGCGCGCGCCCGGACATTATTACAAAGGGTATACCCTGCCTGTTGAGTTCGCGGATGGCCGCTGCGGTGCGCGGCGACACCTGGTGCTTGCTGTTGAGCAGAGTTCCGTCTGCGTCTGTGAAAACTATTTTTATACTCATGTTGCCTCTGTTGGTTGGTCTGAGGGGCGGAACTTCAGGAACCGTCCCCAATGTTCGTATTATAACAGAAGTTTGGGTAACGCGGGTGCAAAAACTGTGTTATAATAGCTTGCTTTTAGGATGCAGAAAAGACACGAAAGGAAAAGCGGCAGACGCCGGCGCGGCTGCTGCAGACAATCACATGACTTTATTCAAGGATCAGAGCTTCGATCAGGAACGCGCGCTGTACGGCAGCAACGGCGTGCAGGTGGTGGCTTGCCGCTTCGAGGGCCTGGCGGACGGCGAGAGCGCCCTTAAGGAGAGCCGCAACGTGGATGTGAAGGACTGCTTTTTCGACCTGCGCTACCCGTTCTGGCACGACGAACACCTTGCGGTCGAGGGCTGCGAGCTGACCCAAAACTGCAGGGCTGCCCTGTGGTACTCCAGGGACATCAAAATAAAAGACACCAAGCTGCACGGCATCAAGGCCCTGCGCGAATGCGCGGACGTGTCCATCGAGGGCTGCAGCATAATCTCCCCGGAGTTCGGCTGGTCCGTGCGCGGCATAAACATGAAGGATTCCAGCGCCGAGAGCGAATATTTTATGATGAGATCCGAGCAACTGAATTTCAGTGGCGTCAGTCTGAAGGGCAAATACTCCTTCCAGTACATTACGGATTCGGTCTTTACGAACTGCAATTTCGACACCAAGGACGCGTTCTGGCACGCAAAGAACGTTGTTGTCAGAAACAGTGTCATCAAGGGCGAGTACCTGGCCTGGTACTGCGAGGATGTGACGTTCGAGAACTGCACCATTATCGGCACCCAGCCGCTTTGCTACTGCAAGGGCCTGAAGCTGATCGGCTGCAGGATGATAGATACGGACCTTGCTTTCGAGAGGTCGGAGGTGGAGGCGGAGCTGACTGCGCCCATCGACAGCATCAAGAACCCCTGGAGCGGCACAATAAAAGTGCCCGCGGCCGGCGAGATCATAATGGATGAGCCGGATGCGCGCGGGGTGGTGGAATTTACCGCGTAGCGTGTGCGGTTTACCATCTGGCGGCTGCTGCAGCTTACCGCCTGGCAGCTATTTATACAATTTGTCCAGAAAGCCCTTTATGTGGGTAAGGTAGTCCGGGGCTTCGTCGTAGACGCCGTGGCCCCGGCCTTCGTAAATATAGCTTTCGCAGCTGAGCTGGCGGGCCAGATCGTAAGACGCCTGCACGCCAAGGACGCGGTCTTCGGACGCGCCTATAACTATGGCCGGGCAGCGGATGTCCCTGAGCCGGTCATAGCAGCTGAAGCCGATCGTGCCCTTAAGTGAAATAACAAAGTTTTTAAAGTCCTGATCGCTTGCGCCGTTTCCGGAGGCAATGATCAGGTCTTTATATTGCGCAAAAAACGACGGCGTGTAGACGTATTCGCCGAAGGACTGCATCAGCGCGGGCAGGTCCCGCTTTTCGGCGAGCTCCAGCCAGGTCCTTAGGGCGCCTGGTTCCGTTACGCGGGCAGCGGCGCTGCAGAGCATCAGGGAATGCACGGTCTGCGGCTCTTTGAGGGCCATTTCCAGGGCCATCATGGAGCCCTGGGACACGCCCATTATGTTGACGTCATTCAGCCCCGCGGCTTTGAGCGCCTGCAGAGTGTCCTCCGCCATCTGGCGGACGTCGTAGCCCTCCGGGAAGATGCGGATGCGACCGAAGAGGTAGACATCGTAGTCCCGGGCCAGCGGCGCGTAGGCGTTTACTATGGCGTCCTTGGCGCTGATCACGCTTTTGAGAGAAACGCCCGGCAGGATAACGACTTTGGGGCCGGTCTCGTTTCCGAAACGGAACCAGTCCATTACCTTGCCGCCTATTTTTACTGTGTTGATACCGCCTTGATCGATGGGCACGGCGACCTCCTTGTTTTACGGCTGGGACTCCTGCGGCCAGTTGTCTTCTATGAATTTCTGCATCAGCGGGCGGCCGTAGACGTGGGTGGAATGCACGTCGCAGGGAAGGAAGAGCTCCTGTTCCGCGAGCCACTCCAGCAGGCGCAGGCCTTTGCCGCCGTCCAGCTCGTATTCGCCCAGCTCGTAGTCCAGGCTGACTTCTTCTATTGGGATGCCGCTTCGGCGGCACTCTTTTATTACGCGTTTTGCCTCGCCGACGCTCTTTACCCAGACGTATTCCGGGAGCGGCTGGCGGATGTCGTCAAGCCAGATCTTCATGGGTCAGCTCCTTTCAGGCATCGGAAGAACCGTCCCCCCGGTGCCCGGGCGTTTCTTCGGCATCGGAAGAACCGTCCCCCTGATGCGCCTGGTGCGTGAAGTCGGAGAGGTAGATGTCTGCGGAGCGCTGCATTTCGCGGGCGAAGTCCGAGTTATACTTGCGCTGGCAGAAAGCCTGCATCCATTCCTCGTAGGGGCGGCCGGCAGTGCGGACCTCAAAGATGCTCCGCAGGGTCTGATCCGTGTGCTGCGGGTACTGATTTTCGGCCACGACCTGAGCTATTCCGGCGCGCTCCGGCTTTGGGCGGTCCTTCTGGCCCTGAGTCGGGTAGCCGAACACCAGCATGGCAGCCGGCACCACGTAAGGCGGCAGCTTAAGCAGCTCCCGGTGGGCCTCCACGTTCTCCAGGATGTCCCCGATGTAGCAGGATCCTATACCGAGGCTCTCGGCGGCAACCACGGCGTTCTGCGCTGCAATGCAGGCATCCGCGCAGGCAAGGAGAAGGTCTCCGGCGCCTGGGGTGCGGGGCTCGGCGCCTGCGGCCTTAAAGCCTTCGAACCACTTGCTGCAGTCGGCAAGGAAGATCAGGACCATCTTGGCCTTGGCTATGAAGGGCTGGTCGTCGCAGGTCCTGGCCAGCTTTTCCTTGAGAGCCTGGTCCGTTATGTCCAGTATGGTGTAGAACTGCTGGCAGCCCGCGGTGGGGGCCTGGATGGCGGCGCCAAGGATCAGCGCCTTGTCCTCCGCGCTGATCTCCCTGTCTTCGAAGACGCGCACGGACTTTCTGTCGTAGAGTTGTTTGATCACTTCGTTCATAGCTAGTATTTCATGACTATGGGGATGACTTTGCGGGCTACTTTGTAGACGGGGCCCTCCAGCACCTTGCGGGCGTTGGCGAGCTCGTCGCGGATGGCTATGCCCTGCGGGCAGTGTTTTTCGCAGAGGCCGCAGCGCACGCACTGCGAAGCGGATGTGGTCTCCTTGCGCAGCAGGGTGCACATTATGTACTCCCTTGTGGCGGCGAACCAGCCGTCCGCGTAGCGCACGTTGTAAGCCGCGAAAGTGCCTGGAATATCAACGTTTTTGGGGCACGGCATGCAGTAGCGGCAGCC
>JAZQIH010000193.1:0-4022 GCA_045541015.1 Anaerovoracaceae bacterium | reverse complement strand
ATGGAGTACATCTCGGAGAGCTGGCCCATGCCGGATATGGTCTTGAGTATGGACATGGCCATGGAGACCTAAATGTCCCCTTCCACCGCGCAGGCAACGCCGTCTTTTATAAGCATGGAGAAGGCCGGGATGAGCATGCTGTCCAGAACGCCTGCCTTGCCCTGGGCAAAACCGTCGTAGTGGGAAGCAATAAAGCCAATGCGCTCGTCCTTTACCCACTGCTTAAAGGCAACAACGTATCTGGCCATATCCCAGACCTTTTCTATGGTGCCGCCGCCTTCTATATCGAAGGTGTCCAGTATCTCCTGAGCCTCGGCTCTTATCGCGGCCTGGTCCTTTATGTCGTCAGCTATGGCCCACATCTTCTCCCAGTCGAATTGCTTGGTGTAGAGCCACATGCGGTGGTAGAGGTTGGTCTCGTCTATGTAAAGGTCCATCATTCCGGGGTAAGGACGGCCTATCTGCGCAAGGTTAAGATCCCTGAAGCGCCTTCTTACCTGCGCTGCCTTGCACCAGTCCGCTATCTCCGCGTCCACGACGGGGTCTCCGCCTTCCACGACGCCTGTTATTACAGCGTGGCGCTTTCCGGCGCGCTCAAGGTCAGCTACCATCTCACCGACTGCTCCGCAGGCGTAGAGCTCTCCGAGCCAGGTGGGAGTGTCCGTATTAGCGTAGTCAGGAGCCTTCTTCTTCTGAACGTTTACGAGAACCACAGGAACATCCAGGTCCCTTACTGCAGGGAGCATGTTGTAGCTTGTGGCGTAGGTAAGGAGCTGAAGTATCACAAGGTCCACATCGGCTGCGCGGAACTTGTCCCCTGCTGCCATGGACTGCTCCTTGGTGGTAACAAGTCCGCCGTCTATGAGCTCAACGGAATCAGGGATATGCTTTTTGAATTCCTCGTACTGGCTCTTGAATTCCGGGACCAGCTGCGGGAACTGGGGCAGATAAGCGCCCAGAGCTATTGAAAACACGCCTATTCTTGCTTTTGTATCTACTAACATGTTTGCCTCCTTTTATATCCTGCCAGGCAGTCCGTTCTGATCTGCCTGCATCTGTATCTTTAGGTTGCCGAGCGCCGTGGCCTCTATCGGAAGCGCTATAACTTCCTTTCCGCTGGCCTGCTGGGTAAGCTCGTTGAGGAAGGCGTTCTTGGCGCCGCCTCCCACTATATATATCTTTTCGTAATGGTTTCCTGTGTTATGCTGAAGCTCCTGCACTGCGTTCATGTAGCAAAGTGCAAGGCTTCTGTAGGCGCAGCGGAAGTAGTCCCCGTCTGTCCTCGGATCTGCCGAAAGAGCTTCGTCAAAGGCCTGCTTCATGCTCTTTGGGGCAAGGAAGGCCTTGGAGTTGGCGTCTACTGTCTCCTCAAAGCGGCTGGCCCTGGCCTCCTCCACTATCTGAGCAAAGCTCTTATCCGGGCAGAGCTCTTCTTTGAGGCGGTTTGCTATCCACATGCCCATGATGTTCTTCTGGTAGCGATTGTAGCCCACGCCGCCCTCGTTGCTCCAGTTGGCGAGCTCGCTTGCTGCATTGGTTATGGGAGCCGGGGTCTTTACACCAAGAAGGCTCCAAGTGCCGCTGGATATGTAGGGGTGGCTTCCCTCCATGGGTATGCCTTCCACCGCAGAGCCAGTGTCGTGGGTGGCGCAGAGGACAACATCTGTCCCCTGGTAAGTGCCTATAACTGTTCCCGGCTGGCTAAGTTTACAGAACAAATATTTTGGAAGGCCCAGCGCTTCTATTATTTCAGGATCGTATTCGCCTGTTTTGGCGCTTATCATGCCGCCTGTAGTGGCATTCGTATACTCGTGAGCCTTAACGCCGCAGAGCCTGTACATAAGGTACTCCGGCATCATAAGAAAGTCCGTTACCCCTTCCAGCCTTCCGGCAAGCTTGTCCGCGTAGAGCTGATATATGGTGTTGAAGGGCTGCAGCTGTATGCCTGTGTGGCGGTAGAGCCTTGTAAAGCTAATCTTTTCGTGGACCTTTGGTATGACCTCTTCCGTGCGGCTGTCGCGATAGGCATAGCACGGCAGAACGGGCTGGGCCCCTTTCATAAGGACGTAGTCCACGCCCCAGGTATCTATGGAAAGGCTGCGCGCAGGGCCCAGCTTGGCTGAGGCTTCTTCTATACCCTTTTTAACGTGATATTCCAGGGCTTCTATGTCCCAGACAAGGTGTCCGCCCTCCTCTTTTACGCCGTTTGGGAAGCGGTAGACCTCCTGAGTCTTTAGCTCTCCGCCCTCCATCCATCCGGCTATGTGCCTTCCGGACGAGGCGCCTATATCTATTGCAAGATAATACATCAAAAGAAAAGACCTCCCTTCCTGCTAATTATACAGGAGAAAGGCCTTGATAGTAATGTCCTGATTGGTCAAAAAAGTGTCCTTATTTGCAGTCTCTGTACTTCTTGGGTGACATACCGAACCTTTCCGCAAAAATGCGGTGGAAGTAGCTTATGTTCTCATATCCTACGTTTCTTGCTGCATCATCCACCCTCATGCCGGTGTTTTTCAAAAGCCACGCAGCCTGAGAAAGTCTCTTCTCCTGCAGATGCTCAGTGTAGCTTTTGCCTGTCTTTTGATTTACCAGCCTGGAAAGCGCAGCCACATCGTAATGAAGAGCAGCCGCTATATCCGTGAGGCTCCCCTGGCGGTAGTTTTCCTCTATGTAGGCAAGCACCTTTACGGCAGCGTTCTGCTCCGTTGTGCCAAGCTCCATAAGGCCGGGGTCATTCACCAGCATGGTAAAAAGCAGGCCCATGGTCCGCTGCAGTATGCCGCGCTTGTTCGGAACGCTCTCCAAAAGCGCGTAGAGCATGTTTTCTATCAGGTTCTGGACAGGAAGGGCGCCCGCAACTTTAAACAGCAGGTAGCCGGATTCGCTCTTTCCGGTAAGGCAGTTTACAACGAATCTGCGCAGCGGCGTCTCCTCTTCCCCAAGAAAGCTCAGGGTTCCGGTAAAAAACTCTGGGCGTATGATAAAATTGACGGCTATATCCCCCTCGCCAGCCGGCTCTATGGCCTGCTTTGCGTTCTGCCCAAGTATCAGCAGGTCCCCTTCTCCAAGAACTATACGATTGCCGTTCACCGTATGCACAGTGCTTCCGCTGCACATGTAGACCATCTCCACGTAGTCATGGGTATGCTCCGGAAAAGCCGCAAATCTGGTATGAGGCCTTATGGCTATCAGCTTGCCGGGGTCAAGGAGCTTAGCCCCTGTTATAATGTCCCGGTCCCCTTCCATGTAAATACTCCGGTCGATCGTATGCCGACCGGAGAGTATGTTTTGTTCTTCTTCAGTTATGGCTGAAAGCCTTCGAAGAATGTTCTGATCCATCAAATATGCCTATCCCCAGGGGTTCTCCGTGGGATAAGGAAGGCTCTTGGGCTGGTTGTAGCCTATATCCTTAACGCCCAGGAACTTGAAGACCTCGAACAGTGCCTTGCCGTGGTGGCCGAAAGCAACAGCGCCGTGGTGCGGGAAGTGCTTCTGGATGAGCACGTGGCGGTAGAACCTGCCCATCTCCTTGATGGCGAACACGCCTATGCCGCCGAAGCTCTTTGTAGCTACAGGAAGGACCTCGCCCTGTGCAATGTAGCTGCGCAGAACGCCTTCGCTGTCGCACTGCAGGCGGAAGAAGGTGATGTCGGAAGCTGCGATGTCCCCTTCCAGGGTGCCGCGTGTGAAGTCAGGATCGGATCCTGCCGGCTCAAGCAGCCTGTGCTGTATCAGCTGGTACTTTATTGCCCTGTCTGCGCACATCTTGCAGGACGGAGTGTTTCCGCAGTGGAAGCCCATGAAGGTATCTGTAAGGCTGTAATCGAACTTGCCCTTGATCTCGGATTCCCACATGGAAGCAGGAACGGAGTTGTTGATGTCCAGCAGCGTTACGGCATCACCGGAAACGCAGGCGCCAATGTACTCGGAGAGCGCTCCGTAAATATCTACTTCGCAGGATACTGGTATGCCGCGGGAAGCGAGCCTGCTGTTTACGTAGCAGGGCTCAAAGCCGAACT
>JAZQIH010000192.1:0-9222 GCA_045541015.1 Anaerovoracaceae bacterium | reverse complement strand
GTCGTTCTGTGAGCCAAGGAGTTGGAGAGATATTTTGTCTTCCTAAGACCGCTTGGCCTCCGACTTCCAACCGTTCCATATGCTCCCCAGCTTAACGACGTCTGTGTAGTAGACGTTCAGGTAGCTGGTGAGTATGCTGTTCATAAGCATTACGCTTACGGGGCCAATGCAAAAACCAAGCAGGCGCTCCGCGGTGCCTATGCTTTGAGTTGTTATCTTGGAATCGAAGAATTTGCTGTCCAGATGTGCCTTTGCCATAATGACCTCCTGTTATAATTATATTGATGCTGCAGGAGCGATACAAGCATCATTACAGCAATATGTGTTGCATTAATAATTTTCGCAATAAAAAAAGCAGCTGCAGTGCAGCTGCTGATCTTTTTAATCCTGCTTGATGTGGACATCCATCTGCTGGTAAGGCACCTTTATGCCTGCGGCGTCCAGAGCGCGCTTGCCGTGCTCCAGCATGTAGTAGTAGACGTTGCCCCAGTCCTCTGCCTTGGCCCAGGCTCTTACAAGAACTATTATACCTGTTTCCGTGCACTTTGTTATGAGCACCCACGGAGAAGGATCTGTAAGGACTTTCTCGCCCTTTCTTGCCATCTCCAAAAGGACCTCGCGTACCTGGTCTATGTCGCTGTCGTAGCTGACGGTAAACTGCGCCTCGATGCGGGAGATGCCCTCTCTGGAGTAGTTTACGATAGCGGTATTGGTAAGGTTGCTGTTAGGAAGGCTTATAAGAGAGTTGTCCAGGGTCTTTATCTCTGTGTAGAACGCTCCTATGCTCTTAACGATACCGTTGTACTCCCCTATCCTTACGTATTCGCCTACCTTTATCGGCTTGAGGATCAGAAGCGTAAGTCCGCCTACGAGGTTGCCCAGCGCGCCCTGCATACCAAGGCTTATGGCAACTCCTGCGGATGCGAATATCGTTATGATAGAGGTGAGCGGAATACCTATAACGTTAGCTGCAGTAAGCACCACCAGTATTATAAGCACCAGCTTTATAGCGTTGATAAAGAACGACTGCAGCGTGGACTCCAGCTTGGTAAAGGCCTTGCTCTTCTTAAGGAACTTGATAAGCCAGTGCACCAGGAACAGGCCCACCACCAGGATGATGATACCCATCAGAAGGTTGGCGCCTGCGGACGTTACGAATTCTTTGAGTTTTTCTATATCCATTTTGTTTCCTCCAAAGGATCATACTTTAACCTTAATGCTATATTGCCAGCGATGTTTTTTCAAGTCTTTTTTATGTTTCTCAAATACCATTGAAACAGGAAGGCGCGTCCGCTAAAATATATGTATAGCTTTTAAGGAGCGTACCATGAAAAACACTTTAAATAGAATTATTCTATCCATCCTTGTAATTGCTCTGCTTGCTGGCGTTTTCCCTGCTGCATGCTTTGCAGAAGAGAGCGCAAAGGCATATAAAACGATTCAGATAAACGTTCCGTTCATGTCCCTTGGACACAAGCAGTTTGAGTGGGAGTTCCCCTACTCGGACGGGTTCTTTACGGAAAACGAGACCGGGTTCGATTTCAAGCTGGAACTTGCGCAGGCGTCTTTGGGGCTTGCCATCTCCGCGTTCAGAAACGATGGCGAAGCGCTTCCAAACCAGTACGAGACCTACCTTGGAGCAGCAGGGTTCAAGCAGATAACGCCTTTTGGCTACGACCAGAAACCGTCAGCGGATACCCTTGCCGGAGTTTTGGCATACAAGCAGATAGATGATTTCATACTTATAGCTGCCGTCCCCTGCGGCCAGGGCTACCAGGGCGAATGGGGCGGCAACATGTACGTAGGCAACGGGGAGCGCCACGCAGGCTTCGATAATGGAGCCCGCATCATGGAAGCCCAGATAATCAAGTTCATAAGCGACAACAAGCTTAGCGGAAACCTCAGGCTTTGGGTGACCGGTTTCTCCCGCGCTGCAGCCGTAGGAAACCTTACAGCGGCTGATATGAAAATGTCAGGACGTTTCGAAAACGTATACGCCTACCTTTTCGGCGTTCCAAGGACCACGCGCAAGCCCGAATACCTTGAAGGAATATACAATATCTGCGGAACATACGATCCCGTGCCCACTGTTCCTCTTGAAAGCTGGGGGTTTGCGCGCTACGGCGTGGACTGCTTCACCCCGGCCGAGGAGACGGACTCACAATACCACGAGCTGCTTAAAAACGCGTCGGAAGTCTTTTACAAGATCTCCGGGTCACCAATGCGAAACGACCCGGAAATAAACTACCAGCTGCACATGATCGTGGAATTCGTAGGCGAAATGTTCAAGACAACGGAGGACTACACCGAAGAGTTCCAGGACATCATGGTAAAGACCATGGCCAACAAGAGCATGGACCACATGCTGGAGGCCCTGATGACCGGACTTATGCAGCTTCAGAAACTCGACAGCCGCCAGGCCTACAGCAGCGATGTATTCGCAGACTACCTGGCCTATATAGTTTCTCAGCACACATCCAAGCAGAACTCGCATATAGAAAAAGGCTGGTGGGATCCAGATCTGAGCCTGGGCGAGAACCTTATGAGAGAGCACCTGCCGCTCACCTACCTTGCCTGGCTGTTTTCCGGCAATGTTGAGCACAAGCTGTTCTTTGGCCCTGCATTCACAAGGATGGTAGTCGTAGATGCGGACGCGGATGTTGAGGTGTTCTACGCCGGCCAGCTGATAGGCGGAGCTTACAGGGACGGCAGCGTAGTCTACCCCAGGGAAGGCCGCAGCATATGCGCCATCAGGAATGGCAGCAAGACTGTCCTTAACATACCCATGAACGACAGCTTTACCATAAAGCTGACGACTCACGGCATCTCCAACGTTATCTATTACGATATAACGCGCACATCGCACAGCACCTACGGGATGTCCGATGTTATGCACCTGTTCCTTGCCGGCAAAGGCGAATACAGCTTTGACGCAGACTACGCGGAGCCGCTCACGGATATAAATGTCATAGACGGCAAAGCTTCCAATTTCAGGACTCTTGAATACCACTACTCCACCACTGTGCTTATGGCAGATGATGCCGGCAGCAGCAAGCACATATCAGTAAAGACCCTGGTCCAGATAATATTCAGCGCGGCAGCATTCACCGGAGTTCTGATCCTGCTTTGTTTTATCTTATGGCTGCTCCACCGCAGCGAGAACAAAGCAACAGGCAAGGTCTTTTCGGTGCTTTACATTATAGTGCCGCACATAGTGCTGATAGTGCTATTTGCGGTGCTTACCCAGCTGTTTACCATAAACCTGTTCTCAATAGGCCAGGCCAGGGCTGTCTTTGCGGGCCTTACTGTACTGGTAATGTTCCTGCTTGCCCTGCGCGGCACGCTCAGAAACAAAAACCGCTACAACGTAGTCGTAACGGTATTGCTTCTGATACTTACTTTTGTGAACGCGCTGGTGTATCAGAACAGCTCGCTGGTGTCTGAGTCTTTGCTGCACACTGTGGTCTACAGCGTTGTGATGCTGATCCTTACGATACTTGCAGTAAGCACCTTTTCAAAAAGGACTGCCGTAAAGAAGAGCTAGCTGGTACAGCCCTTCTATCAGAGAAAATATCACCAGAATGAATGCGCCGACAGGTATAAGTGTATCTATCTGCTCGTTTTTATGCGTGCGCGTGTAGGAAAAGAGCAGCATCAGCGCCTCGGCGTTCTCCATACCCGGATCTATGAAGCCTGCCGACAGGATGGCGGAAAATCCTATGTTAAGTATAACATCCAGTATCTTTGCACTAAATTACTGATCAAAAAGCTTCAGCTCTCCGAACCCTATATTCCTGTACGGGACCGAGCTGAAAAGGTTCCTGTAAGTATACATATCGCTCTTTTTGGCCTCATTCAGGAAGGACCAGTCGCTGCAGCTGAGCTTAAGGCGGTCGCTTGCTATGTTGAATCCGTCTATGCTGCTTACGAATCGCGAAAGGAAGGTCTCGAATTCTTCTGTCGTTGATAAGACCACTGTACGGTTATCCTCACGGAAGCTTTTTTCTATGGCCTTCTTTATCAGGGCCCTCCAGTCCGCGCCGTCTTTAAAGATCACGCTTATTTCCGAAGGCCCGCTGCCGCCCTCCTTCCAGCAGCTTAACGACGTGCACACAGTCTGACCAAGAGTCCCCGCGCTGCTCGAATTATTCTCGCAGATCAGTTCAGAAAACAGGTTCGTATATCCCGCGCAGGAAGACGCGTTCGATGTAAGACTTACATAGGTAGTAACTATCCCGTATCCCTGCTTTCTTAGGTCTTCCGCCGCTTTCATGCTTTTTTCGATAAGGCCCCTTACATCCTGATCCTCCATGCAAATCCTCGAGTTCTGCTCAGCTGTAAGCTCATAGTATTTATACATGTACAGCTCCACAAAAAGGCTGTTCTTTGCATCTGAAAGCTCTTTTTCAGTAAACAGGCTTCCCATGAAGTCCTTCTGAAACACCGCGCCGCCGAGAGTACTTGCTTTGAGATAGGGCTCGGTTACGCCCTCGTACAGATCCTTGCTTTTGCCGTACTTTTGAGGGATGGCGCTCACGCGGCTTATATCGACCGTGAACTCATAGCTCTCTGTTCCGGTGTAGAACTCACTGTTCCGTCCATCGAGCAATATGCAGAGGTCTCCGTTCTCGTTGATGTAAAAAACCTGGTCTTCTCTTATTCCCCTAAAGCTCTTTATAAGAGGCGGGAAGTAGTATCCGTAGGGTCTGCTGTAGAATTCCCCTTCCTCGTAGCTGGAGTCCGTAACGCTTGCTTTTGCTGCAAGAGCCGCATTTATATACTTTCTGCCGTCCACGCCGTCTAAAAAGATATCGTCAAGGGATATCTTATTTCCTGTGGCAAGATCGAAATTCAGGGCTGTGATGTAATACATCCGGCTGTACGCACTGTCCTGGAAGGCGCAGGTATAGCGGAATACTACGGAAAGCACGTTGCTGTGCGAGGCCTGCTGTTCCATGGTAACATAAGCCTGCCCGCTTCCGAGCGATTTTTTCATCGCCCTGGCGCCGGTAAGCTCCGGAAGAAAATCAGGGCTTTGAAGCCTGTCAAGCTCTTCCCTTATCGCTGCGCAGATCTTTTCCGTTGTTTCAGCGTCCTTAAGTCCTGTAAGCTTAATACTGTCTTCGGAAATACTCCTGTTCGACACCTGATAATAACTGAGCTTTACCGGCGAGCTCATAAGAAAAGCGGCAGGCTCGGTCTGCACGGGAGCTTCGTAAGCAAAAGACTGCGCGGGTCCATTCCAGATATCCGAAGTCTCCCAGGAACCGGTGTTCCCGGAAACTCCTGAAGGATCAGCTGCCTTGCCGCAGCCGCACAGCGCTGCAAGAAGCGCTGCAGCCAAGGCTGCCGATAATAGTTTTGAAAATCCCCTGGCAGTCATATCCGTACCTACTTTCCGGCCGGAACGTACCCGAGCTCTTCAGCCAGCTTCTTCGCGCGGGGACCGGCGCACCAGGCTGCGATCTTTCTTACTGCACTGTCTTTGGCTTCGGAATCCCTGAAAACCACGTAAGCCGTGTTGATCATCGGATACTTTCCGCTTGCCACTGCATCGTTCGAAGGCGCGATGCCTTCCACCTTAAGAAGCTTTATATTGTCATCAAAGTGCTGATTTTTCACGAAATACAGGTAGGAATAGCCTATCCCTCCCTGTGAATTGTCGTAATTCGAAACGACATCTATTATACCTGCCATGGTGGACACCCTTGCTTCGAGCTTAGGCTCCATTACCTCAGACTGTGGTATCACGAATTTGTAAAGACCGGTCTGACTGCCGGACCCCTCCGAACGCTGATAGGCTATTATGGGTTCGTCCTTTCCGCCAAGCTCCTTCCAATTCGTGAGCTTTCCGGCGTAGATATCGTGGAGCTGCCCTATCGTAACATTGTCTACAGGATTGTCTTTGTTTACGAAAAATACAAAGGCTTCGTTAAGTATCGGAGTGTACTCATACTTTACGCCACGCTCCGACGCCTGCTTTTCCTGTTCTTCGGACGGTCCGAGACAGAAAATGATGTCCGCTTCCTTTGCGGCAAGCTTCGGATAAGCGTAGTCTGTAGTACTGCAGAGGACATACTGCGAAGCCTCTTCCTCGGTCTTTCCGAGAATCTCTGAAGCCATCTTCGTATAGAAAGGAAGGAACGCAGTGGCTCCGTCCACGACAGGCCACTCATCTTCAGTTAAATGCAGGGCTTCCTGCTTAGTACCGCAGGAACAAAAAACAATAAGCGACGCCAAAACAAGCGCTATAAACACTTTACACTTCATAATTCACCCGCCGTCTCAGCTCAGTTCCTTGCGTCCCTGCGAATACACGTAATCGCGGCAATGCTTGGTGATCGCGTCCTGCGCTGCCGTAATGATCTCCCTGTAGTTTGTCCCGGACGACAGCGGATCGCTCCTGAACTGCTTGAAGCCGTACGTCATCGGCAGGTTATCGCATGCGGGGGGCTTCTTCATGAAGCAGTAGGGCGCGGCGGAGATCAGGTTCTTGTAATTATTCGCAACGTTGAGGGCATATTCGCAATAACTATAGATCTCATTGTTCAGGCCTTCCAGCGCCGTCGTAACGCTCCTGAAGATATCGGTAGTGCATTTCTCGTGCCTGGAAATGATGACCGCGCCGAGTTTTTTGCTCTCCGCCATGCAGTTCTCCAGCTTGCTGATGATATCGTCTTTCAGCGCTTCCGCGACGACCTCCATATACTCATCGATGACCTGCATACACATCAGATACTGAAGATCCACAGAATACACGCAGTAGTCGTTGCAGGTGAAGTATTCGGTGGCATGATTACAGTACGCTTCGAACGTGATCTTATAATCACGAAGTCTCGCCTTGCGGTAGCCGGGGTTCAGATCGTTCGGAGACATCTTCCCGTAGTTTTCCTTGAAATAGCGTTCGGATTCTCTGTCGCAGGCGTTCTTCATCCACGTCTGGTTTCTGCTGACATGCTGTGCAATTTCCTTTATGTAGGTATTGGTCTCTTCGTACAGGTCCTCGTTGAACCCGGCATCATCCAGAAGCATCGTCGCCTGTGTGATCTTGAAGGCATGGAAAAGCGGAACTTTCAGCATCAGCATCCTCATCTGATCCAGCGGCTGGCAGGTCTGCGCAGCGTCCCTCTGGCACGCCAGGGCAAAGTTGAAGAGCTTCTGCTTTTCCACAGGCATGTCATAAAACCCGGAAGGTTTGGAGTCGCTTTTCATATACGGTGAGAAGTACGACTGGTTGGCGTAATAATACTGCTGTACCGGGCTGTTTCTTCCCAGCTGCGTATTCATAAGATCTCCGTATTCCTTCGCGGTCGCCAGATAGTTATTCTCCGAGGTCACTCCGGGGATCAGCTTTGTGACCTTATAGATCTGCTGGTTCATATAGCTGATCTCTGCGTTTACCGCGTCTTCGGTCATGATATCCCATGAGAAGTCATAAATGTCGGCACTTTCATTGTCCTGAAAATTCAGTTCATTCGCTTGTTCACTCATGTCTTTAGTCTCCTGATCTGTTTTGTTTAGGTGACATTCCGTCCGGGTCAGAACCGGATCTCGTAATCACGGACGTACCATCTTCCATTATTGGTCCTGATGAGATTTCTCTTCACCGGGCTCCCCAGCTGCTTGCCGCTCTTGTCGAATGCCACGGTCTGCACCGAAGCGTACTCGACCTTTTCGCCATACCTTGCGGCTATGTTCTGCTGCTCTTCCTTTGATAGGAAGAAGGATTCCAGTCCGCTGTCGTCGCTGTAGCCCTTCACGACCGTGATCTTCGTGGCTTCAGGCTGGACCTTGGCGTGAACGTATTCACCGTGGAAGCGCTCCTGATGCAGATCCCAATAATAGAGCAGCAGGGATTCCTGTGTCGGGTTCTTTCGCCGCTCGGGTTGGATGCAGTCGACGTATAGATCGTAATTCTTCTCCTTAATAGCCTGGCGAAAGATCTCAACGAGCCTTTCGGGCGTGACATCCTCCGGAACGGCTTTTTCGGTGTACCAGCTCTCCTTGATGGCAGCGACTTCCTCTTCGCCCACGAAATAACCGCTGTTTTCGCGTTCCTTATCGTAAAGGCCTAATACATGGCCCGGCACATAGAGCGCAGCGGGCTCTACGACGACCGCAAAGACCGGGCCGCCAACCTTCTTCTCGCCTGCTTCCGGGATCTCCATCGCAACATTACAGATCCTGCCTAGGACTGTCCAGGTCTCCACTTCCATCATCGTGGTATCCACAAGTCTGCGGTAGCGCTTGACGGCTTCATAAGGCCCAAGCCAGCTTCTTTGATCCAGCTGAACGAAATACATGCCGGTAGACCGTTTCCCTACATAGATGAACTCCCCCGTAACGCCCATGAACTGGTTGGCGGGATAACGCACATCGTCCAGCACGACGTATTTCCCGGTAAGATCTTCCATAGCCTGTTCCCTGACGTCCGGCGCAGGCCATACCTTTTCGAGCAGCTTGTCCTTATACTGTTCGAGCAGCGCATTCCAGGCTTTCTCGCTCTTCTCCGCATACAGTTTTTTAATGTTTTCCTCGTTTTCGAGATAAACTGTCATGTCCGGGCTCACGTCGAAGAAATTCCCGAGCGACCCCATAAGGCAGCGCTTTGCTCTCTCGAACAAGTCCGCCACACGGGGATCGCTTGGCGCAAACTCCTGCAGGATCTTGATACGGCCCAGCGCGTCCTCTTTGGAACGGAAGATGCCGGTTGCACCATTGGCACGTCTGACCTCATTTTCAAATTCCTTGAGATAGATCTCAGCCTGCTGAATGCGCATTGTAAGATTTGTGCTATTGACCGAGAAAACAGTTGCGTCTATCATTGCTTCACTCCTTTTCTGAAAAGCAGGATCAATAATGCCCCAAAAACTCAAAAAGGCACAGAATCATGGTATTTCCTTGACCCTGTACCTTCCGGATGAACATATTTTCTTCCTTTGAAAGTCTCATCCTGGCTCCTCACTGATCGTCTCCAATAAGCCGGTAATAAAACTGTTTCTAAAGGTTTCCCTTCCCCTTAAATAGATTAGTTTTATGATACCATAGGCTGATATGAGTGTCAATTCAGGATGATCCAGCACATTTTGAGAGTAAAGCTGCATCTATTCCCACTCGATAGGACTTAACTGATTCCGTTTAGGAATTATTGTTCGTCTTGTTCGTAGTTCCTTTGATTATTTGATCTATCCATATTATCCAGCCTATCACCCCTTCTGTTAT
>JAZQIH010000191.1:0-23005 GCA_045541015.1 Anaerovoracaceae bacterium | reverse complement strand
ATGGATAGACAGAGTGCTTAAGGAGCACTATCCAAACGGATTTCCTATGGAGCGCTACAAGGGCTTTGCAGGAGTAATGCAGCAGTACATGTTTTTCGCGGCCAGAATGGCTTGAGGTGTTTAACGGAGGTTGATGGAATGGATGATGCTTACAAACTTGCCAGACGTCATTGCATGTTCACACTGTTCAGTGCTTTGATCGTTGTCGTATGCGTTTGCATAGGCGTAACGATGAACCTCACGACAGTGTACGACGAGAACTTTGATCACATGGGTATAAGGACATTCTGCATGTTCACAGTCAACTCGAACATACTTTGTGCAATGTCCATGTCTCTTGTTATCCCATACGCTATCGACGGGTTCAGAAAACACAATTTCCATGTTCCCAGGTGGGTCATGGTGCTTGTACTTACCGGCGTTACATCTACCACGCTGACTTTTCTTGTATCGCTGTTCATTCTGGCTCCGGTCAAAGGTTTCGTGCTAATATTCACAGGCTCGCGCTTTTTCCTCCACGGAGTATGCCCGGTACTGGCTATAATAGCTTTCTGCTTCTTTATGACAGAAAAAGATATTTCTCTGAGCCAGTCGCTGATAGCTCTGATCCCGGTCTTCATCTATGCTGTGCTTTACTACACTATGGTGGTGCTGATCGGTGAAGAAAACGGAGGCTGGAACGATTTTTACGGCTTTGCTACCCGCATCCAGGTCTGGATCCCTATGGCGGCGATAATGCCTCTTACTTTCCTTATAGCGACTGTGCTTAGGGTCCTGCACAACAAGGCAAGGGAGAGACGCCACAGGATAGAGGCCGAGTATTACAGCAAGGTATTCAAAGACGTGGACCTTCGCAAGATAGTAGGCGCTGTGGCCAGAAACAACAGACGCAGGGCTGTAGGAAAGGATATAGTAATACCAGGCCGTGTGATCTCTGTCATGATGGAACACAGCCAGAGCGATGCTACCTGGGACGAGCTCTGCCGTATATATCTTGAAGAGTATCTGACCAACATAGAAGTCCTGGACCTTAAGAAGATCTGGATCTGATAACGTGAAAATAACATTTCCTCACATTGGACAAAGGATAATAAAGACCACAGTAGCGGTCTTTTTATGCTTGCTTATATATTATCTGCTTGGCTACCGCGGAGAGGATGTTCCTGCGGAGGCTTGCATTACCGCAATAATCTGCATGCAGCCTTTCGTAAAGGACAGCGGGGAATACGCCCTGAACCGCTTTGCCGGAACGCTTATCGGCTGCGTTTGGGGCCTTCTTTTCCTTATGTTTCTTCCGTCGATCCCATGGATAAGCAGCCATATTCCTTTGGTGTATGTACTCATGGCTGTCGGAACTATGATGTCCCTTTACACTGCCGTGCTGCTGGGCAAGAACGATGCGTCCAGCCTTGCTGCGATAGTATTTCTTTGCATAGTTATAAGCTACCCGGATATAGATGAGCCGCTCAAGCAGGCTGCTCTGCGGGTCGGGGACGTTTTCATAGGGACTACAGTAGCGATACTTGTGAACGTTTTCAGGCTCCCAAGAAAGAAAAACGAGGACCTGGTGATATTCGCAAGGACATCGGACCTTATCGGTTCAAGGATGGGGCAGCTGGATCCGAGGGTCATTTTTAAACTGAACAAACTGTATCAGGACGGTGCAAAGATAGGGCTGGTATCGGAGCACGCTCCGGCATTCTTTACCATGCAGCTTACGCAGGTAAAGCTCAGAGTGCCTGTGATAGTTATGGACGGCGCTGCTATTTTTGATACAAATACCAACCACTTTACATGGAAGCAGACCATAGCTGAAGACGGCAGGGCGCTTTTAGAGGAGACTTTTGAGGCTATGGGTATAAGCTACTCTATCTACACTATCCATAAGCACAAGACCTGCATCTTCCACAAAGGGGAGATAACAGAGCCGGAACGCATAGTTTACGACAACATGAAGCGTTCTCCTTACAGGAGCTACCTTAAGGGAGAGATACTTAAAGAAGCGGAGATAGTTTACTACAAGATAATCGATAAGAAGGACAGGATAGATGAGATCGAAAGGGATCTGCACAAGGCTCTTCCGGAGAGGCGCTTCCGCATAGTTAAACGCGATCAGGAAGAGGACGGGAACATAAAAAGCATTTACATTTACGACCATGCCGCGGAAAGAGGGCATGCTGCGGCTGTCCTGATGCAGCTACTTTACCCGGGGCTTGCCAGCGAGTTCGTGATCCTTAAGAACAGCAGCGGCAGCGATGTTTCCGCGCTGAGGCTGCTTGGAAAGATAGAGGACCTGTACGAGCCGGTAAAACTGTTCTAAATGATATAGGGGACGGTTCTCTTTAACATAGGGTACTGTCCTGTTTTTTCTTACAGAGCCAAACAATAAGAAAAGGACCATCGATCGATGGTCCTTTTCTTTTTGGTGCGCCAGGCGGGATTCGAACCCACAACCTACTGATTCGTAGTCAGGCACTCTATCCGTTGAGCTACTAGCGCATATGCTCTTACGCACGCCGAATATTATATAGCAGCGTTTCGAAAAAGTAAAGAGCTAATTTCAGAAAAGAAGCTTGTTTATTGCGTAAGCCGCTCCGCAGCCGTTGTTGGTAAGCGTAATAAGGTCTGCGCTTTTCTTAATGCGCTCCACAGCGTTGCCCATGGCCACGCCTATGCCAGCAGTTTCTATCATGTCAAAATCGTTGCCGCCGTCTCCTAAAGCCATGGTCTGCTTGATATCGAGCCCAAGGTGCGCCGCCAAAGCCTTCAGAGCCTGCCCCTTGGTGGCAAGACAGCTGTTTATCTCCAGATTTGTAGTAAGGGAAGACGTTGCAACAAGGTCCGGCCAGCAGTTCTTTACATGCTCTATAGCGCCAAGCAGTGTTTCCATGTTGAGCGTAAACATCTGGGTCTTCTGCAGAGGGCGGGCCTGCTGCTTTACGAAGGCGATAACGTCCTCAACTGGCTTTCGCATGGATCTTACGGTCCTGCAGTAGACCTCGCTTCTTAAATAGTTTTCTATGTTGTCCACATGGTACTTGCCCATATAGCCCTGGCTTCCGATATACGCATCGTAGGCAACGCCAAGCCCTTTGAGGTAATCCAGCACTTCCAGGCCTTTTTCCAAAGGTATCTCGGCCTTGTATATAACTTCACCTGTTTTAACGTTAAGGACCTCGGCGCCGTTTATCGTTATGGCGTAGTTTATGAAAGGAAGCTCTTTGATGCACTGGGGCATGCCGTTGTAAAAACGCCCTGTGGCAGGCACTACCTGTATCCCGGCGTTTGCCGCTCTTTCCAGGGCCCACTTATTTTCCGGCGGGAGGTTTTTATTGCTGTCCAGTATAGTGCCGTCCAGATCGAATGCTATAAGTTTTATATCCATGTTCTATCCTAGTGTTTTAAGCAGTTCTGCGCAAAGCTGCGCGCAGGCATTATAGTTGATCTCATCGTTTTCCGCAAGCAGGAGGTAATCGGCCTCGAAGCCTTTCATCTTTTCGAAAACGCTCTTGTCTACAGGAAGCTTTCGAAGGTCGCAGAAGAGCAGGGGGCCTTTCCTTTTGGCAAAGACGTCCAGGCTCACTTTTCCGTCCGCGTCTGACTGCAGGTGGAAGCTGTTCTCGTAGTAGGCTGTGGGCATGCATGCGGGAGCTATCCTTGCGTTAAGGCTGAGCTTGTCTGCTGCTATCTTCATGGGGCCTGTAAGGACTCTGTATTCCGTGCTGGAGATAAGGTCCTGCGAGATAAGCTTAAGGTAAATGCCTGTTTCGAAGGCTATGCGGTCGTAGGGCAGAAAGCTGAGCTTGCCGCAGATGGCTGCAAGCTGACGCACATCGTCCGCGTTATGAAGAAGTATAAGCTCCTTTGGCTCCGCCGCGCCTGTTCTTATGTAGGAGTTGTAAAGGCTTATGCACTCTCCGCCGCCTATCATATCTGTGCGCTGCCAGTCTATGCCAAGGGCTTGTTCCACGGCTTTCTGACGCAGGCTCTCCATGCGCGGGGCAAGCTGCCAGTAGCTCTTAAGAAGCCTGTAGACATCTATGTTCCTGGTAAGAGGAAGCTTGTCTGCAAGCCCGTACTTTCTGGCACGGCTCAGGACGAAGGGTATATCGAAACTGTTGCCGTTGAAGGTTATGAGGCAGTCGCAGCCTTCTATTTCTTTGAGAATTTGCGACACCGTAAAGTCTTCGGTGGAGGGGCTTTCAGTAAAGTACTGCACCAGGCCGGAACCGTCCGGATCTATGAAGCTTGCGGATATTATCATATCGTGAGCCGCGTAAAGGCCGGTGGTCTCGATATCGAAGACCTTGCATTTTAAGTTTTTGGAAAAGGGATCGTACTGCATGCTGCTCCTTTCAAAAGCAGTGCTATTATACTACATTCCGCGGAAAAACAAAACAAGCTGCAGGGGAGCAACTTGTTTTGTTCAAAAGGGGTATTGGGATTAGAGATTTAGTAACTATCAGGGGAGATAGTTGCTATATATAATATAACAAAGTGCAATTTCTATTGCAAGCAGATTTCACCTGATACTTCATAAAATCTTAATAATTATTTTACGTATACTACACACGCGGCTCTACCTGCGGTATGCATGCAAAGCTCTTCTCCAGGTCTTCGTCTGTGGGGATGTAGTCTGTCATCTGTCCGTCGTTGTACTTCTCGTAAGCAGTCATATCGAAGTATCCCGTACCGGTAAGTCCGAAGATTATGGTCTTTTCCTCTCCGGTCTCCTTGCACTTGAGAGCTTCGTCTATGGCGGCTCTTATGGCGTGGCTGGATTCCGGTGCCGGCAGTATGCCTTCTGTGCGCGCAAACTGCTCTGCTGCGGCAAATACTGCTGTCTGCTCGACTGCTCTTGCCTCCATGTAGCCGTCAGCGTACAGCTGGGAAAGAACAGGGCTCATGCCGTGGTAGCGCAGGCCGCCTGCGTGGTTTGCGGACGGGATGAAGTCGTGGCCCAGGGTGTACATCTTGGCCATTGGGCAGACCTTTCCGGTGTCTGCAAAGTCGTAAACGTACTTGCCTCTGGTAAAGCTGGGGCAGGACGCAGGCTCTACTGCAATTATGCGGTAATCTGCCTCTCCGCGTATCTTTTCTCCCATGAACGGAGCTATGAGTCCGCCTAGGTTGGATCCTCCGCCGGCGCAGCCTATGATGATGTCCGGCTTGATGCCGTATTTATCGCAGGCAGCCTTGGTCTCAAGGCCTATTATGGACTGGTGCAGGAGCACCTGGTTGAGAACGCTTCCAAGCTCGTATCTGTAGCCCTCGCTGGTGGTAGCAACTTCCACGGCCTCGGAGATAGCGCAGCCCAAAGATCCTGTGGTTCCCGGGTGATCCTGGTTGATCTTGCGGCCTATATTTGTATTCATAGACGGAGAGGGCGTAACATCTGCTCCGTAGGTGCGCATGACTTCGCGGCGGAAGGGCTTCTGCTCGTAGGATACCTTTACCATGTAGACCTTGCAGTCCAGGCCGAAGTAAGCGCAGGCCATGGAAAGCGCGGTGCCCCACTGGCCGGCTCCTGTCTCCGTGGTTACGCCCTTAAGGCCTTGCTTTTTAGCGTAGTAAGCCTGTGCTATGGCGGAGTTGAGCTTGTGGCTTCCGGAGGTGTTGTTGCCCTCGAATTTGTAGTAGATGTGGGCTGGCGTTCCCAGAGCCTTTTCCAGGAAGACAGCGTGTACCAGCGGGGAAGGGCGGTACATCTTGTAGAAATCCATTACCTCGTCCGGGATTGGGATCAGCTTGGTATCGTTGTCCAGCTCCTGCTTTATGAGCTCGTCGCAGAATATGGGCTGCATGTCCTCGAACTTAAGGGGCTCAAGAGTGCCCGGGTGAAGAAGAGGCGCCGGCTTGGTGATCATGTCGGCCCTCAGGTTGTACCAACTTGTGGGAAGCTCGTTTTCCGCAAGGTAGATCTTGTAAGGTACTTTCTGGTTTTTCATTGTTTTGCTCCTTTCGATATGCGGGGCGGAAACAAAAATCCCGTCCCAAACAGTTATAACTGAAGGGACAGGATGTAGAAATTCCTGCGGTGCCACCCATCTTGACGCTAAAAAGCGCCCGCTCTGTGCATACTATCGGTTCTCTTCTTTTCTCCGAAGATCCGAGCCATATGCCGGACTTTGTTAACGGGGATCCCGCCCCGTCTCACCTAATGGGGCCTTGCGGCCTGTTCAGATCGCCCTCGGAAGTCCATTCGCACAGGCTTTGCTGCCGCCGTCTCACTGTCAGCGGCTCCCTCAGAGCAAAGTTTGCTGTGTTACTACTCTTCCTCAACGGTTTTCTAAATGGTAGCACCCGAAAAAAGATGCGTCAAGCAAAATTTTGTGACGCATCTATAGAAAAATTGATATGTATTTGTTAAATGTTGCTAATTTACTGGAGGTAGTGATCCTTGATCTTGCCCAGTTTAAGAAGGTATACAAGAATTATTGCAGCTGCGGCCCCGATTACTGCCATGATGATCTGGAAGGGCAGCTTGAGTATAGCGTACTCCCTGGTGCTGTAGATGAAGGCTCTGCCGAAGGTGTATCCCACGACCATGATGACGGCGCCAATGCTTACGCCTATTATTCCTGCAGTTTCTTTCCTAACGCCTTTTAGCTTGTTTGCGCAGAGGGATATGGCAAGTGCCTGCAGGCCTCTTACTACAAGGGATACGAACATAGGAGCGGGATAGAAGAAAAAGTCTCCCAGGAAGGCTCCTACGCCGCCTACAAGCGTTGCGTAAAGTGGGCTGAGCAGCAGGGACGCGGTGCAGATGACTACATCGTTAAGATAGAAGTGTCCGCCCGGTACTGGAATGCCTACGGAGCTTGCTGCTACGTTGAGCGCCATGAACAGCGCTGCTATGCAAAGGTTATATACGTTTTTTGTGCTGGTGCTTGGATCGTTAAGACTCATGGTGTTTCTCCCGGCGGCTAAGCCTAGCTTTGCCTTGAAAATCGTTTTCGATTAGTGTAGACTAGATTTGGATATATTGAAATTATCAAAACAAATATTTTTTATATGACCAGATTTGGATATGCTGGCGTTGTTTGGAGAGGAAATGAAAAAGAAACCGGAGTATTTGAACATTTACGAAAAGCTCAGATCAGATATCGCCAAGGGGATATATCCTGTTGGCGCAAGGATACCTTCCAAGCGCAACTGCGCGGACAGGTTCGGCGTAAGCGTAATTACTGTGCAGCATGCTTATGAGCTTTTAGAGGACGAGGGATACATAGAATCCAGGCAGCGTAGCGGGTACTTTGCGGCTTACGGAGCAAGGCCCATGCAAATTGAAAAACAGCCGTTTTCGGGCGTTTCAGGCACGGATGGGGTAAACACCCGGCTCATGCCTAAAAACGCGTCAGAAAGGCCCTCAGAGCCTTACGCGGGCACTCAGACTGCAGCCGGCAGCTTTCCGTTTTCGGTGTACGCAAAAGCTGTGCGAAGGATACTTACAGACAGGGGAGAAGACGTTCTTATAAAATCCCCTGGCCAGGGCTGTATAGAGCTTAGAGAGGCTATATCCGGCTACCTTGCAAGGACCAGGGACATTATCGTTTCCCCGGACCGCATTGTTATAGGCAGCGGGGCAGAGCACCTCTACGGCCTTATAATAGACATGATCGGCCGCTACCGCAGCTACGGCATAGAAGACCCGTCCTACGGAAAGATACACCAGGTGTACAAGCTTAACGGAGCGCATACTGAGCTTCTGCCTCTTGGGCGCAACGGTATCAGCAGTCAGGATCTCGAAAAAAGCACGGCAGGGGTGCTGCACATTACGCCTTACAGGTCTTATCCGAGCGGTATAAGCGCCAACGCCGCAAAGAAGAGGGAGTACATTTCCTTTGCAAGGCGCCGTGGAGCCTGGATAATAGAGGACGACTTCGAATCCGAGTTCACGCCGTCCACAAAAGCAGAGGAGACTCTGTTCGAAATAGATGGTGGCATAAGAGTGATTTATGTAAACAGCTTTACAATGACAGTATCTCCGGGTATTAGGACAGCTTACATGGTACTTCCTGAGCTGCTGGTGCCTGTGTACAAAGAGCGCCTGGGATTCTGCTCCTGCACTGTGCCCACGCTGGACCAGCTGGTGCTTGCGGACCTTATAAGCAGCGGAGATTTTGAGCGCCACATAAACAGAGTAAGAAGAAAGAACAGATCGTCTCACACTTAAGGACGCCTTTGTGATAAAATAAACATACGGAGGACAGCCATGATAAAAAGAGTTGAGATAAAGACTATAGACGATGCTTCGCTGCTGTTTTTAGACCAGCAGTACAACGACAATATACACAGGCTCAGGACCAATTACCTTTACAGAGGCATACCGGATACCGCCTACAAGCTGGAGACCAGCCTGCGCAGGGTGTGCCGCCACAGATCCAAGCTGATAGAGCCTTCAATACTGCTGAATTTCACTAAATACGCAATAAACGAGGACCCCCAGCTTTACACATCCGTCTGGAGGCAGATGATACTTGGCCAGCACCACGGCCTTCCTACAAGGCTTCTTGACTGGACCCATTCGTCCCTTATAGCCCTGCATTTTGCCACGAGCGAAAACAATATATCGGATACTGATAAGCGGGACGGTATGGTCTGGCGCATAGACGTGGAAGAGCTTGCGGAGCTCCTGCCGCCTGTCTACAGGGAAAAGCTCAAGGCAGAGCACTCCTTTATCTTCTCCGTAAGCCAGCTGGACCCCATAGCAAACACCACGGATAAGTACGACAAAGACATGGGGGACCACTCCATGGTAATAATAGAGCCGCCGTCGCTGGATCAGCGCATAATAAGCCAGTATTCGTACTTTTCCATAATACCGGACGGCATCAGGGATATAGAAAAGTTCCTGGATGACAACACGGAGAACACTGTTTGCTATGTAATAGATAAGCATGTCCGCTGGGATATCAGGGACATGCTGGATCAGTTCAATATAAGCGAAAGGGTGCTGTATCCTGGCCTGGACGGCCTTTCAAAGTGGATAGCAAGGCACTACTACGTAATGGACAGCCTCTACGAGGAGGAGACAGGCTTAAAGGACTAGAACCTGTCGTTTCTGGAGAATGGCAGCATTACCGTGTAGAGTTCCAGCCTTCCGGCTAGCATAAGTATAGACATTATGATCTGCATAAATGGACTTACCAGAGCGTAATCTATGGTGCTGTCTATGGCTATGCCAACGTTGTTCAGCAGGGAGGCGCTTACGGTAAAGCAGCTTACGATATCCCCGGATTCAAAGGCTATTAAAAATACACCCAGAAGATATACGGCAAAGTAAGTAAGGAAGAAGTTTCCTATAGCGCTGGAAGCAGTAGTATGGAGGCTTCTTCCGTTTAATTTGGTGGAAACGACAGCCCGCGGATGTATCCTTATAGTAAAGGACTTGGATATGATGCGCAGGACTATTACGAGCCTCATAAGCTTTATTCCGCTGCCGACTGAGCAGCTGCTGCCGCCTATAAAGGAAAGCACTGTTATTAGGATCTTGGAAAAGCTCGGCCAGGTGGAAAGGTCCGCAAGTTTGAAGCCTGTAGTTGTAAGGCTGGAAACTGTATGGAATATGCCGTATTCCACGCTCTGGCGAAGATCGTAGGTGCCGCTTAAGGCAAGATCTGCGGTAATGATAACGCTTGCCCCGATAATTATCCAAAGCAGAGCGTAAAGCTCAGTGTTCTTGTCGAATTTGTCGAAGTGCTTCTTTATAGCGTGGTAGTAGAGCGTGTAATTGATGCATGTCAGCATCATGAATATTACAATAACGGTCTCTCCCATGCCGGACGGGAAGGCGCCTGCAGGAAGCATGCCGCCTGTAGATACCGTGGAAAGGCTCAGGCAAATGCTTGCCGGGGCGGTAAAGCCGCAGATAAAGAGCAGCACGGCCTCCACGATAGTCATGATCATGTAAGTAAGCAGCAGCCTTTTTGCAATAGCTGTAAACCTGATGCCTGTACGATACAGGGCGCCGGATGCGTCGTCAGACCTGGAAAGGCCGCCCTCGGAGCTGTCCATATTGCTTACCAGGCAGGCTAGGAACACCAGCGTTGCTCCGCCGCCTATCCACTGCGAAAAGCTCCTGAATATGAGCAGCCACAGCGGCAGGGAAGATGTATCCTGGAAAATGGACGCGCCTGTTGTGCTTATGGCCGAGACGCTCTCAAAAAACGCCGCAGCCGGATCTGTAATGTATCCGCTTATAAGATAAACCGCCGTGCTGACTAAGGACAGCCCCAAAAAGGCCGCAAGGGTTATCCCCATGAGCCTTCTTGCCGACAGTTTTCTGTTGTTGAGATTCCTTCTGAACATATTATCTGTTTTCGTCCCAGAACACCGGTGTGAACATAAGGACTATTGTATAAAGCTCCAGCCTGCCGGCTATCATAAGAAGCGCGAGCAGGACCTTTACAGGAGCTGAGAACAGAGCAAAGTTGAGGGTGGGGCCTACCATATCGAAGCCCGGCCCTATGTTGCAGACGCAGGCCACAACAGAGCTCAGCGATGTTACCATGCTGTAGCCGTCCAGGCTTACAAGCAGGGTGCTGAGTATAACTGTTATAACAAACAGCATCATGAACTGCGCTACCTGGGCAAGAGTATCTTCTCTTACAGGCTTGCCGCCGACCTTTATCGGGTCCAGAACGTTGCTGTGCATGCGCCTGTCAGCCGCCCGCTTAAGCAGCTTGGCTGTGATAACAACTCTTATGACTTTAACGCCGCCGCCTGTGGAACCTGCGCAGCCGCCGACGATCATAAGTATGAATATGACTATCCGGCAGACTACAGGCCACATATCGAAGTCTGTGGTGCCGTATCCTGTGGTGGTAATGATGGAACTTACCTGGAAGAACGCGTAGCGCAGCGCCTCCCAGATAGAGCTGTAATACTTTGTAACACAGGTGACTATTGCTATGAACAGCGTGCTGCAGCCGACTATCGCAAGGTAGGTGCGGAATTCCACGTCCTTAAGCATCTGCTTGGGCTTTCCTGTAAACAGGAAGTGGTAGAGGCTGAAGTTTACGCCTGCAGCCAGCATGAAGACGCCTATTACCATCTCCACGTAGACGTTGTCGTAATAAGCTATACTGGTGGAATGCGTTGAAAGACCGCCGGTTCCAACGGTTCCGAAGGTGTGGGTGGATGCCTCGAACAGGTTAAGGCCGCCAAGCATCAGCAGGACTATCTCCAGGACGGTCATGCCGATGTAGATGGTGTAGAGTTTTCTTACTGAATCGTTGGTGGTAAAGGATATCTTGTCCATGGTCGGACCCGTGGTCTCGGCCCTCATTATCTTCTGGCCGCCTATGCCAAGCATGGGGAGCAGCGCAATGGTGAGGACCAGTATGCCCATGCCGCCCAGCCAGTGGGTAAAGCTGCGCCAGAAAAGTATGCCTTTGGGCAGGGATTCGATATCGGTAAGAATTGTGGATCCTGTCGTGGTAAAGCCGGAGGCTGTCTCAAAGAAAGCGTCAAAGAAATTGGGTATGGCTCCGGATATAACAAAGGGCAGGGCCCCGAGCACGGACATTACTATCCACGCAAAGGCAACTATAAAGAAACCGTCTCTCATGCGGAGTACCGCATTGTCCTCCTTTGGGGTAAGCTTAACTGCCAGTATGCCTACTATCATCATGGGCAGCGCGCACACCAAAAAGGAGAGAACAGCCTCTGTCTCTTTGTATATAGCTGCAACGGCTGCCGGAAGGAGCATGGACGCGCCCACCAGTGCCATTACAGCGCAGAGTATTTTAGCTATCGGTTTGCGGTTTAAAAGCATATCGTTAAGGCGCCCGGCTTAAAGCGAGTGCGACCTTCCTTTAGAAATAAGGCTCTCTAAGGCTCCTGCGGAGGAGAGCAGGGAAAGTATCAGGACCTTATCGCCTGCGGCTATCCTGGTATTTCCGTTAGGTATCATTACGTTTCCGTCTTTTTCAACTGCGGCAAACAGTACGCCGTCCGGGATACTGAGCTCGGAAAGTGTGCGTTCTGTCATAGGCATTTCGGATGTGGCCTTTATCTCCCTGAACTCTGCCTGTCCGTTGATTACCTGGGAGAAGAGCAGTACGCCGTCTTCTCTCATGCGGTGCAGAACTTCTGTTGCGCAGATGGCAAGAGGGTTGATTATCATTATGTTGCCCATAGATTCGGTAAGAGTGTCGTAGCTCTTGCGGCTTATCTTGGCAACGATCTTGGGAACGTTGTTCTGCTTTGCTATCATGGAGAGCAGCAGGTTCTCTTCGTCAAATCCGGTAAGGGCAATGAAGGCATCCATTCCCTTGAGGTTCTCTTCCCTGAGCAGGGCAGTGTCTGTTGCGTCCGCGTTGAGAATAAGTACCTTGGAAAGCTCGGAAGAGAGGTATTCGCAGCGCTCTCTTTGGAGCTCCAGTATCTTTACGGATGCGCCGTAGCCGATGAGCTTTTTAGCAAGGAAGTAGCCGGTGTTTCCGCCGCCTGCGATCATGACCTTGCTTACCTTTTTGGATTCCTTGTTTTCCTTTACTATCTGCTGCAGGGCGTCTATATCGCTCTGGAGTCCTATAACGTAGATGGTATCTCCGCTGTGGATAACGGTAGAGCCGTTAGGAATAATAACTTTTCCTTCGCGGGAGATCGCAGCTATCAGCATGCCGGAGAGGTGCTCCCTGGTGTCCTTTACTGCGTGCTCCACTATCTGGGGCATGCGGTCTGCCTTGAATTCCAGAACGCCAACGCCGTCCTTGGTGAGCTTGCCGCCGCTGATGGCGTATTCCTGAGTTATGAACTTGAATATCTCGTCTGCGCAGGCTTTGTCCGGGTTGACTATGTAGTCTATGCCCATGTTTTCCTTAATAAAACCGAGCTGTTCTACGTGCTCGGGGGCGCGGACCCTTGCTATGGTCATCTTGCAGCCAAGCTTTTTTGCAAAGGAACAGACGACGATGTTCTTTTCGTCGTTGTCTGTGGTGGAGATCAGAAGATCGTATTCGTTGATCCTCATGTCCTTTAAAACATCTATCTGCTTAGCGTCTGCTGTTATGGTAAATACGTCCAGATTCTGGCTTATGCTCTGGGAACGGGCCTCGTCGTTATCGAGAAGTGTAATGTCGTGTCCGCCGTTGATGAGTGTTTCGGCTATTGCTGTGCCGAGCTTGCCGGCGCCTACTATCGCGACTTTCATAAATATCCTCCTTTAAGAAGTATATTTGTTAGTATACCACAATTGCCAATGTTGTGGTATAATGTTTTGCATTGATCCGAAGCAGTACTTTGTGTTCGGATAGTTTGAGTGTAGCAAGAGGTAAAAAATGAGCAAGCCAATAGTCGCTGTGGTCGGCAGGCCAAACGTAGGCAAGTCCACATTTTTCAATAAGATCGTAGGAAGCAGGGTGTCCATAGTGGAGGATACTCCGGGCGTTACCAGGGACCGCATCATAAGCGAGGCCGAATGGTCCGGAAAGCACTTCCTGCTGATAGATACCGGCGGAATAGAGCCGGAAAACAAGGAGATAATCCCTGCGCAGATGCGTGCCCAGGCTGAGATAGCCATGGACATGGCAGATGTTATACTGTTCATGGTGGACGGCCGTGGAGGCCTTACCGCCGCGGACAGGGAAGTCGGGGATATGCTCCGCAGAAAGAACAAGGAAGTCATACTTGTAGCAAACAAGATAGACGGCAAAAAGCTCCCGGATGATTTCTACGACTTCTACGAGCTTGGTCTTGGCGAGCCTTTCGCTATCTCTTCCACCAACCAGCTGGGCCTCGGAGACCTTCTGGACGAAGTCATTTCCAGGATACCTGCAAGTTCCTTTGAGGAAGACGACGATGAAGATATAAAGATAGCCATAATCGGCCGCCCGAACGTAGGAAAGTCTTCGCTTGTCAACGCTTTCCTTGGAGAGGAGAGAGTCATAGTTTCCGATATTGCAGGCACCACCAGAGATTCCATAGATACGCCCTTCGAAAAGGACGGACAGAAGTACACCCTTATAGATACAGCCGGTATCAGGCGCCGCAGCAAGGTAAACGACGAGGTAGAAAAGTTCTCTGTCATCAGGGCCATGGCTGCCATAGAGCGCTGCGATGTTGCCATAATGGTAATAGACGCTACCGAAGGCCTTGCGGACCAGGACAAGCGTATAGTGGGCATGGCTCACGAGGCAGGCAAGGGCATAATAGTAGTTGTGAACAAGTGGGACCTGGTAGCAAAAGAGACCAACACCATGAGGGACATGGAGCGCAAGATAAAAGGAGAGCTCCAGTTCATGAGCTACGCTCCGGTAATGTTCACGTCTGCGCTTAAGGGCCAGAGGCTGCTTCCTGTAATAGACGCGGCAAGGTCCGTTGCGGAAAACAGGGCCATGAGGGTAGGCACAGGCCAGCTGAACAGCCTTATTGCGGACGCTGTAATGATGAACCCCACGCCTGTGGACAAGGGCAAGAGGCTCAAGATCTACTACGCTGCTCAGATAGGCATAAAACCGCCACTGTTCAGCTTCCAGGTGAACGACCGCGAGCTTATGCATTTCTCCTACGCCCGCTACCTGGAGAACAAGATACGCGAAGGCTACGGCTTCGCCGGCACCTCCATAAAATTCGTCTTCCGCGAAAGATCCGAAAAGGAGCAATGATAATTGGGGACGGTCCCAAATTATCATTTTGGTAATATATGGCAAACAAAACATATCACATCGTAACATTCGGCTGTCAGATGAACGAGAGGGATTCCGAGACTCTGGCCGGCATGCTGGAAGATCTGGGCTACACTTACTGCCCGGAGTTTAAGGCTGCCGATGTTTGCATACTCAATACCTGCTCCGTAAGGGAGAACGCGGACAAGCGCTTCTACGGGGTGCTTGGCCAGCTCAAGAACCCGCACGAGGAGAACCCGGGGCGCATAGTCTGCGTCTGCGGATGCATGATGCAGCAGCAGATCCATATAGACACGCTCAAGGCCAAGTATCCTTGGGTGGACCTGGTGTTCGGAACTCACAACATTGCTGAATTTCCAAAGCTTTTCGCCAACGTGGCGGAGCAGCACGCAAAGATAGTGGACGTATGGCAGGACGGAGAGGCCATAGCTGAAGGGCTTCCCGCCAAGAGGGAGTACCCGTTCAAGGCCTACGTAAGCATAATGCAGGGATGCAACAACTTCTGCACCTACTGCATAGTTCCTTACACAAGGGGCAGGGAGCGCAGCAGGGCGCCTCAGCCAATACTGGACGAGATCAAATGCCTTGCAGCCGGCGGCACAAAGGAGATAATGCTGCTCGGACAGAACGTGAACTCCTACGCAGGCGGCATAACATTTGCCCAGCTTCTTAAGGAAATAGACAAGATAGAAGGCATAGAGCGCGTGCGCTTCATGACCTCCCATCCAAAGGATATATCGGACGAGCTTATAGAGTGCTTCGGAACGCTAAAGCACCTGTGCCACCAGATACACCTGCCGGTGCAGGCAGGATCCGACCGCGTCCTTAAGCGCATGAACCGCCACTACGACAGCGCCAAGTACCTGGAGATTATCAGTAAGCTGCGCAAAGCCTGCCCGGATATAGCAATATCGACGGATATAATCGTCGGCTTCCCTGGAGAGACAGAAGAAGACTTTATGTCAACACTGGATCTTGTCAGGAAGGCTGAGTACGATTCCGCCTTCACATTCATATATTCGGTGAGGCACGGCACCCCGGCCGAAAAGTACGAGGACCAGGTGCCGGAGGACGTTAAACACGAGCGCTTCAACCGCCTTGTGGATGTGATCCATGAGATACAGGAAAAGAAAGCCGCAGCTTACCAGGACGCAGTGCTTCCTGTTCTGATAGAAGGCCCCAGCAAAACTGACCCGGCCATGCTCACAGGCCGCACAGAAAGCAACAAGACCGTGGACCTTCCCGGAGATCCGTCTCTGATAGGCAAGATAGTGCCCGTAAAGATAGTAAAAGCACAGACCTTCAGTCTGTATGGAAAACTGATAGAACAATAAGGAGATATAATAATGGGTAAAGGAATGAAAGCGGGCAAGAAGCCCAAGATGAACCACCAACAGGCACAGCTTGCTCAGCTTCAGGCAATGCAGAGCCGCATAACCGCAGCTCAGGAAGAGATAGAACAGAAGGAAGCTGAGGCCGGTGCAGGCGGCGGCGCTGTAACCGTCCGCGTAAACGGCAAGCACCAGATAGTTTCCGTTAACATCAAGCCGGAAGCCTGCGATCCGGAAGACGTAGAAATGCTTCAGGACATGATAGTTGCTGCCGCAAACGAAGCTATGCGCCAGATAGACGAGATAGCAGAAAAGCAGATGAGCGGCGTAACAGGCGGCATGGGACTTCCCGGAGGCCTCTTCTAAGCCCGGTCTGCCGCAGGAAAGACATTTATAATGAAATATTACGCAAAACCACTAACTAAATTGATAGCAGAGCTTGGAAAGCTCCCCGGGATCGGCGGAAAGACCGCGCAAAGGCTGGCCTTCCACATACTGTCCCTTTCGGACGACGAGGCAAAAGCCCTTGCGGACGCCATAACCGAGGCCAAAAGCTCCATGCACTACTGCAGCGTATGCGGCAACCTTACGGATACGGATCCCTGCAGCGTCTGCTCCGACAGCGCCAGGGACCACAGCGTTATCTGCGTTGTGGAGAGCCCCAGGGATGTTTCCGCAATGGAGCGCGTAAGGGAGTTCAAGGGAGTCTACCACGTCCTGAACGGAGCAATTTCTCCAATGGACGGCGTTGGCCCGGAAGACATTAATCTGCGCTCTCTTATAGTGCGCCTTCAGGAAAACGATGTTAAGGAAGTTATCCTTGCAACAAACCCCAACATAGAAGGCGAGGCCACAGCCATGTACATTGCAAGGCTCATAAAGCCCGCCGGGATAAAAGTTACCAGGATAGCGCACGGACTGCCGGTAGGCGGAGACCTTGAATACGCGGACGAAGTAACGCTTTCCAAAGCTATGGAAGGGAGGCGCGAACTATGATAAACGCGCTTGCACAAGTTACAAGAAGTTTCCTGCCTGTACCTAACCCCGTTGCATTCAGGCTGTTCGGCCTGGAAGTGCGCTGGTACGGCATTTGCATAGTCCTTGGAATTATTGCAGCAGTCATACTCTGCACCAAAAGGACGGAGCTCTACGACATAAGGCCTTCCGACCGCGTGCTGGACATGGTGCTCTGGGTAGTTCCCACAGGCGTCGTAGGCGCAAGGCTCTACTACTGCCTCTTCGAGTGGGAAAACTACAAGGATAACCCCATAAGCATACTGTACATACACGAAGGCGGCCTGGCAATACACGGCGCGCTGATATTCGGCCTTGTAACAGCCTTCCTGGTATCCAGGCACTGGAAGCAGAGCCCTATCAAGTGGATGGATCTTATAGTTCCGGGAATAGCGATAGGCCAGGCATTCGGACGCTGGGGCAACTACTTCAACTCCGAGGCCCACGGTACGCCAACCACGCTGCCCTGGGCAATAGAAGTGGACGGACAGATGGTCCACCCGACCTTCCTCTACGAGTCCATATGGTGCCTGCTTCTTTGCATAGGCCTTTGCATCTTTGAAAAGAAGCGCAAAAAACGTTTTGACGGCCAGATATTCTGCCTTTATGTGATATTCTATTCCATAGAGCGCTTCTTTGTGGAAGGACTGCGCACGGACAGCCTCTGGATAGGATCGCTGCGCCAGGCTCAGGTAATAAGCGTCTGCGCGGTGGTGCTTGGCATAGTTGCCTACGTGCTGCTTAAAAATCGCGGCGAAAAGCTCCAGAAAGCAGCAGAAGCTAAGGCCGCAGAAGAAGCCCCCCAGACAGCAGAAGAGGAGCAGAACAATGGCTGATAACAGTTTCGAACCCAACAGAAAAAAATTCTGGACTCAGAAATACATCAGAGAGCACAAGGCCTACATAATAGGATCCTTCGTGCTGCCTGTTGTAGTTTTTTTCTTTCTTTACGCAGGTAAGAAGCTTCAGCTCACACCGCTGCAGTGGGTCCTTGCAATTGTGCTTTTTATAGGGCTCGATGCTGTGTATTTCATAAGGCACCTTTCTGAATACGTAAGGGTAAACCTGGACGAAGAAGAAAGAAAAGGCCTTGCAAAAGACGGCTATTCCACCCTGGATCCCAACGATCCAAGGTTCGTGGACGTGGACGAAAAATAACCATCAAGGAGATCAGAAACATGAAACTCGGTATAATAGGACTTCCTAACGTAGGTAAGAGCACTCTGTTCAATGCCATAACCAAGGCGGGAGCGGAAGCTGCCAACTACCCGTTCTGCACCATAGAGCCCAACGTAGGCATAGTTACCGTGCCGGATCCGCGCGTTACCAAGCTCCACGAGATATACAACTCCAAAAAGACCACCTACGCTGTGATCGAGTTCTGCGACATAGCAGGCCTTGTAAAAGGCGCAAGCAAAGGCGAGGGCCTCGGCAACCAGTTCCTTGGCCACATCAGGGAAGTTGAAGCCATAGTCCACGTGGTCCGCTGCTTCAGGGACGACAACATAATCCACGTCTCCGGCAAGATAGACCCGGCAGACGATATAGACACCATCAACACTGAGCTCATCCTTTCCGACATGGAGATACTTGAGCGCCGCATTGCAAAAGCCAAGAGCAGCATGAAGGGCGGCAACAAGGCTCAGCTTGGGCAGTGCCAGATCATGGAGTCCATATACGCGCATCTCGGAGAGGGCAAGAACGCCCGCTCCATGCAGTTCGAAGGAGAAGACGAGGCCTTCGTTAAGAGTCTTGGACTTCTTTCCTACAAGCCGGTCATCTACGTTGCCAACGTTTCCGACAAGGAAATAGCAGACGCAGACAAGAACATCTACGTCAAGAAGGTAAGGGAGATAGCCGATGCCGAAGGCTCCAAGACCATAGTCATCTGCGCAGGCCTTGAGGCCGAGATGGCAGAGCTCGAGGACGAAGAAAAGATGATGTTCCTGGAGGAGATGGGTATAAAGGAAAGCGGCCTGGACCAGCTGGTAAAGGCGTCCTACAGCCTTCTGGACCTTATATCTTTCCTTACAGCAGGACAGGACGAATGCCGCGCATGGACCATACGCCGCGGCACCAAAGCGCCCCAGGCAGCAGGAAAGATACACACAGACTTCGAAAAAGGTTTCATAAGGGCCGAGACCATTGCGTACGACAAGTTCATGGAGGCAGGCGGAAGCCTTGCGGCTGCCAAGGAAAAGGGCTGGCTGCGATCCGAGGGCAAAGAGTACGTAATGCAGGACGGAGATATAGTTAACTTCCTCTTCAACGTATAAAAGGGAAATGAATATGAACGAGTCCAAAAGCGCTGCGCTTAGATTTGTGACTCCGGGAAATGCAGATCCCCGGGGCAGATCCCGTGTTTTCTATGCCTGTAATCCTCTGGATCACAGGCTTTTTTTAGACCGGATAGCGGAAATGATATGGGACATAAAGCCTACGACTGCCATTTGGTACGAAGACCCGGACGAGCCGCTCACAGAAGATGCTCTTAAGGAAAACCTCCTTGATATCAACCTGATAGTCATACCTGTAACTGCAAGGCTTCTTAAGGAACCGAGCCATGCCGTGAATGTGGTCCTGCCTTTTGCGAACGAAAGGCACATACCCATACTTCCACTGATGATGGAATGCGGCCAGGACACGCGCTTTACGCAGGTGTTCGGGGAGCTTCAGTACCTGTCCCCGGACGATAACGACCAGACAGCCATACCTTTCCGCAAAAAGCTCGAAGACTACATCAACAGGACCCTTGTAGCAGATGAAACCGCGCAAAAGGTAAGGGATGCTTTTGACGCGTACATCTTCCTCAGTTACCGCAAGAAAGACCGCCGCTACGCCAGAGAGCTAATGCGCATGATACACGATGATCCCCGCTACGAAGACATTGCTATCTGGTACGATGAATACCTGATCCCCGGAGAAAACTTCAATCAGACCATTATAGACGCTTTGAAAAAAAGCGACATCTTCGGCCTTGTAGTTACTCAGAACCTGCTGGAATATCCGGGCGGCAAAAAGAACTACGTCATGGAGCACGAGTATCCCATGGCAAAGGAAGAAGGCAAGACTATATTCCCCATGGAGGCTCAGAAAACTGACAGGAAGAAGCTTTCCGAAGAGTACTTAGGCCTGCCGGAACCTGTCAATTCCTATAATGGCGCGGCCTGGGAGAAAGCTCTTAAGGATTATCTGGATGCAGTCATATCCGATGCAGACCATTCCGATCCCATGCACAGTTTCTTTATAGGCCTTGCCTACCTGGACGGCATAGACATGGAGGTCGACGGCGAGAAAGCTGAAAAGCTTATAACCACTGCGGCAGAAGAGGGCCTTGAGCCTGCAATACGAAAGCTCATAGCCATGTATCACGACGGAAAAGGCGTAGCAAGGGATTACAAGAGATCTATCCAGTGGCGCAAAACGCTAATTGCCAAGCTGAGGCAAAGGGCTCAGTCCGGCGCGGCGGATACTGTAAACAGAGCTCTTTGCGATGCACTGAACGACCTCGGAGACGCCTGCCTGGAGATAAAGGACACGGACGGAGCTTTAGAAGCCTTCCTGGAGGAGAACCGCCTTGCAGAGGAGACTTACGCAAATACCGGGGAGTTCAGGAACATCCTGTCCATGACGCTTTGCCGTCTTGGCGATACCCAGTATACAAGAGGAGACCGCAAAGAGGCCAGAAAGTGGTACGGTAAATACCTGGACTTTAGCCTTAAGCAATCTGATGATGCGCCTCTATGGGATATCATCATTGTCAGCCAGAGGCTCGGCAACCTGGGATTCGATGACGGAGACCTTGATAAGGCAGAAAAACTGTATAATACCGCGCTCGAATACACTCAGATCCTTGCTGACAGGACTTCTCTGGCTTTCATAAGGGACGATATCTCCTGGAACTATGTAATGCTTGGAGACATAAAGCAAAAGAAAGGGGACTATGCCGCGGCAGAAGAGTACTACAGACAAGCTTACAAGCTGAGTAAAGACATAAACGACGAGCTGAGGACTGCAAAAACTAAACGAGACCTTTGCTTAGCTCTCAGCAGGCTTGGCTGGATAAGCGGCCTTAACAAGGATATCAGCGCCGCGGAAAACTATTACACGCAGGCTCTTGAGCTCAGCACTCAGATAGATGCGGAGATACAGACCCCCGAGTCTGGAAGGGACCTTTCGCTAAGATACATAGAGATAGGCACCGTAAAGGAAGCCTCTTCGGATACCGAAGGCGCTAAGGAATGGTACCAGAAGGCTCTTGATCTTAGGCGCAAGCTTTATGAAGAATACAAGACGGTTCAGGCGAACGATGATGTTGCAGACGCGCTCTGCAGGCTTGGTCTTCTTGGAGACAAGCTCGCAGCAGCTGAAGCTGCGATGATATGGGGCATACTCTCGAAAGTCTATCCCGATGAGCCTTCATACAAAGAAAACATGCAGCGCGCCAAGATGGCTCTGACCAAAGCTCTTGCACGGAAAAAGACCAGAAGCGAGATAATAGCCGATACCTTTGCAGCTGCAGATCAGCTGTACAAAAAGGGCGAATACAAAGAGGCAGAGAAGACCTACCTCTCTGTTATCGACATTGTTCAGAAGTCCTATACCGGCAGCAGGGAAGATATGGACTCTATATTCAGATCGTTCAGAGGCGTCGGAGATACCCTGCAGATACGGCGCGCCTACGAGGAAGCCGTAATATGGTACGGCTACGCTCTGCGCATAAGCAAGCAGAGGGCAATGCAGCTCCACGATCCCGAGGATTACCAAAAGCATTTCCAGTACACTTTCTGGTATTCGGAATATATAATGCATACCCTCAGGGATAGCAAAAAGGCGGCTCAAGTCTATACCGACGCGCTGCCAATTATCGATGGAAATTGCATTGCGGACAAGGATCTGGTGCTTGAAGACGGCAGAACAGTAGCTGAACGCTGCAAGGATCTGGAACGCATGAGCAGCATCCTGGAAGATATTTAAATACTGTCAACATTTTTCCTTGACAGCGGTTTTTATTGTGTTATAATACCACCGTTATGTTAGAGGAAACTTTTGAGATCAGCACCTTATACGATTTTTACGGACCGCTGCTTTCTGAAAAACAGCAGCGTTTTGTTGATCTTTACTTCAACGAGGACTGCTCCTTAACAGAGATCGCAGAAACCGTTGGAGTAAGCAAGCAGGCTGTCTCGGAAGGCCTTAAAAGGGCAGAAAAAGCTCTGCAGAACTACGAAGATAAACTTGGCCTTGTAGCCAGATGGAAGAGGGAAAATGGCATTTGAGTCTTTAAGCGATAAACTTAACGGAATATTCAAAAAGCTCCGCGGCAAAGCCGTGCTTTCAGAGGCAGACATCAACGAGGCCATGAAGGAAATACGCTTCGCTCTTCTGGAGGCGGACGTAAACTACAAGGTAGTTAAGGATTTTGTGGCTCAGGTAAAGGAAAAAGCTCTCGGAGAAGAGATACTCAAAAGCCTTACTCCCGGCCAGCAGGTAGTAAAGGTCGTTAACGATCAGCTTACAGAGCTCCTCGGCGGCAGCAGTTCCAAGCTCACCTACAGCAGCAGCGGTTTTACCACCATAATGCTGGTAGGTCTTCAGGGAACCGGTAAGACCACCACGGCAGCCAAGCTTGCAGCTTACCTTACCAAAGAAGGCAAAAAGCCCATGCTCGCAGCCTGCGATATCTACAGGCCCGCAGCTATAGATCAGTTGGAAGTAGTCGGAGCCCAGGTAGGCGTTCCGGTCTACACGGACAGAAACAACCGCGATGCCGCAGCAATAGCTGTTGCAGCTAAAAGAGAAGCAGAGCGCAAGGGCCTCAACATACTTATTGTAGATACCGCCGGACGTCTGCACATAGACGAGCAGCTCATGGATGAGCTCAAGCGCGTGCGCAAGGAAGTAAAGCCCCACGAGATACTCCTTGTCGTGGACGCCATGACAGGCCAGGACGCTGTAAACGTAGCGGATACCTTCCACCAGCAGCTTGGCATAGACGGCATAGTAATGACCAAGCTGGACGGCGAT
>JAZQIH010000190.1:0-17334 GCA_045541015.1 Anaerovoracaceae bacterium | reverse complement strand
GGCATCGAGATCGGAAAGCCCGCCGATCTCTGCGTGTTCGACCCGAACGAGGCATGGACGATCGACCCCAAGGACTTCGCCTCGATGGGAAGGGCAACGCCGTTCGACGGGTGGAAGGTAAACGGGAAAGTGAAGATGACGATCTGCAATGGCGAGATCGTATATCAGGAAGCAAATTAGGAATTAGGAATGAGGAATGAGGAATGCCCGAGGGGGTAATTCCTAATTCCTAATTCCTCATTCCTCATTAGATGGGAGCTTAAATCATGCAGAACTTCAATCGTAAACTGATCCTCGAAAACGGCAGCGTCTACTTTGGCGCCGGCTTCGGCGCGGCGGAGGACGTGATCTGCGAGGCGGTGTTCAACACCTCGATGGTCGGCTATCAGGAGATCGTGTCCGACCCGAGCTACACCGGGCAGGCTGTTGTGATGACCTATCCGATCATCGGCAACTACGGCACCACGGACGAGGACTTTGAGACGAAAACGCCCACGATCGGCGCGCTGATCGTGCGGGAATACAACGACAACCCCTCCAACTTCCGCTACACGAAGACGCTCTCGGAGCTGATGGTGGAGTGCGGCGTGCCGGGCATCTCCGGCGTGGACACGAGAAAACTGACGCGCGAGATCCGCGACGTGGGCAGCATGAAGTGTCTGATCACCTCGATGGAGACCGACACCGAGACCGCGCTGGAAAAGCTCCGCGCGGCGCGCCTGCCGCAGGATCTGGTACAGCGCGTGAGCTGCCGCAAGCGCTGGTATTCTCGAACCTCGAACCACCGGTTCAACGTCGTCGCGATCGACTGCGGCATGAAGCTGAACATCGTGCGCTCTCTCAACGCGCGCGGCTGCAACGTGACAGTCGTGCCCTACAACACGACGGCGCGGGAAATTGAATTCATGGAGCCGGACGGGCTCTTCCTCTCCAACGGCCCCGGCGACCCGCAGGATGTGCCGGAGGTGGCGGCGGTCGTGCGTCAGCTTCGCGGAAAGCTCCCGATCTTCGGCATCTGCCTGGGACACCAGATCATCTCGCTCGCCTACGGCGCGGAGACCTACAAGCTGAAGTTCGGCCACCGCGGCGGCAACCACCCGGTGCGGAATCTGGAGACCGGAAAGCTGGAGATCACGAGCCAGAACCACAGCTACGCCGTGAAGGCCGAGTCGCTGGAGGGCACGGATCTCGAAGCGACGCACATCAACCTGCTGGACAACACGATCGAAGGCGTGAAGTGCGAGCGCGACATGGTCTTCTCCGTGCAGTATCACCCGGAGAGCGCGCCCGGCCCGCAGGACAGCAGCTATCTCTTTGACCAGTTCATCCGCCTGCTCGAGCGGCACAAGGCCGAGGGCGGAACGCAGTTTACACTCTTCGGAAAGGAGGCGGACCACCGTGCCTAAGAGAACCGACATTCACAAGATCCTCGTGATCGGCTCGGGCCCCATCGTGATCGGTCAGGCCGCCGAATTTGACTACGCGGGCACGCAGGCCTGTCTCGCCCTGCGCGAGGAGGGCTATGAGGTCGTACTCGCAAACTCCAACCCCGCGACGATCATGACCGACACCGCGATTGCGGACAAGGTATACATGGAGCCGCTCACTCTGGAGTACATAGCAAAGATCCTGCGCATGGAGCGTCCGGACGCCATAGTTCCCGGAATAGGCGGCCAGACAGGACTAAACCTTGCCATGCAGCTGGAAAAGAAAGGTGTCCTTAAGGAGTGCGGCTGCAAGCTTCTGGGCACCCCGGCAGACAGCATAGAGCGAGCAGAAGACCGCGAGCTTTTCAAGGAGATGTGCCTTTCCATAGGAGAGCCGGTCATCCCCTCCGAGATAACCTACGACCTTGAGCACGCAAAAGAAGCTGCTAAGCACATAGGCTACCCCGTAGTTCTGCGCCCCGCATTCACTCTGGGCGGCACCGGCGGCGGCTTTGCATATAACGAAGAAGAGCTCATAGAGATAGGCACCAACGCCTTCCGCCTCTCCCCAGTGCACCAGGTGCTCGTAGAAAAGAGCGTCAAGGGCTACAAGGAGATAGAGTTCGAGGTAATGAGGGACACCAACGACCACGCCATAACCATATGCGGTATGGAAAACGTGGACCCTGTAGGCGTGCACACAGGAGACTCCATAGTAGTTGCGCCTATCCTCTCCCTCAACGACAAAGACCTTAAGATGCTCAACGATTCTGCTATAAAGATAATCAAAGAGCTCAAGATAGAAGGCGGCTGCAACGTACAGTTCGCCCTGAACCCCAACTCCAGCGAGTACTTCCTGATAGAAGTAAACCCACGCGTTTCCAGGTCCTCCGCGCTTGCTTCCAAGGCCAGCGGCTACCCAATAGCAAGGGTCACCGCAAAGATAGCCATGGGCATGAGCCTGGAGGAGATCCCCGTTGCAGGCGGCACCGCTGCGATAGAGCCCAGCCTGGACTACATAGTTGCCAAGTTCCCGCGCTTTGCCTTCGACAAGTTCCCCAGCGCACCCAACACCCTGGGCACCCAGATGAAGGCCACAGGCGAGGTCATGGGCATAGGCGCAACCCTGGAAGAGTGCTGCCTCAAGTCCGTAAGATCCCTTGAGATAGGCGTCTGCCACTTCCACATGGCCAAGTTCGATGCCTGCACCGACAAGGAGCTCTGGGACTACATCTCCGAATTCCGCGCAGACGGCGTGTTTGCGGTATTTGAGCTGCTGCGCCGCGGCGTTTCCGTAGAAGAGCTGCACAAGGCCACCATGATAACCGAGCTCTTCCTTGAGAGCTTCAAGAAGATAGTGGACATGGAAAAGACCCTTGCGGACGCAGCTCCGGACTTTAAGGGCGGCGTATTTGCAGACTGCACTCCGGACATACTCAAGGCCGCAAAGACCATGGGCTTCTCCGACAAGTACATTGCAAAGCTCTGGAACACAGACGAGCTCTCCGTATGGAAGTACAGGAAGAGCCTTGATATCAAGCCGATCTTCCGCATGGTAGACACCCTCCACACTGGAAAGTACATAGCCTACCTCTACTCCTCCTACACCGGAAAGAACGAGTCCAGGCTCACAGATAAGAAGAAGATCGTAGTGCTCGGCGCAGGCCCCATACGCATAGGCCAGGGCGTAGAGTTCGACTACTCCACAGTCCACGCAGTGCAGACCATAAAGCGCGCAGGCTACGAGGCTATAATAATCAACAACAACCCGGAAACAGTCTCCACGGACTACACCACCGCGGACAAGCTCTACTTTGAGCCGCTCACCCCGGAAGACGTAATGGCTATCATAGACTTTGAGCAGCCGGAAGGCGTTATCGCCTCCCTGGGCGGCCAGACAGCCATCAACCTGGCAGAGCCTCTGATGAAGCGCGGAGTAAAGATCATAGGCACCGACTGCGAGGCCATAGACCGCGCAGAAAACCGCGACAGCTTCGAAAAGCTGCTTAAGAACCTTGGCATCCCGCAGCCGCCAGGACACGCTGTTACCAACATAGAGGACGGCGTAAAGGCCGCTGAAGAAGTCGGCTACCCCGTTCTGGTGCGCCCGAGCTTCGTTCTGGGAGGCCGCGCAATGCAGATCGTAACTGACGAGGAACAGCTCCGCCGTTACCTGCAGACCGCTGTAGAGATAGACGCAGACCGCCCGGTTCTGGTAGACAAGTACATCTTCGGCAAGGAAGTTGAAGTTGACGCAGTCTGCGACGGCCGCGACGTGTTCGTGCCCGGAATCATGGAGCTGGTAGAGCGCACAGGCGTCCACAGCGGAGACTCCATAAGCGTGTACCCCTCCTTCTCCATTTCCGACAAGGTAAAGGGCACCATACTCCAGTACGCTAAGAAGCTCGGCCCGGCAATAGGCATCGTAGGCCTCTACAACATACAGTTCATCGTAGACAGGGACGAAAACGTCCACATCATAGAAGTAAACCCCAGGTCCTCCAGAACAGTTCCCTTCCTCTCCAAGGCCACAGGCTACAGCCTTGCGGACATTGCAACTGACGTTATCCTTGGAAAGAGCCTCAAGGAACAGGGCATATTCGACCTCTACCCCGCGGAAAAGGAGCGCTACTACGTAAAGGTACCAGTCTTCTCCTTCAACAAGATCAAGGGGCTGGACGCTTACCTCTCCCCGGAAATGAAGTCCACAGGCGAGGCCATAGGCTACGACAAGAAGCTCAACAGAGCTCTGTACAAGGCACTGCAGGCTGCAGGCATGAAGCTCAAGAACTACGGCACAGTTCTGGTAACTGTGGCAAAGAAGGACCGCGAGGAGGCCCTGCCCCTTGTAAGAAGGTTCTACGACCTTGGATTCAACATCGAGGCAACCAAGGGAACCGCCAAGTTCCTCAAGGAAAACGGCATACGCACAAGGACTCTGAAGAAGATCAGCGACGGCTCCGACGAGATACCCGAATCCATACGCCAGGGCCACATTGCCTACATCATAAACACCAGCGAAGTAGGCGCTACCAAGGCTCTGTCCGACGGACACAAGATAAGGCTTGCGGCTACCGAGAACAACGCCACGCTGTTTACATCCCTGGACACTGTCCGCGTGCTGCTGGACGTCCTCGAAGAGACAACACTGACCATCTCAACAATCGACGCGTAACCATAAGTTTTGCAGCGGCTGCCGGGAGAGCACACAAGCTGTTTTCTCAGCCCGCTGCGCGGCTTCACGCCAAGCCTTTCGGGGCTTTTCATCAGCTCGCTGCGTACCTCATCCGCGCTCGCTGTGAAAAACCGGGCCGAAAGTCTTTTCTGCCGCTCTGCAAGCGCTTCGAAAGCAGCTGTGATGCTCTCTGGCACGCCGCAGTAAAGCTTGATGATACGCAATGTTTTCCGAGGCTCAGTAAGAATTATTAACAATTATGAAAGATTCACTGTTTACTGTAAAAGAGAATACAAGGCTGACTGAGTCCGTGTGCAGGATGGTGCTGGAGGGCGATACTTCGGCGATAACTGCACCCGGCCAGTTCGTAAATGTGCAGCTGCCTGGAAGGTACCTGCGCAGGCCCATCTCCGTGTGCGATTCCAAGGACGGAGAACTCACTCTTGTGTACAAGGTTGTAGGCGAAGGCACCGCGGATATGGCTGAGATGCAGCCCGGAACCCAGCTGGACATCCTGACCGGCCTTGGCAACGGCTACGACCTAAGAAAGGCCGGCCCTCACCCGCTGGTGATAGGCGGAGGCGTAGGCGTTCCGCCCCTGTACAAGCTCACAAAAGAGCTGATCGGAGACGGCCGAATAAGCAGGCACATTACCGTTGTCCTTGGCTTCAACACCAAGAGCGAGGTCTTCTACGAAAAAGAGTTCAGAGACCTGGTCCACGACGTTATAGTTACCACCGTGGACGGCAGTTACGGAATAAAGGGTTATGTAACCACGCCTTTAGATCCGGCTTACTACTCCGATTATTACGCCTGCGGCCCCCTGCCAATGCTCAAGGCTGTAAGAAAAGTCATGGCGGAAAGGCGCGGCCAGCTCTCGCTCGAAGAGCGCATGGGCTGCGGTTTCGGAGCCTGCATGGGCTGCAGCATAAAGGTAAAAGGCGGCTACAAGCGCGTCTGCAAGGACGGCCCCGTATTCAGCGCTGACGAACTTCTCTGGGACTAAAAGGACCTGCATAATACAGAAATGATCAACGAAAGATTAAAAACAACGCTTTGCGGCATAGAGCTGGACAACCCCGTTATCCCCGCCTCCGGAACCTTCGGCTACGGCAGGGAATTTGCGGAAGTCTACGACATAAACATGCTGGGCACCTTCTCCTTTAAGGGCACCACAAAGGAACCCAGGTTCGGCAACCCCACCCCGCGCATTGCGGAGACCGAAGGCGGCATGCTGAACGCAGTGGGGCTTCAGAACCCCGGCGTGGAAAAGGTCATAGCTGAAGAGCTCCCTGCCCTTGCAAAGATATTCAATAAGCCTGTAATGGCAAACGTAAGCGGCTTTTCCGTGGACGAGTACGTCTACACCTGCGAAAAGCTGGACAAAGAGCCTCAGGTGGGCTGGCTGGAGGTAAACATCAGCTGCCCCAACGTGCACGGCGGCGGCATGAGCTTCGGAACAGACCCCAAGGCAGCGGCAGAAGTAACTGCGGCTGTAAAGAAGGTCACCACCAAGCCTGTTATAGTAAAGCTTACGCCTAATGTTACAAACATTGCGGAAATGGCAAAGGCCTGCGAGGACGCCGGAGCGGACGGAATAAGCCTTATAAACACCCTGCTTGGCATGAGGATAGACCTTAAGACCCGCCGTCCCCTGCTTGCAAACACCACCGGCGGACTTTCCGGACCTGCAGTCTTCCCCGTGGCGCTGCGCTGCGTGTGGCAGGTAGCCAAGGCCGTAAAAGTGCCAGTGGTTGGCATGGGCGGAGTCAGCACAGCCCGCGATTTAATAGAAATGATGATGGCCGGAGCCTGCGCCGTAGAGGTAGGAGCCGCCAACCTGGTGGACCCCCTGGCCTGCAAGAAGATAATAGAAGCCCTGCCCGCCGAGATGGACAGGCTGGGCATTAATAAACTTAGTGATATAATAGGAGCAGCATTGTAATGGGTAAAGACGTAATAGTTGCATGTGATTTTCCATCCAGGGAGGCTACGCTTGAGTTCCTGGACAAGTTCAGCGGCTGCGAAAGAAAGCCCTTCGTAAAGATAGGCATGGAGCTCTTCTACGCGGAAGGACCGCAGATAGTAAGGGATATCAAGGCCCGCGGCCACAAGATCTTCCTTGATCTTAAGCTGCACGACATCCCAAACACTGTAAAGAGCGCAATGGCAGTGCTCTCCAGGCTGGATGTTGATATCTGCAACGTCCACGCGGCAGGCACCACAGCCATGATGCAGGCCGCCATCGAAGGCCTCACCCGCCCGGACGGCACCCGTCCCCTGCTCATAGCAGTAACCCAGCTGACCTCCACAGACCAGGAGGCCATGGAAAAGGACCTGCTGATAGAAAAGCCCATGGAACAGGTAGTTATGCACTATGCACTCACAGCCAAGAACGCAGGGCTGGACGGCGTGGTGTGCTCCCCGCTGGAATCCAAGGCTGTGCACGACACCTGCGGAAAGGGCTTCCTTACGGTAACTCCGGGCATCAGGTTTGCTGACAGCGCCGCCGGAGACCAGAAGCGCATTATGACCCCGGCTAAAGCCAAGGAAATAGGATCCGACTACATAGTCGTAGGACGCCCTATAACCCGCTCAGAAGACCCTGTAGCGGCTTATACGCGCTGCGTCGATGAATTCATCGGCTAAGCAAAAAACATCGCTCAAATCGCCGATTTTAAGGAGTATAGAAATGGAACTCAGCAAAGTAATAGCAAAGGATCTGCTCAGCATCAAGGCAGTCTTCTTCAGACCGGACGAGCCCTTCACCTGGGCCAGCGGCATCAAGAGCCCCGTCTACTGCGACAACAGGCTCACACTCACCGCGCCGGCAGTGCGCACAGACGTGGAGAACGGCCTTGTGCAGCTCATAAAGGAAAACTACCCGGAGGCTGAAGTCCTGATGGGCACCTCCACCGCAGGCATTGCCCACGCAGCCATCTGCGGCCACATAATGGGACTTCCCATGGGCTATGTAAGGAGCGGCGCCAAGGACCACGGCAGGCAGAACCAGATAGAAGGAAGGCTGGAGCCTGGCCAGAAGGTCGTAGTCGTGGAAGACCTCATCTCCACCGCAGGCAGCGTCCTTGAAGTAGTCCAGGTGCTCCGCGAGGCAGGAGCCGACGTCCTGGGCGTGGTATCCATCTTCACCTACGGTATGAAGAAGGGCCTGGACAGGCTGGCAGCCGCAGACGTTAAGAACGTATCCCTCACCAATTTCGACGAGATCGCTAAGGCAGCAGCGGAGGAAGGTTACATTGCCGAGTCCGACATAGCCCGCCTGATAGCGTTCAGAAATAACCCGTCCGACGAGAGCTGGATACACAAGTAAAGACCGAAAGGCATTGAAATGAGAAGCCTTATAAACATCACAGACCTGAGCGTGGAAGAACTCTACGCCCTCATGGACAAAGCCCTGGACATAATAGCCCACCGTGAAAAATACGCGGAAAGCTGCAAGGGCAAGAAGATAGCAACGCTGTTCTTTGAGCCATCCACCCGCACCCGCCTATCATTTGAGGCTGCAATGCTGGAGCTCGGCGGCAGCGTCATATCGGTCAGCGGAGCCGGCGGTTCCTCTGTTACCAAGGGCGAGACCCTTGCAGACACCGCAAAAGTGGTAAGCTGCTACGCAGACATCATAGCAGTGCGACACCCGCTTGCAGGCTCAGCCCGCTCCATGTCCAAAGCAGCGTCCATACCCGTTATAAACGCGGGCGACGGCGGCCACTTCCACCCGACCCAGACCCTTGCGGACCTGCTTACTATCTACAGAGAAAAAGGCCGCCTGAGCGGCCTTACTATAGGCATCTGCGGAGACCTGCTCTACGGGCGCACAGTGCACTCCCTTATAGACGCAATGTCCCGCTACGAAGGCGTGAGCTTCGTGCTGATAGCTCCTAACGAGCTGATAGTTCCGAGCCACATAACAGAAAAGCTCAGCAGCCTGGGCATACCCTTCGAAGAGACCACCGAGCTGGAGGATGCCCTCCCCCGCCTGGACGTGCTCTACATGACCCGCATACAGCGCGAGCGTTTCGAAAACCCCCAGACTTACGAGCGCCTTGCCGGCTGCTACATACTGGACGCGCGCAAGATGCGCTCTGCTAAAAAGGACTGCATAGTGCTGCACCCCCTGCCCCGCGTGGACGAGATCTCAACAGACTTTGACGCAGACCCAAGAGCTGCTTACTTCCGCCAGGCGGAGAACGGCAAGTTCATGAGAGAAGCTCTGATCCTTAAGCTTCTTGCGGAAAAGGATATTCCCGCAGCAGAGGAGAACGTCTACTCGGATCCGCGCTTCAAGTGCAGCAGCAAGAAGTGCGTGTGCACTCACGAACGCGGCATAGTCCACGAAGTCTACTACGACTCCAAGGGAACTCTGCGCTGCGCATACTGCGACGAAGAGATCTCAGAAGACTGATCACACGGCCGGGCCGCTACATCAGCTTGGCGTCCTTAAGGGTAACGTAGGTGAACTGCCCCTCCTGATAGGTGGAAAAGATGCCGGTAACGGTTATCTGGGTACCTATCTCGGGATATTCCTGCGGGTAGGTGCGCTGCTCCGAGAGCACAAACTCGAAGCCCTGCTCGCAGCAGGCCGTTGCATCCGGGATAACGCAGGCAAAGTACAGCTGACCCGTGTTTGTATCCTGATACACCGCAAAGTTGCCCTTGATCCTGACAGTCTTCCCTATATAATCCCCCGCATTGGTAAGCATATTTGAAACTTGAGCAAAGACCACGGTACCGGACATTCCGGAAAGATCGTGGTCTATTTTATTTGCAGGATCTTCCTGCGCAGCATTGTTGGACGAGTTGGATGCGTTCTGCGAAGATCCTCCGCACCCTGCCATTGAAAGCAGCAAGCCCATGCAAAGCAGCAGACTAATTATTTTCTTCATAACGATCACCCCTTTACGAACCTGCCCGCAAGGCAGCAGATACCGAATGCCACAGCGTCCGCGGCAACAATAGTGGAGCCCACCGGAGTTCCTGCAAGTATGGATACCAGAAGGCCCGCCAGAGCGCAGACCACGGAAAGCACCGCGGAGAATATTGTAACGGACTTGAAGCTCTTGAATATCCTCATGGCGGAAAGCGCCGGGAAGATGACCAGAGCTGAAATAAGCAGCGATCCCACAAGGTTCATGGCCAGGACTATTATCACGGCTGTTATTACCGCGATGATGTTCTTGTAAAGACCGGCCCTGACCCCGGAAGTCCTTGCAAAGTCTTCATCGAAAGTTACAGCAAAGATCTTGTTGTAGAGCAGCACGAACATGGCCACGACAGCAATGGAAAGCCCCACGCAGAGCCACACCTCGCCGGATGTCAGCGTGAGTATGGATGTAGAGCCGAACAGCGTGCTGCACACGTCCCCGCTTATATTGGAGGACGTGGAGAACAGGTTCATAAGCAGGTAGCCGAAGGCCAGAGCACCAACGGAGATCATGGCTATTGCGGCGTCCCCTTTTATCTTGGTGTGGCTGCCGGTCCTGAGCAGCAGCACCGCGCTTATAACCGTTATAGGCAGCACCAGCAGCATCTCGTTTGTGAGACCCACCACCGCGGCCACAGCCATGGCGCCGAAAGCCACGTGCGAGAGCCCGTCCCCTATAAAGGAGAAGCGCTTCAGCACCAGTGTTACGCCAAGCAGCGAGGAACACAGCGCTATCAGAACGCCTACTATAAGCGCGTACCTTACGAAGGGGTACTGAAGATACATAGCAAGGTTATCTAACATCTTCAGCCTCCTTTTCCGCAAAAGCACGGCCCTCGGCGCTCTTAAGGTACTGCTCCTTGCTGCCGAAGAACACCTTGTCCCCCATGTGGAGTATGTGGGTTGCGTACTTAACAGCTGCAGTTATATCGTGGGAGATCATGATTATGGTCATTCCCTCCTTGTTGAGCTTTTCTATGAGGGCGTACATCTCGGCTGTTACTTTAGGATCCAGGCCGGATACAGGCTCATCCAGAAGCAGCACCTTTTCCGCCGCACAAAGAGCCCTTGCCAGAAGGACCCTCTGCTGCTGGCCGCCGGAAAGCTCCCGGTAGCAGCGCCTGCTGAGCTTCTCCACGCCCATGCGCTCCATGTTCTTTTCCGCAAGAACCTTCTCCTCCGCGCTGTAAAACGGCCTGCTGCCGCACTTTCCAAGGCAGCCGGACAGCACTATCTCCTTTACCGAAGCCGGAAAATCCCTCTGGACCTCCGTCTGCTGCGGAAGGTAGCCTATCTGGGCTTTTCCCAGGCCGTCTCCGGTCTTTATGCTGCCGGAAACAGCTGGAAGCAGCCCCAGCACGGTCTTCATTAGGGTGCTCTTGCCTGAGCCGTTCTCTCCTACTATGCACAGGTAATCCCCTGCGCAAACTTCGAAGCTGATGCCCTCTGCCACAACGCGCTGGTCGTAGCCAAGGGTAAGGTTTTCTGCTTTTATAAGGGACATAAGTCTCCTTCTTTCTGTGATCCTGCGATAACGTAGATTGCTTTATCTGATGGCCTGACTAAGCACCTGCAGGTTGCTCTCCATTATGGAAAGGTAGCTGGCGCCGGCCTTTACATCCTTTGAAGTTGTGGCCTGCATGGAGTCCATGGTAAGGACCTGCTGGTCCTTGGATGCGGTATTCTGGACTATGGTCTGGGCTATCCTGTGGTCCTTTCCTTCTATGGTCATGACCGCGTGAAGCCCAAGCTCGTCCACCTTTTTGGCGAGGAAGGATACGGTCTCGAAGCTGGCTTCTGTCTCCGCGGAGCAACCCGCAAAGGCGGCGAAGTACTTAAGGCCGTAGTCGTCTACCAGGTAGCGGAACGGGAAGCGGTCCCCGAACAGCAGAGTATCCTTGCTGCCTGCCTTTACTGCGGACTTGTACTTTTCGTCCAGAGCCTTTAGCTTTTCTATGTAGGCGGCAGCGTTCTTTGCATAAGTATCAGCCCCGGCGGGGTCTGCCTTTGCAAAGGCTTTCCGGAAGATATCCGCAAACTTCTCTGCGTTCCGCAACGACAGCCAGACGTGCTCGTCATATTCATGCTCTTCGTGCTCGTGGTCTTCGCCCTCATGGTCGTGGTCTTCGCCCTCGTGGTCGTGATCGTGGTCTTCTTCCTGCATGCCGTCTATGATCTCCTCTTCCTTGGCAGCATCGCCAAGCTCTTCGAGCAGATCTATGACTATCATGTCCTTATTGGTTGCTTCCTTAAGGGCGTCCTGCACCCAGCCGTCGGACTCGCCGCCAACGTGGATGAATATATCGCAGTCTGCTATTTTTATTATGTCATTAACTGTTGGCTGGTAGCTGTGAAGATCCACACCGCTGTCTAAAAGCATTGTAAGCTCAGCATCCGCGGCCTTTTCTCCAATGATGCTTGCAGCCCAGTCGTATATGGGAAATATCGTAGTTACTATCTTGAGCTTTTCCGGCTCTGATCCATTGTTTGCCGGAGCCTTGCCGCAGCCGCCCAGAAGGCTTAGGGCCAGGACAGCAGCAAGCGCCAGGCTTATTATCTTTTTCACGTTAAAATACCTCCTTTTTGCGTATAAAAACTCCGCGGCGCCAAAAAATGCCGCGCGCAAAAAGAAGCTTTTAATTATTCAGCCGGACTTTGGTGGTAACAGGTGTAGAAACATGCAGGCTGCGTGCCTTGCTTACAAACAGCCAGACTCTGCTGCATGTTGCTGAAAGAACTAAAAGAATAACAGCTGCTGCCAGCCCCAAGATCTGCACAGATGCCCTGCAGAGCCTTACGCAGGAGCACACGTGGCAGCCGTGGCCGCAGCACTCGTGATCGGCCTCTATGACAGGATAAGCTGCCGCAAAGAGCATAACAAGAACGACGAACACAGCAAGCGCGCCCGCCAGTATATGCCTTGTTCTTTTGCTTTCAAAAATGCCTATTGCCTTATCCTCCGCATTTTGCATAAAAAGCCGTAATTTGCGTTAATTATAAGGGCAAAGCGCCGGCGTGTCAACGATTCCGCCTGCAAATTCATACAAAATACATCCTGCAAAAGCCGCCGTTGTTTTTTCCGGCGAACTCAGATATCATATAGCTAAGGAGGTCCATCATGAAAAAAGTACTCATAATAGGCGGGACTTACTTTACAGGAAGGGTCTTTGCCATAATCGCAAACCAGGCCGGATACGGTCTTACATTCATAAACCGCGGCACCTACTCCATGAAATACCTTGGAGATGTAACAGAATACAAGTGCGACCGCCACGATACTGCTGGCCTTAAGGCCATCCCGGCCGGCACTTACGATGCCGTTGTGGATTTCTGCGCCTACGAGCCCGGGGACTGCAGGAACCTTCTGGGATCGCTTGATATCAAGGCTTCCCAGTACATCCTGATCAGCACAGCGGACGTCTACGACCGCAGCATAAGAACGCCAAAGGACGAATCCACTCCCCTGCAGGACCACCTGGGAAACTGCATGGCAGCCGAATACATGTGGAACAAGCGCAATCTGGAGCTGGAGGCCGCCGAATTCTGCAAAGAAAAAGGCATAGGCCTTACCATACTGCGCCCTGCCTTCATCTACGGCCCCTACAACTACGCCCCGCGCGAAAGCTTCTTTGTGGAGCGCATAGTAAAAGGCCTGCCGGTGCCCTTCCCCACTGATTCGGACTCCAAGTGGAACTTCGTGTTCGTAACAGACGTTGCGCGCGCCATCTGCGCCTGCATAGAGCAGCAGGACAAGGCGATCGGCCAGGCCTACAACCTTTCCGCTCCGGAAGTGGTAAGCTACGAAAGCTACATAGAAGTCCTGCGCAAGGTCTCCGACAGGCCCTTTACCACTCAGCCTGTAACTGTCCAGCAAGTCTTTGAGCAGAACATCCCGCTTCCCTTCCCGCTCACCGCAGAAGAGAGTGAGCTCTTCATAGGCACTAAAATAAGCGAGCAGCTTGGAGTTAGCTACTCGCCTCTGGAAGTCGGTATGCAGAAGGCCTTCAACGCCTTTAAGAGCGTCTACGAATAGAGCACAGAGGTCCCGGCAAGGGGCCTCTTTTTATTTTACCTTTTCACCTACTATAACGAATTCGGGCGAATGCCTTACACCGTCTTTAGGCAGCTCGTATCCAAAGACGTTTTTATTTACATCGGCCTCGATCCATATCTTTTCCAGGCCTCCTGCAAGCATTACCTTAAGATCCCACACGGGGCGGTACTCGTCTGCTATGTAGAGGGACCTTGCAAGGCGGTTCCTCTCCTTGAGCATCTCCAGGCTTCCTGCCGGGTGCTCGTACTTGGAATCGCCTGTCTTTGCGTACTTTTCAGTGGCACCGGTCTCGTCCATTACCTTAAAGCCCGCTGCGTAGTTGGCGTCCGCGTTCATGATCCTGCCGCCGGGAGCCAGTACCCTTATCATCTCCGAATAAGCCTTTGCAGGGTCCGGAAGTGTCCAGGTAACGTTCCTGGTAAAGATAAAATCGAAGCTTTCGTCCTCAAAATCCAGGGTCTGCGCGTCCATGCGGAAGTACTCTATCTCCTTGAAACCAAGCTTTTCTGCGTTTTTCCTGGCGTTCCTGAGCATGTCCTCGGAATAGTCTATGGCCGTTACGCTGCAGCCAAGCTCGCTTAAAATGAAGGAGAAAAAGCCCGCGCCGGTACCGAGATCCAGGGCCCTTATGTGCTCCTTCTCCGGAAGGAAGCTGCCTATAAGCTTCTTCCAGTTCTGATGCTTTTCTCCCTGCATGTCCGTGTAGCGGGCATCTCCGAACTCGTCGGCGCGCTTGGACCAGTATGCGTTTATCTCTTCTCTGATTTCCATGATCTATCTCCTGAATTCATATTCTTTTTCCGCTTCCGCAGGGCTTGGCTGGATGACCGGCCTGTAATTCTCACCAAGGATAACGTTTACGTTAACGCCGTAAGCTTCCCGGATATTATCCTCTGTGAACACCTCGAAAGGCTCACCCTCCTTAAACACCTTGCCGTCCTTAAGCAGGACCACCTTGTCCGCGTACCTTGCGGTCATGTTCAGGTCGTGGAGGGTAAGGAGCGTAGAAACGTAGCGCTGCCTGGTGTAGGCTTTAACTATGTCCAGCACCTGGAGCTCGTTGGCAAGGTCCAGGTTGGCTGTGGGCTCGTCCATTATAAGGATCTGCGGGTCTTTTACAAGGGTCTGGGCAACGTCCACGAGCCTTCTCTGGCCGCCGCTTAGGGCATAGAAAGGCCTTTCCGCGTACTGCTCCAGGTCCAGCATCTTGAGCATGTCGTGGACGCGGTCTATGTCCTCGTCATGGACCTTAAGGCTGAGGGAGCCAAGCATGCCCAGAAGCACAACATTGAACACGTTGAGCCTTGTCAGTATGGCGCTCTCCTGGGTCATGTAGCCAACCTTTCTGAAGAGCTCCGCGTTCGGTATGCTGCTGCGCTCCGCGCCGTCCAGGTACACCTTGCCGCTGCTCTTGTGTATGCCAAGCAGGCTCTTTATAAGGGTGGATTTTCCCGCTCCGTTGGCGCCTACAACAACGGTGATGCAGCCTTCCTGGGCCTCAAAGCTTAGACCGTCCAGAACAGGCTTTGTCTCTTTAGGATAGGTGAATCTGAGATCTTCTATGCGTATACTCATCTTGCACCTCCCCTGCTGTTCTGCCTGAATACCAGCGAGAAGAAGAAAGGCACGCCTATAATGGATGTGACTATGCCTATCGGGAAGACCGCCCCGGGCCTTAAGATCTTTGAAATTACAGACGCCAGGGACAAAAGCGCGGAACCGCAGAGCGCGGAAATAGGTATGTAGAAGCGCTGGTCCTCTCCGGATATCATCCTTGCTATGTGCGGCCCGGCAAGACCTATAAAGCCTATGGAACCGGTAAAGCAGACTGACACCGCAGCCATCAGCGATATCAGGAAGAAGGACTTTACCTTGAGCCTGGATACGTTGACGCCAAGGCTCACCGCCCTTTCGTCTCCCATGGTAAGGGCCGTGTACTTCCAGGAATCCGCGAATATTATCGGGGTGCAGAAGAAGGTCACGACTGCTGTTATCAGGAGCTTGTACCAGTCTGTGCGCTGCAGAGAGCCGAAAGACCAGAATACTATGCTCTGGTTCTGGTCCTCGGAGGCCCCGTACTGCAAAAGCGCCTGCAGAGCCTGGAACAGGAAGAGGCAGGCTATGCCGGACAGCACCAGAGCGCCGCTGTTGATGTTGTTTCTGCCCATGAAGTAGATCATAAAGCAGATAAGCATTGCAAATACAAAGGACATGGCCGATGTTGCTATGGAGCCGAGCCCCAGTATTATGGCAAGGGACGCGCCAAAGCCAGCCGCCGTGCCGACGCCCAGGGTATAGGGGCTTGCGAGCGGGTTGTGGAGTATGGTCTGCATAACTGCTCCGGAAGCGCCAAGGGCAAAACCTATTACCACCGCCATCATGGCTATGGGGAGCCTCATGTTTATGACTATAACATAAGTCCCGGCTGCAGCCTGCGAGGGATGGATGAGGCAGTTAAGGACCTCCGCTACAGACAGCCGGTACATTGGAGATGCGGCAGCCGTAAGCACGTCCAGCACGCAGCTGACTATGCAGACAGCTATGAGCGCCGCGATTATTATGTAATTCTTGCGATTGAGCCGCGCATATAGTGCGCGGCCCGGATCAATATCGTGTTTCATTGTAATAGTTTATCAGTTGAGCTGCAGGGTCCAGACGCCGTCCAGCTTTACGGGCATGTACTTATCGAAGAACTCTGCAAGGTTCTTTTCCGGATCAAGATCTTTGAAGATCTCCGGCTGTATCATCTTTGCAAGGGCCTGGGCGCCTGCAAAATCGAATATGTGGCGGCTGAGATCGTGGTAGACTCCGCCCATGCGGCCTGTCTTTACCGCGGACAGCTCCGCCCAGCCTGCGCGGGACTTGTAGCTCTGGATGTTCTTTATCGCAAGGTCTTTGTCAGCCCCGTAGCCAAGGACTACGTTATCGCTCACATCAGTTCTGGGGCTGCAGGCAAAGATTATTACCTGAGGATCCGCGGATATCACCTGCTCCGGCGCTATATCCACGCTTGCGCCCTCCATGCCGGCTGCTATGTTTGTGCCTCCGCACTGCCTTATGAGAGCCCCCCACATCTGCTCGGACCAGGTGTTTCCAAGCTGTCCGGGCCCCAGGCTGAACTCCATGTAGACCCTCGGGCGGTCCTCATCCTTAAGATCTTTGAGCCTGTCTGCTATTACCTGCATCTGAGCTGCGTAGTATTTGCCTATTTCCTCCGCGCGGGCTTCCTGTCCGAGGACCTTGCCGAGCAGGGCAATGCTCTTCTGGTGAGTCTCTACGGTCTGCTTGTGGAAGTCCACGAACACGCATTCTATGCCGGCTTTGCGAAGGTTCTCAAAACCCGGCTCCAGAGCGTTGTAGTTGGCTCCGGTGGCGGAAGCTATGACAACATCCGGCTGCAGGCTTATTATGGACTCTATACTTATGTCTCCGTTGTAGCCCACATCAGGGATGTCCTTAAGCTTAGGGAAGGCCTTGGTAAAGGCGCTGTAAGCGTCCTCTCTTCTGCCCTGCCAGTACTTGTGGCTCCAGCCGACCAGCTTGTCTATGCCTTCGGATCCTGCAACTGCAAAGTACTCCTCCAGGTTGAAGGTCACTACCACCCTCTCCACCTTGGCGGGGATGGTAACGGTGCGGCCCTTCATATCCGTAACTTCAATGGTTGCCGGCTTTTCCGGTTCTGTGTTCGAATTGTTTCCGGAAGGCTTCTGGCTGCAGCCCGCAAAGACCGCCATCA